>NZ_AP025245.1:321875-643750 GCF_021655615.1 Acidianus sp. HS-5
TCTCCTACACCCTTCTGGAGTATTTTAAAACAGATTGGTGTAGACGAGGCTACTGGAATACTCCCAAGGTGGTACCCTGATTGGAGGCAGTGGAGGGCTTACGACCCTTGGGATTACGTCCCACTCTCTAATTATAAAAGGATGGTTGAGGACGCTGGGTTTAAGCTTACTGTAATTGAGGATAATCCTCCAATGGATAAGATAATGTATGGCTTGCCGGGAAAGGAGGAACAGTTAGAAAGTGTGGCTAGGTTGATAGAGAACATGGGTAAGTTGGGGATACAAGTTTGGTGTTATAATTGGATGCCGGACGGTTGGTTAAGGACTAGGACTGCTCTACAAGGTAGGGGAGGTGCACTCACCTCGGGCTTTTATGAGGAGGATTTGAAAGATTCACCTCCGAGATTGGGGAAAATTGATAAGGCTACACTGTGGAGGAATTTGAAGGATTTCCTGAGTTTTATTTTACCTATAGCTGAGGAGGCTAACGTTAGGTTGGCGATTCATCCCGATGACCCTCCTTTGGATGAAATTAACGGCGTTGCTAGGATAATGAATACTGTTGGGGCTTTTGATAAGCTGATTGAGGAATTTCCCAGTGAATATAATGGTATAACTTTTGACCACTCGATCTTTTCATTAATGGCTGGCGATTTAGTCTCGGTAGTTAGGCACTTTCTAGAGAAGAAGAGGATATTCTTTGTGCACTTTAGGGAGGTTGTTGGTAATAAAAGTAGGTTTGAGGAGGTGTTCATTGACGAAGGTGTTACGAGGCAATTTGAGGCAATGAGGGAGTACGTAAGGCACGGCTTTTACGGTCCATTTAGGGTAGATCACACTCCCACATTATTAGGAGATACCATGTCCGTCCCGGGTTATTCAGTGCTGGGGAGGATTCACGCAATCGGTTATCTCCAAGGGTTATTTAGGGCCGCAGTAGAAAGTCTGGAAGGTGATACCAATAATAGCTAGAATTTGGTGAGAATGTATCCAATTTGTATTTAATAGGAATGGTAGAATAAAATTTTTAACGTTATATGCGTTGTTAAGTATTTTGTTTAATCCACGTGTTTATTAATATGTCAACCTTATTTATAATATCTTGATCAAGCACTCCTAATGATGCTTTTAATAAGTCTATGAAGCCATTTATTCTTCTGAATAAACCCGTTTCCTAAGGATTTAATATCATTGAAAATGTGCATATCGATTCTAGTGTTGGAAATTTTCCAGAATTCGCTTTATAATTTTCTCAAACAATTCGTCCTCAGCCTTATTTATACACTTCTCTCTATCATCTTTTGATAGTCTCTTGTAAAGCGTTTTGTACTTCTCACAGCATCCTATTCCCTCATATTTTTCTATAGAATTTTTACAAATTTTTAAAATAAAATCTTCAATACAACAATAGAATCCCATAAAAACGAAATAAATGTAAAATCTCTTCTGCGCTATTTCACAAGATACTTTATATACATCATAATCGGTAGTAAGTTTTTCTAAACTACTAATGCTAATGCCGTATTTACATGCACCTTGGTTGATACACTTCTCATAATCTAAAGAGTTACAATGCTCCTTATCTATAATTACAATATAGTTTAAGGAAAATTTTACGTCTAGTTTAATAAATTTAAAAACACCATCAATACCAGGATTGCTAACCACTCCTTTGCCACTAATACCGCTTTCTGGTATGAATATTGATATTTCACAATATTTACCCTTATTTTTCTCTAGTGTTTCTCTAACAATTTGTCTATCATACTTACCATCTCCAAGTATAATCTCAATGTCAAATTTGCCACTATTTAACTTCAGTGTGACCCACCAGAGCCCTTTAATACCCTATACCTTAAATCCTCGTACTCTGCAATATTAAGAGCCTCTTCAGAAGTCAATACCTCGTAATTCTCGTTAATCAAAATGAACCTAACATCGTCGGAGTTTTTACTAGCTAGGTAATAATAAACGTCACTGCTCTGGGTTGTAATCAGTATTAGTTCTGCGTCGAGCTTTAAAAGGAAATCGTAAAATGCTTTAAGAAGTTCTGGATGGAAGGCAAAACCCTCTAAGTCGTCAATTAATATAATCTTAGGTTGGTAAACTAAGTAAGAGATTACGAAATTTATCAAACTCCTATATCCGTAGCCTAATTCGTTAATTGAAATGTCTGTTTTATCCTTGAATAGAACTCTAATTCCGCTGGGAGAATTATATACGTAAAATATGTTTGGATCAAAATAACTCAACAAGTCAGTAACTTTCTTCAGTAACGAGGAGCTGACTTCCGGCACCTCGTCAGTAAGGTGGGAGTATATTAATATAACGTTAGCAATGAGATCGTTTTCTACCTTAGAGTCGGAAAACTTGCTTTTATAGTATTCATAGTTCAAGAAGAGTTCAGTTTCAGAAAATCCATCAGTTATTTTTCCTCTAAACTTCTTTATCTTATCCGCATTATTCCCTAGCATCGCCAAAGCCTCTAAGATTGAAGTCTTTCCAACGTTATTTTTGCCTATTATTACTCCAATTTTAATTTTAGGCAAGACCATTTTAAAGTCACTAAACCTCCTGAAGTTCCTTATTCTAATTCCTATGCCCAGTTTAGATAACCTTTCCGGTAAGCTTAATACATATTTTGCGTTAACGTAAGGGGAGTCGTAAACTCTGACGAACTTACCTTTACCGTGCTTGTAAATCCAAGTAGAGTACGAGTTTTCAGAAACCTTACTTATTGGAATTAATAAAGGATGAATTCCCACAGGTCTCCAAGAGTCCTTGTGTTCATACTCCAGCATTTCTCCAACGATAGTATTTTCACTAGTGTTAGACACCGGTCTGTGTTCAAAGTTTTGAGGAATAAAAGGGAAAGGATTCGCGTTTTTGAAAATTTCCTCCTTTTTCCCTTCTTTGTCAACATAATAAAATGGAATATCTCCAGCCCAAATTACTGTACCTCCCCTTTCCATGAATTTGAAGATTAAAGTTTCGCTTATTGGTCTTTTAGGATAGTCGTATAACGAATAAGGCATGACGTCAGTGCCGAAAATTAGGTAATCTCCTTCACCGTGAGAGTTTACCCAATCTTTCACTGAGTTATAATCTAGCACTGTATAGCCCGAGTGATTACAGACCTCATTAGTCCAGCTATATATTTTCCCGCAGTATACTGCAACTTCCATGATTATCTATTAGACAGGGAATATAAAAATGATATCGCCTTATACTGTTTTCTCGCAATAGAAGACTTCAACTCCTTTTGCAGTTTTTTCTCTTCTTTCACATCTGTACTTTTCTCCTTCCAACTTAGATATTAACTTCTTATTCTTTATTCCGGTTTTCCTTTCGTGAGCTTCAAACACTATTTTCTCGAAGTCTAATTGAGAATTTAGTATTATGTCTGCCTCACATCCTTCGCAATCCATCTTTAGTAGGTAAGGATCATTAATCATTTCACTTATCCTCTCGAGCGAATATACTGGGACTTTAACGTTTCCCTTACCAACAGAGGTATACGTTAAGGATTCCTCAAGCTTTACGTTAGACGATACTGCTATTTCTCCGTCCTTTGATCCTACTGCGGCATTAATTAATGTAACCTTGTCTTCTATGTTGTTTAATTTAATATTCTCTACAGCGAGAGAATACACGCTCGGTAGTGGCTCAAAGGAATATACGTGCTTAGCCCCTTTCAGTGCAAACCATAATGTTGAATCCCCAATATTTGCTCCTACGTCAACTACTTCCCTTCCATTAACCTCCACGTTGTAAGATTTAAGGCAAAAAACTTCAAAAACCGAAAGCAGGACTACTTTAAACTTGACATTGTATCTATTATTGTAAAATATGCCATCCGCCTTAACGAAACCGCAGGCTGACAAAATGGCAAGCAACCAAGAATCTTGAATTATCTCATTATTCTCGTAATACAGCTTTCCGTCTTTAAAGTGAAATTTTGATACATCAAAGCCTTTGGCTAAAAGATAAGGAATTGCTGCAATACAAGGTGAAGTACAGATTCCTTCTCCGTCATGTCTCAGTTTCGCTTTAATCATTTTTTCTTTTCTCAATTTTGCTAGCACTACTGAAATCCAGTTCGAGTACGCCTTTTTATAATAACTAATTTTCTCAAACATAACAGTTAAGGAGGAAGCGTTCCTCAAAAGGGAATTTCGCTCTCAAGAAACTCAATTTTTAAGTCTTTCCTTAATGAGGTGAGTGGAACTCCTCCTAGTTAAAATTCTTCGTAAAGTTTAGCGGGATTCCGCTAGTTTCATTATAAAAAACTTTAAAAAGACTTTTGAACGGACAAACTCATTACCTTTTAAGGAACTGCTTTCTAATTTATTATAATGATAAAGAAAAACGTCCTCATAGCACTGCTGGTAGGGCTGTTAGTAGCAGGTACAGCGTTCGGACTAGAAGATCTAACGGGATATTTAGCAAACCTTCAATTTTCAGTAAACAGTAATCCTGCAGTAGTTTACTCAACAAACATAAACTTAGGTACAATATATCCTAACGAGAGCGGAAGTTACTCTTCAACTGCAGTAATTAACGTTTACCACAGCGGAGTGTATATAATAAAGATTGTAAATAATTCTGTAATTCAAAACGTATTTGGTTGGTTTAATATAACAATAGGAATGCAGAATGGTACTGCACAAATGACATACCACATATTTGACGGAGAATATATATACTGCCCTTCAAATGTTACAGTCTATCTGAATTCAGGATCTTATAATGTATACATAACAGTCTATTACACAGTTCTGCCTAACCCGGAGATAATAAGCTACAACAGCCCTATAATTGCAGTGTATTATAAATAAGGTATTAGTTATTTTTTACCACCCCTTCTTTTTCCCTCTTTCCTTAAGATCATAAAAGATAAATATTGAAACGAGTAGATGATATTATGAATTGGATTCTCATTGCATTTGACGTCTCCCTAGGTATTATTGCATTTTTCGTAACCAAGGATTTACTGGACAGGAGGAACAAGAAAGTACAAACTGACGTGGTAGTAACTGAAGGGCTTAGTGAAAGAGATACTAAAGTTTTAGACGCAATAAAACAAGGTGCAAAAAACCTTTCAGAGGTAGTCAAAGTAACTGGATTACCTAAGTCTACAGCTTATAGGGCTGTTCAAAAATTAATGAAAGAAGGATATATTGCATTACGTAAGGAGAATGGAGAGTATGTATATTCTGTAAAGGAGGACTCTAAGTAACGCTTTTACCGTGAGATACATAAATACTTTTAGGTTTCAGTTCTTTAATCTTCTCTATGCTCTTCTGCAACTCCTCATAATTCTCGTAAATTGAAGGTGATTTTAATCCTCCCATTAGTGTGTCCCCAACGATTATAGAGTTAATTTCAGGAAGATAAATTGAGATAGAGTCGTCAGTGTGACCGGGAGTGTAAATTATCTCAACTCCAGGGAAGAATTCTCCCTCCTTTATCTCCTTTCCCTCAACTCCTTTAAACGGCTTCATTAAGAAAGGAGAAGCGACCTTAAACAGGATGGATAAGAGAGGAGAATGAACTTGGGGCTTCCTAACTTTACCTTCTCTTAAATAGGTAAGTCCGTTCCTGTAGATAAAGAATTCCTTTTCTCCCAGTTCTGATGCACCGCCTATATGGTCTATGTGAGAATGAGTAAAGATCACATACGATATCTTGTTAGGATCCTTTCCCATCTCCTTCAATTTCGAGATTATCATTTTACCACTCCCCGGAGTCCCAGCATCTACCAATATATCCTCCTTTCCTTCTATGAGGAAGGATTTGACAAAACGTAATTTAATCTCGTGAACTTTCATACGAGCATATTTTCTGGAAAGTTTAAAATCTTTTTATAATTCATACCAGATTATCGCTAACTACAGGGAGAAGACAATGCTTTAATGTGAATTTATATTCCTTGAAGAAAAGTAAAAATTATGCAGGAGTTGCCAAAGCCTTGGTTTGACATGTCAGGATATAAGAAGACTAGACTTTTAGAGGCTAAGTATGAGGCTGAGTTGGCTAAACGTTTCCTTGACGAAGGATTAATTAGAAACGCTGCAGGAAAGGCTTATCAAGCGTGGAAAGCATTAGTTGCTGCATATGCTGTAGATTATAGGGATAAACTACAGTCTATATTTACTGGGATAGTTAAGATAAAAGGAGGGAAGAAGGTAGACAAAGTTGATTGGATAATTGCTATAATGCCTACTACAACAATTAAGCTTGTATCACAAGTCATAGGTGGTGAAATAAACCTTTATACGAGCGTCGCACTATTAATCCATCAATACCAATATAACGGGCCGGATAAAGAGGGAATACTAAGTCCCTATCCAAGTGATGAGTCGGCAAAAAGTGATATTCTCTTGATCTTAGAAGAGGTAGAGAAGCTCTTGGGCAAATTTTCCGATTTATCGTAAATTTGTTTATATCTAATTTTTGTGTACAGCAGATTTTCATTTCTTCAGTTCTGATTTGACTCCAACTTCGTATTACTGTGGTACGGTTATGTATTTCTTAAGCTCGTCGCTAACTCTATTAAAAAATTTCAGATCTGTAGTTAAAAGCTTAGATTTTTCTCTCAATGTAAGATAAAGGAATGCTGAATCATAAAAAGGTAGTTTTTCATTTATTGCCAGCGTCAGCCATAAGATCCTTTAGACTAATTACATCGCAAGTATTTTCAATAAAGCTAATTGCATTACTTAATTGTTTTAATATAACTTCCTTATTATCTCCGAATAGGACTATCCTTTTCCATGCTATTTCGGCAAATGCTAAATCCAAACCTTTTGCTAGCGTTGTTTTTATTATTTGTGCGTTTTATCTGTAAATTATCCCTAATGAGGCTATCGCGGATGAATATCAACCTTCTCTGTCCTCTCTGATTAGCTCGGAGTTTTCTATTACCTTCATCTTTTTTAAGTTTTCAACGCTTTCCTCAACATACTTATTTATTAGTTCCTCTCTTACTTTCTCTTCAATAAACTTACTTATCTCCTTTTGCCAATCCACGTTTACGGAATCCATTAATTCCTTAAGTTTTTTAGGTATGCGTATACTATAAACGGTAGACACAATACGATATCTACCTAGTGGCTAAAATATCTTTCGAGGGGAGTCGCTAATATATGGTAATATTAATAAGAACTCAGCTTAACTCCTATTGAAATACTCAACAATGCTGAGTTATTAATGGTGAAGAGTAATGTGGGTTAATGAAAGGCTTAGTTATTCCCCACAACTACACGTAATATTAACTAAACCGGAGTTCTTTATACCTTTAACCTGGCATTTTCATTTATTTGAAAGAGGAACTACTCCGAGTTGCCTTCCTTTATCCCTATGATACTACCGAAAACGTAAAAGTGGGCGAAGCTTTACAAAAGTACAACCTTCACGTGTCAAATTCTAATGAAGGGCTTGTTTATTCATTGGATGAGCAAAGGGAGAGGATAAAGTACTCATTTATAGTATCTTCAGTTAGCGGTAGGAATGTAAATATAATGGCAGGAGTAGAGAAAAGAGGAATGTTCACGTCTGTACCGGTCGAGGCTGAACACTTGCTTTGGCACATTACGTCGGTCTTAAAGTCTTTATAATCTTAAGTAAATTGTCAATTTTGTATGTTTACCAGATAAGGAGTACCCATTGGGACAAAAATCCCCTGGATATAAACTATATTAAGCGGTTCTTAGAATTCTCATTTGTGAAATGGATAGAACATCTTATGAGTGATTATGCTGATAACCTTGAAGAAAAAGAATATTCTGAATAACTTATGGCGGTAAGTGGTTATATGTATCCAACAGTACTGGGATTTATAAAGTAAAAAATGAGGAACCTATTTTATACTATTTATGCTAGCCTTTCAGTTCGTAACCTTTTGATTAGTCTTCTTATTTCTATCATGACATGCTTCTTTATTTTTAGGTTCCTAAAATCACCCATACTCGTTGTAACTGTGACTGCATTATTATTAATAATAATGCCATCGATTCTGGGTAAGAAGGCTAAAAGGAAATTACCTAAAGGAGACTTAGTAGTCCCTTGGAGTGAAGTGAGGTCAATAAAAGTAGTCAATGAAAGTTCGAAAAAGGGTATAGCGGCTTACGTGCACTTAGGCGACTGGGTTATTGAAACCTTTTATGGTAATACTTTTGTTATACACAACGTTCCGGCCCCTTCATATAAGCTTGAACACATAAAGGAGAAATTCGGTCTAGCGATACTTACAAACTAAACAGGACAACGCTGTCAAAGTAACACTTCTCATAAACCTTTATAACCCGGAGAAAGAAAGAATAGCTTATGTCATCACCGATGCAAATAGAAGCAAAAAAGGTTGCTTCACTTTACGCAAGGTGGTTAAGGTTCCCTGAAGATGCATTATTTCACGGCGGTAGGGGTCCAGTAATGAAGATGTATGAAGCACTTAAGACTGCTAAGAGCAAGGAGGACATAAAGTCAATCCTAGACTTAACAAAATATGAAATGGAAAAACAAACATTTAACGACCTAACAAGGCTTGTAAACGAGATATTCAATAGAATACAGAACATGAGCGATCAGGACGCAGTAGCCTTTACACTAGAGGTATTCAGATACTTCCAAATAGCTTTGGCTACTAAATTAGAAGACGTAAAAAAAGGTTATTGGGCTTAATATTCCCTGACGAAATTTCTCATGTTCTGCAGCATTACAATACAAGAGATCGTGAATCCCTTTTATTGCTTATCACAGTGATAAACAAACCTTTCGGGGTTCTGTCTGAAAGTTAATTGGCATATTTCAGTATCGAAGTAGTAAATAATGCCGTTGTACATTTCCTTATATGGTGAACACTCAGCTTCAAAAAGCCTGTTGCAGACTGGACAAACGACTTTCATAAGGGAAAAAGGAAAAAGAAGTATATAAAATAAATAGTTGTAGTAAACGAATCTACTTGTGGAATTAGCCGAAGACTATTTTCCTCAGTTCAGCTTCCTTCTCATTGTAGTTCACGTACCTCTTATACTTAGCCTCTAAAAATACTTTAGAGGCAAAGCTCTTTACCTCCTTAGGACTGTAGCCTTTCGCGATCTTAATTATTTCCGAGCAGTTTTCTTCAACAGGTACGTTTATGAAGTCCATATAGTAAACTCCACCGTCCGCAACATAAAATCCTTCAATGTTCTCCTTTAACTTTAAAGAAAGGAGAAATGCTATAGAATGGGCTGTTTGTTCATCAAAGTGGTGTTTAATGCAGTTAATGTAAGAGGAAATTTTATATGAGGTGAAAGGCATCATGATTAAATACTTCTTCATCAAGGTTTATAATACATATAACTTAAAAATACTTCGAGAAATGGTGAACGATTTTCCTTCAATTTCACCTTTACATATAAAAATTCTTCCTCCCATAACAAGGAAAATTTAAGTTTGCATTTAATTAATAACGGAAAACATTGAAAACCGTTTTACGACAAGCTGTCTGAATTTAACCGAAAGTCCATCTGAAAATACCGTATAAAAGATCCGTCCTCATTTACCTTATCTCCTTTTCTCATCCTAAAACATTCATAGAGTTTCCTCCCTCCGAGGCTCGTTAAGAAGTCCCATTTATCTTCAGTAGTTATTATCATCTTTGCTCCTAAGTATCTTACGCTATATTTTATTATTTGTTCTGCACTACTCCTATCGAATGCTATTAAAGGCCCAAGAAATTTTCGGTACACTATTCCATACCCTCCTTTTTTATATAAGTTGACGTTAAACTTAATTTCAAATTAACGCTGGATTCAAAATTATAATGAAAATATATAGCTTAATATCTAAGCAAATTTAAGTATTTAACCGATACATCGCTTTGTGGAATACTTCAATTTTTATCAAAATTTACGTAAAACTTATCTTTAACACAACGTCTGATTTTGAATTTAAGAAAAATTAATTAGATTAACGAGTAAGAAAATAGAAGTACACAACAAAGCGCTGACGCATTATAGGATTAGTAGTGTCCTTATTAGAATCCTTTTATTGAATAAGTTAGTATATTGCACATTCCTATACGGGACTTCTGGACTTTAGGACTCCAGGTTATTCCTCTAGGGTCTTTAGCAGTAACCACTATAGTGTAAATCCCCTTCTCTATCTTCAAAGGGAACTCTACGTCGATGACTCCGTCCATCCTCCACTTGCTTGCAGTAATTGTGCTTACACCTTCAAAGTAATAATCTTTAGGAAGAACTCCAGCTATTAGCTTACCGTAATCGTAACTCCTCCTTTGCGTATAGGAAGGGCTGGGTTCATCATAAAAGATAAGGACTTTATCCGGTATCATGACGTTAACTTTTCCCTTCATCGAAAAAATTCCGTTAGTATATTTAGGAGAGTTCTCCCAGTTTATCCAGTCCGCAACCATTATAATATCGAGGAAGAGATACCTCTCGTCCCAAGCTATAGAGACGTCAGCGTAATTGAAACAAGGATCCAAGACGGAATCCCTATGCCCCCAGTCGCTATCCTCATCCTTATATACCATATTATAAATAAGTTGCTTAGCGCTTTTCAACGCTACTACACCGTCCTTAAAGTAAGGCAGATTTGAGCTGGTGAACCCTATGGACTCCTCAGCCCCGTAGTAGTTCCCGGTGGATGTGAAGTAATAAGTGGGAGGTCTCCCATCCCTGTCGTAGTGGCTGAAAAGCCTTTCCTTCAACATGTAGTTTACCCTTAAATTTGCCGTACCAGTATTAGCGTAATTGACAGGAGGTACTCCGTTTTCCCTCCTTAACTTATTGAGATAATCGACTAAACTCCTTGTAATAGACATGAGAAAATATTAAAGAGGAATGTTTAAGAGATTTTCCAAGTTTAGATCGAGAAGTTAGAAAACAGCTCTCTAGAAATATGTAGTGAAGCCAACAGTAACATGAAAACATTAAACGGTAACGAATGGGATTTAGTTTATACTTAGTCAAACTATGAAGGTCAAGGGCAAACCATTGGGCATTAATAACGCACCTACTCTATGAAACACTAGGAATCATATGCTCATACAGTATTGTTATATATACATCGCATTACCTTGACCTTTAAGGTCTAATCAAGTACAACGTAACGTTAAAAATATATAAGAAATACGTCTTATTAAATGGAAAAATTCTTTCTAGCAAGCCATAAGACTAAGAGGTAAAATTAAAAGTATTTATTAATTTGTGAGTAAATATCATTATTTTTTTAATAGTAAAGGAATTTCATTAAACTACTGCATAATACTCTTTTCGGTGAGACGGAAAGTAATGATTAGGAGTGTTAACTCATTTTATTTTTTTGTACAAATTAATAGAGTCTAAAAATTGCTGAATAGAAAAACTTTTTAAGCATTTCTGATATCCTTATCCATGAATAAATTACCTATTATTATAGGCGTGTTAGCAATAATTGTAGTTGGTGCTATATTAGGAATATTTTTAATATATCATCCATCAACTTCGCCTACTACGTCGCATAGCACTACTCCTACACCAACTTCTTCCTCTACTACCTCTCATGTAACTTCTGAAGTCTCATTGACAGTCTCAGACATTAACGCTACAGGAGTCGCAGAATATCAAGGGATTAATGAGCAGGCTTACATTGTTAACGTTTCAGTTACCAATAACCTACCTAGTGCTATTACAGTAAACCAGAATGAGTTCCAATTAAAGACATCGAGCTTACTATGCTCTCCTAAAGGATTTTCAACGTATTCTTCGCGCTTCTCTTATAAACTTTTACCTGGTAACAAGATAAATATTACAATTCCGTTCATCATACCTAAGGGATCCGTACCAGAATGTATAGTGTTCTCAAACTCTACACTTTTAGTTCACGTATCAACTCCTTTCCCAACGCCTTATAAGGCAATATCAGTAATCAAATTACATGAGCTTTCTAATGACACAGAGTTATTTGCGTCTACCACTAGCCATAGTACATTATTTTTAAGTGGAAAAGAGATTACGACTATAACAGTATACTCAAATCACTCATCAATCCCAGTAGAAGTATTTTCTGCAGTAACAAACCAGTCTCACTTCAAAGTTTACCTTAAACCGACGTACTTAAATCCTGGAGGAACCGAAACTGCTACCTTGGAGATAATACCGACTTCAAACACCTTAAGTTATTACTGTAACTTGTATGTAACTTTACTTGACAGGACTAACGTCTCAGTCGAGCTAACCGGCTGTTTAATTAATGCTGCTCCGCTCACAAAGTTATGCAATGTTGAAGGCTATAAGTACTTCTTAGCTAACGTTTCAGTCTCATACTTTTCAGGAAATAGCTTCGACCTAAAGCCATTCGATTTCTACATTTTAACAAGTGACGGAACTTTCCGGAACTGTTATTCTTGCAATAGAGTATTACCATCCTATATTTACGATCTTTCCGAATACATGTTAAATGCTACTACAATAACTAAGGGCGTTTCAGTCCACGGTATGTTAGTATTTAAGGTCCCAGAAAGCGCAGTTCCTACAAAGATAGTGTATAAGGATTTCTCAGGCCAAACGCTGTTCTTTGTCCCAGTGTCTCAGCCAGTTAAAAACCTTATTTACATAGCACATGTCTACATAAACTTTCAAACGAAGATCCCATATTACTCTCCAGGCATTTGTATTAATACTTTTAAGTTCTCCGGAGAAGAATGTACTTTTACGTACTCGTTCCACAATGGATGTTCAATACCTTTAAACATTTCAAGTATTGTAGGAGTGTCTCCCTCGTATTTCAGGATAATTAGTTCTAATGCAAGCAATTTGATAATACCTAGTTGCGCTACAGGCTACTTCAGGATAACCTTTCAGTACCCTAATGAAAGCTATATAGGAGACTTAAATATTACGATCAGACTATCGGTAGCGCATCTCCTATCCTTTACAGTGTTGAACTACACTTTAGATCACGCATCGGCCTGCAGGCAGAGTAATAACAACATGAAATATGTAGTGTATAAAATTCAAATGAAATACTTCGGTCCCGGTAAAATGGGCTTGTGTGCAAACGACTTTATATTAGTTACTACTGAAGGAAACTATACTCTAAATAGAGACTGTGACCTAATTCCTTACAACTGCTTCCTATCTGAACAGTCTTTAACAAGCGGTGAAGTAATTTGCGGTTACGTAAGCTTCCTAATACCGCAGTCTGCAACCCCTATGAAGTTATTATATGTAGATTACTGTTGCATGGGTAATGCTAACATTACGCTGGTACCTTACTTAGCGTCTTATATCCAGTATATATGCCTAGTTGGTCCATGTGGTATTGGAGTTACCAATCATTATTTAGGTAGTTACTATTATGGGTGCTCTGTGATTAATATTACATTTAGTCTTTACTGTGGAGGTAACATATTAGAGGTTACGGGAGTCGGATCTTCGCAATACTTTACTGTAATTGCTCACGGGCCTTTTGAGGCAACTACTTACATACATAGTTGGATAGAATTAAAGTTGCATAATGTAAGCGTGGATACTAACATTTATATAATAATTAAAAGAATCAGCAATAGTGGAAGCCCTGCCCATGCATCACATGAGAATTCTACATCTATAGCTGAATTACTGAATATAGGTATTTTAGATAGGAGAGCAGTTCCAATTTAAATTTTCTTTTTAAACTCTTTAAGATACCTCTATTTTTTATATCAAAAAATTCAATTTCTTTGATCTCAAAGTTGAAAAGCAAGTGATTAGATTAATTCAAGCTTTCTTTGTGAATTTGCTTTGTTTCTATAAATAGAGAAAATATTGTGATTTTAGTTGTCAAATGCTCTTTCATAATGCGATAATTCATGAATACCTCTCTTTTCTATAATTCTCTATTGTTCCAATATGCAATGTAGACTGAATCTGCCCAAGGATTATACTGAGATTGATTTTCTGCAGTCATCTTATTTGATAATTTATATAATGTTATGTCAGAAGATAATATATTTGTACTCCCCTAAAATAATCATTATTCAATAGCGTTCTCTATCTAGCTTAAATCGTAATACCTATAACTTCCAAGAGGTAGTACTTAATCACCCTCTAATTCCCTTACCACCGCTGTAGCGATGTCAATTATCAGTTAAAAAAGATATTTCCATTTATGCTAATAATTTCGCTAACGAATATCGAATAGGATCGGTGCACTAGAGCGTACTCTGTTAAAACTATATAAGAAAAATTCCCTTACTAACTGAAAATCTTTTCTAATAAGCACTAAAAAGTAAAATTAAAGGTATTTATTAATTCATGAATAAATATCATAATTTTTATGGTGAGGAATTCGTTAAACTATTATTGAGAAGAAAAAGTAAACTTAACTAAATACAGTTTATAATAAAATTAATTCCTTGGATAAATTAATGGATCTAAAATGTTAAATCGAAAAACTTTTAAACCATCTTTAATTATCATTATTAATGAATAAAATATCTATTATAATAGGCGTAATAGCGGTAATAGTAGTTGGTGCTATACTTGGGATATTTCTAATATACCATTCAACAACCCACTCAACATCTACAAAAGCACCGCTCACCACTTCTCCATCACCCACTACTACACCTCCTACCACTACCCCTCCGAAATCCCACGTAACTGGCGCAGTTTCATTAACTGTCTGACATTAACGCTACTGGTGTTGCAGAAGCTGAAGGTATTAGTGAGCAAGCATACATAGTGAACGTTACAATTACTAACAACTTACCCGAGCCAATATTATTGGGAAATAATATTTATAATATGGACAATTTTAAAATCTAGGTATAAATCTATAATGTAGATGGTCAGACTTATCATTATAACATTATTATTTCTCTTCCTTTCCCTTGCACTTATTCCGCAAGGCTACTCTTACGGCTATGAGTTTGGTTACGTTGAAACTAACGGTATACAAGCCATTGTTAGCCTCTACAACTTGTCAGTGAATTCCTTGTACTGGGTGTCTATACAGCAGAACGTATGCCTAAACTTTAACGGGACAAGCATTTTCGTTCAGAACGTAATACAGCCTTACCTACACTTGAGGCACGGCTACGAGATAGCGTGGCAGACCAGCTTATATTACGACGGCTCTTACCACATACACACTTTTACCTACTTAGAAGGGACTACTTTCAACATAACTACAGCCTGGAGCAACACAAGTTGCAAGCTTATAATTGACTTTTACATCTCTAACGGGAGTGTAACTGAAAACTATACCTGCGTACTGGTGGGGAAGTTCATTGACGTCATCTATAACGGTTACAGTACAGGGACTGTCGTTGTAGGTTACGCTTGTGGAGAAACAGCATATCTAGGTAAAGGCTTTAACGTCTCCATTGAGGAGTTCTACAAATACGACGGGAGGTGGTACGTCCCCCCAATAGCTTACAGTGGTTACCCAAATACTGGAGAGAGTGCATTCTGCGGTTGTACATATTACTATGACGGAAAGGCGTGGGTAGTCTACGGGCACGGAGGAGTTAAACAACTGTATAACTTCAGTGTGGTAATAGTCAATAACACAGTGTATACTTTCCCCAGGGGTAGCCTGTGGTTAGTCAACGGAAAGCCTTTTGTTAATTGCACAAAGTGTTTTGGAGTAATCAACCCTTTCTCCTATTTCAACTACTCATTCTTTCCCAAAAAGGAGATCTTATTATGTTTCCACAATTGTACTGAGGTCGATGGCGTGAAGGGGAGAGTATTTTACTTACCTTTCCCTGAGGAGGTTTACTTGAACGAAGACGGAAAATGCGTTAGCCTTTTCGTTAACAAGAACATAACAGCGAATCTGAGTTGTACATCTTCTAGCTCAGTCAATATGACCCACTCAACTAAGGAGCTTGGAGAGAGCGAAAGTCGTAACGGAATCGGTTTCGAAAACGTTATCATAATTTTCGCTGTCTTTTTAATAATAGCAGTAATATTAAGGAGAAAAAGGTAAACTAAACAATTCAAATTTGCGAGTTCTCTCTATAAAAAATATTACTATTACACTCGTCAAACATATTTTAGTCAGTGTTTTATACTTGGTTAGTCCTTAAAGGTCAAAGTAATGTAGTATATATATGTAACAACACTATCTGACATATGATTCCTACTATTTCACAGAGTTATATGCGTTGTGAACTGTCCCGTGTTTACCCTTGACCTTCAGGGTCTGACTAAGTATAACTTCCAGGTTACTCTTTGCCTTTAGAGGTTGGCTTAGTATAAAGTAAAACGTTTAATTTAATGAAGGGTCTTTTTCATAATGTAAAGGGATAGCTTAGGATAAAAGCGGGGTGAAAGCGGTAAGTACCTAAAGTCAGAGTGTGGATAATAATTTCATTCATTTACAATTTATTCAAAACATCTTAAATCACTTCTTTGTGCACTTTGATTCTACAATAAGAATTTATATATAGATTAAAATTATCACTCCTTGCTTTATTTACGAATAGATCTAGTTATGAGCCGAATTTATAACTTATATCAAGCTAACAAAACTGTTATCCACACTCTAAAGTTATATATGCTTCGTGAGGTTGTTCAATTTTTATCAAATCTAGTTAAACTCACGTTTAATTAACGCCGATTTAGAATTTAATAAAAACTGATGAGTTTAACACCTAAAGAAATAGAAGTAACCCACAAAGCAACCGCGAGTTCTTTAACTCAAATACGTGTATGGAGTTCTTCGTAAGAGAGCTACTGCAGTTAACTCACCCTTGATAGATTAACTCCTCCATCATAGTAAGGAAGGTGTTAAAAATGGAATGAGAACGGTATTCTTCGTATAAAATTATCTATCTTCACAATAGCACCATGAATCCCTTTTTCATTCAATAAAGTCCTTAAAAGAAATGGCATTAGCTTTCTTTATTAGATCCTTATCCTCTGACACCAAGGTAAGGTTATTAACTTTAGCAGAATATACGTAAGACGCGTCGTAAAAAGTCAGCCCCATATTTACAGCCACCTTCATTACCTCATTAGCTGGAGGGTTACTTAACACCTTCAACTTCTCCATAAACTTTTGAAATAGCGAAGAAAGAGTAAAGGGGTCTTTAACCCTTCTGTGAATGTAAGACTCTTTCCATACTGCGTTACCTACTTCATAAAAGGTAAGGGGAAGTATGTAAACCTCACTTACGTCGATACTATCAACGTAATTTAAGAGGGGATATATTGATGAGGCGTCTAAAAGAAACTTACCTCTTATTCCTCTCTTCCCTTATCGCTTCAACCCACTCTTCTTCACTTACGTCCTTCATTAATTCCTTAATTTTCATTGCAAGTTCCTTGATCTCCTCCTTTTCCTTCTCCTTAATTGCTTCTTCAAGTGCCTTCTCAACCACTTCCCTAATGTCTATTCCTAATTGCTCAGCCTTTTCCTTAAGTTCCTTCCTGACCCTTACGCTCAATACTGTTGACATGATTTGGTATACGTAAAATTCGTATATAAGAATCACGTATAAGAAGTTATGCTAAATAAATTCCCAAACTATTTATTAGATCAAGAGCGTAATAGCAGGGCGCGAGTGAAGAACCTTTAGGCATTAGATCTTGTCCTTAAGTCGCTAAGCTATAGCGTAGAGCCATTCGAGTTCATAACTGCTTTTTGCTAAGCTGAACTTACAACGTTGTAGGAATCCAACCCATTTTGCTAAGCCAAGTCCTTAAGTCGTAATTGTCCTAAACTAACTTGGAAAAAATTTATTATTAAAAAACTAAGAGTTTAAATTATAAACAGCCTAGCTAAACTTGGTCTTATATTACTTATTACAGGGTTAGCAGTGGGGGTAATAGGATATGCAATCATGGCTTACTCCTCTTATGCCTTCATAGCTAGGCTCTCACCACCACCTATGAAAGAAGTCCAGTTAAAACCAAATTCCTCTATAGTTATACATTATGTCGCAAACGGCAGTACGGTTAAGTTCTATTTTACTCCAAAACAAGGAGTAAAGGTTGTCGGAATTTCATCTTTGGCAGGAAGTCACGTTAATATTACGGGGCGTATATTACTCCCTTCTCACAGCGGGAACATAATAATAAACAAGACAAATAAGACCGTGCTCATCTCTTACGCACTTGAGTACGCCCCTGCAAGTTGTTACAACCGCTTTAGCTCTCCAAACTTTGTCATATCCACGGTTATACACGTAATATCTTTAGGTTTAACTTTCATGCTTGCAGGAGTATTATTCATATCGGGAGTAGTACTGACGATAATAGGGCTCATAAAAAGACAATGAGGTTAAAGCAGGCTTAATTAAAACTGACGGTCATTACTTAAGGGCATCATAGCGTTATAGAATATTTTAATTTTTATTATTGGAAAAATACTGATTAATGTGCTTAATTGTGCACTTTCTGATTAATTTTAAATTATTGACATCACTCAATAGCTTATGACCGGCCTAGAAAAAGGGGTCGTAGGCTTCAGAGAACTTTTAGGACAGTCAATAGCTTTAATCGCACCTCTAGGAGCAGTAGCAGCTACGTTAACTGGAGCAGCACAGTTCGCTTTAGGTTCCCTACCTCTCTCTTATTTAATAGGAATTTTTGGAGTACTGTTCTGGATAAATGTACCTTACCAGTTCTCCAGAAAAATAGGCAGTGCAGGAGGGTTCTACGAGTTTACGGAAAAAGGGATAGGAAAAAGGTTCGGAATCTTTACCGGTTACCTCTACCTGTTCTCCTATTTTAACGTAATTACAAACTCTATAATATTCGTAGGAGGGGTTTTCATACCCTCAATGCTGAGCCAGTTCTTCGGAATTACTCTTCCCTCACTAATATGGATACCAATAATGCTAGTCTTCTTAGGTTTAATAACTACCTTAGCTTACCTTGGAATTAGGCCTTCTCTTCGTTATAGTTTAATAACTTCAATAATTGAAATAGCCCTCCTCATAATCTTTTCCTTAATAATCATCGTAAAGGCAGGGCCTAGAAACACTTTAGAACCTTTTACTCCAACGCCTGCAGGAGGTTGGGCACCAGTATTTGAAGGTATGATCCTCGCAATATTCTCAATGTCAGGTTCCTCAGGAGCAGTATACATAGCTGAGGAAACAAAGAATCCCTTAAGTGACGTTAAAAAGGCTGTGCTTATAAGCTTCCTAATTACCGGAGTAGTCTTCGTACTAACTTCATACGCAATGGTAATAGGGTGGGGGATAAACAATATGCAGACCTTTGCACCCTCAGGAGTTCCTGGATTAATACTTGCAGAGAAATACGTAGGACCAGCATTCGTAGCAATACTCCTAGCTTTTATCTTAAACAGTTTCTTCGCAGGGTCTTTAGCTCCACTAAATTCTACCTCAAGGTTACTTTACGCCTTAGGAAGAGACAACGTAGCTCCAAAATACGTTTCAAAGGTTCATGAAAAGTTTAAGAGCCCTTCAAACGCTATTCTAGTGCTGGGAGTAATTTCCGGGGCAGTATCTTTAGTTACAGGGTTAATAATGAGTCCCTTCTACGGCTTCCTGTTCTTAATTAACATGTCAGCAATTTCATTATTCATAGGTCACATGTTAGGAGACGTAGCACTACCGTTCTTCTATAAGAAGATAAGGGAATTCAACGTAGTTTACCACTTAGTAGCCCCTGTAGTCTCATTCATTATATTAATATTTGGAATATATTACAGCTTCTATCCACCAACATACCCAATTAACTACTCAGCAATAGCTACTGCAGTCTACGCCGTAGGAGTCTTAGCCTTCATATTCACAAGGAAAAATTGGAGTGAAAATAAAAGTAAGCTGTGAATATTCAAGTACAAATAAAAGCTAATTACCTTTTTTAAATTCTGGTTAGGACATCAAGTGATAAGTCAATGGGTAATAAACGCTAGCACTTCTATTGAAAAAGCTTATTATTGCGTGTAGAGATATCCCCACATTGTCGGCGTAGTAAAAATAGGTTTTGTGCTTATTATAGGATTAATGATGGACATGGTAGATTATTTACTTATGCATACGCTCGCGAGGACGTCAGCAATGCGTCATTACAAAAAGTATCCGCCTCAATAGTTATCCACTACGTAGCAAACGGTAGCTTGGTAGAGTTTCGTACCAAAGCCTGAGTAAAAGTTGTTGGCTTTCCAGTCAATTATTCCGTGTCAGGTTATACTTCCCACAGTGGGGACATTACTGTAATAAATAACTCCAGCAAGCCGGTGACGTTTTGTTACACACTTAAGTATATCCCAGAAAATCCTAAGTCATTAATTTTCCCGTAACTCCAGCAGACGTAATGTTTCCCTTTCTATTTTCAATTTCAGGACTGGTTTTAGCAGTAGCAGGAATAGCGTTAATGGTATACAAAAAGTGACGAGCTTAAGAGATGTAGTATTCACTGCAACTTCCTATTCTTGATTTGTCTTGGTTGTAACTGGAAAAGCATTTTGTTTAATTTACAAGCATACTAGTTATTAAATTAGACGTAGCGTTAAAAGTTTACGTTAACTCTGATAAAAATTGAAGTATTTTAGTAACTGATACAGTATTAGAATCATAGAATAAGATAATTGTACTAAATATGCTCCTGCAATGCCTTATAATTTTCCTAGCCTTATTAGATAGTAAAAAATAAAAATGTCCTATTGAAATTATATCGTATGATAGCGAAATGAAGGGCTTAACTCCACTCTTATGCTCTCCATTCAGGCTTAAAGCTTGGAAGTTTGCCATTGACCTTCTAAATAGAGGCGAGTTAAGTCCCGACGATTTAAGGCAGTATGTAAATTGCTTTAAGGAAATGTTATCTTCTCCAGAAGCTTGGGAGCTAATCCCCGCTTTATTGGATAAGGGAATATTGGATTTATCTAAAGAAGAAAAAACGATTTTACTTAATTTCCTCTCTGATGAAGACGAGCATAAGCGATTAATTGCCTGGAATTTGGTTCCTATTTTTGTTGATAAGAGTATCGTTACTACTGATGAAGTGAGAAGAAGAAAAGCCGACTTCCTTTCTCTCCTAATTTCGTCAGACAGGAAACTTTGTTTGAAAAGCTGGAACCTCGTTATCGCTCTTATGGAGAGAGGAGTAATAGATAAAAGTGACGTAGACCAATTTTTATCTTTCCTAACATGCCTCGATCACTTAGTTAGGTCAAAGGCTTGGAATTGTGTTTTACTCTTAATAAATAAGGGAATAATAGACAAATCTTATTCACAGTATTTCCTGTCTCTCTTATCTTATGAACGACTGAGCATAAGGTTAGACGCCTGGAAGCACGTCCCAGAGCTTATGGATAAGAAAATAATTTCAGCAGAAAAGGTGAGAAAACTTGTAGACAATGTAAAAATTAGCAATGAGATAATAAATGAGCTCAAAAATAGGGGAATTATTTAGCCTCCGTGAATGAACTCACTTCTACAAAATGGAGACACGGCGTCTCCTCTAGATAACAGCATACTGTGCACTCCTTTATTGTAATAAAGATTTTCATACCCCTAGGCTCAAGAGAACTAGTTAATCTACAGCCATATGTTAGTCCGTAATTATTACATAATTATGATCTTAATTCCTCATTTTGTTCAATTGATTTATCTTAGTTAAGAACTGAAATTATAAAGCATTAACTATCAAAGCTTATAATTTTCTAAAGGAGAGTAACCATGTGGCAGTAAAATTTTATTCCCACGAGTTCAAGCTCTTTCTAGTAGGCATCCTAGCTTTACTTTCCGTGTATTACCTACCCCAATATTATTTACCTATAAGGATAAAGGTACTGGGGCTACTTTGTAATTACCTTTTAGAAATAGTGTTAAACCTCATCCTTTACTCCCTCGGGATCTCTTTGGTTACATACTGGTTATTCAAAGGAGACGAGCCCGGGAAGTATTACATCATATGGTATTGGGCAATATTCATAAATTACTATTTTCTCCACGTCTACCTATTGCCTTACAACGTGTATTTAGGAGTCTTATCTGCACTACTCTTCTCAGCATTTCCAACAATTACCATGTGGGCAGTAAGGATAAAAAGGCCTCCAGTAGACTCATTGCCAACTTCACAACTATGGGCAGGTAGCGTAATGTTCTCGGTCGTCATCTTACTCTCCTTGTATACTGGGGTAGAAATAAAGGAGTTCCTTTACCTCTCAGCGGTTGGTTTACTCCTCTCCTTCTTTGCTGTAGGTACTGAGGCTAAGATGGTTAACCTCTCCTTAATACCTATGCTAGCGATAGCGTTTTATTACACCTACCAAGTAATCCTTGATACTACCGTGTGCACTGCGTTACTCCTTTTCGCTGTTTCCTTCCTCGTCTTTTTGGCTTCAATGAAGCCAGCCTTTGGAGTAGACGTAATGACTGGGGAAATAACCCCTATAGGAGTCGTTACCTCGAGGTACTTTTCCCTCATGTTGCCGGTAGTAATAACTTTAGCCTGGTACTTTATTTACGAGTTAGCAAAAGTATTCATACCGGGGTATATCTCGCCGGTAAATGTTGAAGACTTCCCGTTAGTCTTCCTGCCGATAATAGTGGGCAACGTGGTAGTTGACTACTTGAGGGGGAGAGAATTCGACAAATACTACGTGACCGGGATAATAGGAGGAGTCGGAATGGCAGACGGGTTGTGGTTGGACTTAGTTGGAGTATTAACTTACTACTTGACAGTAGACAACTTCGGCTTCATCCACGGTACTATAATATACTTCATTTATGTTATACCTATAGTTGTTATATTAACGAGGCTTGCTTAAGCCTTTATGTTTTTACAAGATACACACTTACAGTGGTTTTTTTCTCTATACTTTTACAGCTTTTCTCTCTCTAGGTCTAATGTCTTGTTTTTGTATGGGTCAGCCACTGGCTCTCCCCTTTTATGGCCGAGCTTTTAATGAGGCTAGACTTAAATAATACCCCGTCACCTCCGTCCTTAAAGCCCAAAACTTTTAATGAGGTAAGACTCAATATGAAGCTGAGCACAGCGACATTAAGACTTCAACGCTGTAATCTAACTGCTATACCGCACTCCCAATAAGGTTGAACTATAGTCTTTCTCATAGTAAATGCGAAGGGTAAATAATTTTATCCGCATGGGGCATATCTTACCGCTTTCATTATATGATCAACTTTTAACACCTTAAGGTAAGGTTAGTCCTTTGCAACTATTATGAAAAAGACTATAAGAAGAACTGGATAGCTTTGTGACGCTAGCTCGTTAGTATTTTGGAAAAGTTCTTAGACTTTAACCTAGTTACATCCTTTGTCTAAGGCTATAAACTTTCTGAAAGCACTAGCGTGTTTACCTACGTCTATTCAAATGAAAGCTAAGCAATACTTATCGCTATTCTTGACCCCTATTGCCCTAGCAGTACTAATGAGTATATCAGAAAGTTTTACGTCGTTTACGACTAAGAAGAGCTGTCTGCCTAGCTCTACTGGGTTCCCCTCTTCGTCCTCAAATTTACAGCCCAACAGTTCCAAAAAAGTTGTGGAAACTACCTTATTCACAAGGCCCTCAAGCTTCTTCTGGTCGCAACTAGCTATTACCGTAGACTTCCCTATGCCATTCAACAAAAACTTACAGTCCTTTACAGCAAAGGAGAAGTTCCTCATTATAGTACCTAGGTCTACTTTCCCCTCCGTGTTACCTAACTTGTAAACCACTTGAGGTCCGGTAAACCTGAAATAGTATAGCAAAGAAAGGGAAGATAAGTCGCCTATGTAAGGTACCTCCTTTTCCCACTTATCCCTCTTCATCTTATGCCCCGTCAGTCTCTCATAGATTGCCATTGCGGAGTTCAAGAGTAGGAACTCCCTAAAGCTCTGGTCACCGTAATTTATTTCCCTAATTGAAGGGTAAGTCTTCATTATCCAGGTGACGAACTCCTCGTAAGTCATTTCCGTCTTCTCTACTTTAACCTCTGGGAGAACTAAGTCAATCCTGCATTCCTCCATTTTCCTCCCAACCCTTCCGACTGCTTGAATTGCAGCCTCAGAAAAGAACCTCGTAATTAGCCCGTAGGAGACGTTAGGGTAATCTACGCCTTGGGTTATCGCAGAACTGCCAACTACAAAGGTGTCGTCTTCATCGCAATACTCTCCCTTTATTGAGGTCTTACAAACAAAGCTTGAACCGAACCTCTCGTGTAAAGCCTTTGCCACCTCTAATGCTTGAGAGACCTTATCAACTACAATAATCCCCCTCTGCTTCTTCTCCTTAAGCTCCTTATAAACGTCGTCTAGGAAGCCTTCGTTGATGAGGTCGGGGATTTTGTCACCTGCATTAACGAAACGGGAGAGCTTTGTTTTACCGCTACTTTCGACAAATATTAACCTGACCTTAGCCCTCCCTCTGACAAGCACTTCCCCCCTTCCAGCTGTTATCCTCTTAAAGTGAAAGTTATCTCCTAACTCCGCCTTAAGTCCTTCTTCTATCTTCCTTATTTTCTCCTCTGAAGGGGTAGCTGAAGAGAGTATCAAAGAAAAGTCGTGGTCGTGGATCCTCTTTATTATCTTCAAAGTGACTATGAGTGAGGAAAGCTGGTAATTATCGTAAAGGTGGAACTCATCAGCGAAGACCATATCACCTTTAAATAAGTTGAGGAAGAGGCTCAACCTTTTCACTATTTCACTCCTCCTTATGTCAACTTTTAACAGTTCGTCGACCTTTGGGTTACCGTAAATTACCGCCAAAGCCGTGTGAGAAGGATAAGTAAGCATTTGATTATAAATATGGAAAGAGTCAGGGGTTGTGAAAACGATTTTCCTATCGACGCCTTCCAAGACGTCAAGGTTAATTTCCTTCCCCCTAACTAGAGAGGCACTGAACTTGATCAAAGCTAACTTCTCCTTCCCTTCCACCTTGACTATTTTAATGAAATCGTCTGAGTACTCAGCTTCCTTAAATAGAGAAGATACGCTTCTGTACTGGTCTTCCAGTAGTTCGAGGACTGGGTAAAGCCCAACTGAGTGTTTAGAGAGGAGGAGTGAAAAAGTCTTCCCGGAACCGGTAGGAGTTTGGAGTACGACTTTCTCCCTCTTTTCTATTGCGTCCTTAACTTCCTCCTGGAACTTCCTCAGCTTAAAGCTGAGGTATTCGCTTGAACCCCCTTCTACAGTGACCTTATCGACGTTAATTGTTAGCACGGGTAATTAGTGTCGTTTCTGAGTAAAAACTTTTACCCGTCGGGCTCACGAGGGGGGCTATGATAGGCCTCCAGCTTTTACCATGACCGCCTCATATTCTCAGATGCTAAGTGTTTTATTCCTTCCTTATTTCAACGACAGTGTTACTTTAAGAAGAGAATTAACAATACTCACTTTTATTCCTTCCTTTTGGTTAGACTCTGCACTAAGCTGAGCAATAGACTGTTTTTACGCTACTATACGTATTTCATGAAAGTAAGTTGACGACGTTATTTCCATAGTTAACGAGTGTTCGAAAGGAACGAAAAGGGCCTAAAAGTTAATTTTATTGGTTTTTATATAGTATTATAAACTGGTCTTTATTTTTATGATATGAATAAGGACAATACGTCATCGAGGACAGTGTGCAGTCCTCCCATCGGGGAAATTAAGACTAGACTTTTAGGAATGAGTGTGGGAAAGTGTATTCCTTTTATTTATACTATTAAAACTCCTAACCCCTTAGCGTAACCCCTTACAGTCTTACTTATTTTAGAACCAGTTAATACGGGATAAACTTCTTTTCCTCCTAACTCTTCTTTCAACACCTTCGCCTTATTGAGCAAATCGTCAACGTCACCGACCTCAGCCCTTATTTTAACCTCTACTGCATAAACTTTCCCGGAAGTCTCGACGACTGCGTCAATTTCCCCTAAAGAAGTCTCATAATGCCTATAAACGCTCACGACCTTCTCGCCGTTGCTTTCTAAATAATCAACAAAATTCTTAACGTAAACTTCCTCTGTCAATAGCCCTAAATCGCTCCTAGTCGCCTCGACTTTCCTATCAACTTCCTTAATTTTATTCTCAAGACTTGTTTTAACGCTTTGAATTTCAGCCTTAAGCTCTTGTTTAATCTTTTCGTCGTTAGCGAGGAGATCCTGCTTTACCCTCTCGTCGTTAGCCAGGAGTTCCTGCTTGATTTTTTCGTCATTAACAAGAAGCTCTTGTTTAATTTTCTCGTCATTAGCGAGGAGCTCTTCCCTAGTTTTCCTTATTTCGTCCCTCAAGTTTCTTTCAACCTCTCCTAACCTCTTATCAACGTAATCGTAAAGGACAAGGTTAGAAGCATAATTAGAGATAATTTGGGTTTCTAAGGCATTAAGTTCCTTCCCTGCCTTTATCTTTTCCGCAATGCTGTTAACATAGTCATTAAACCATTTCCTTACCTCCTCTGACATAATAGTAATTTAGAGAAGAAAATTATAAACGTTTCACTTACCTAGAGAAAAAGAGGTGTGCGAAAGTTAGACATAGAATGTCAGCTATGTGCTTTGTTGGACTCTTCAATTTCCTTAGGTGTTAATCTTGTTAATTTTTTAAAAATTCAAAATCAGACGTTAAATTAAATGTAAGTTTTACGTGAATTTTAATAAAAATTGAAATATTCTACAAAGCACTATTATTCACCTTCTGCAGTTATCGTTACTACTTGCCCGTTATTGAGGACTAAGTCTAAGTTATACGACTGCCCTGCTACTACGCAAATATTCCCTAGGTTTACTGAAATACTGTTAACCCCGGGGTGTAACTGGACTTCCGCGGGGATTTCAGTGTTTCCGAATTCTACAGCAATAAGGTCAACGTTAATGTTTGACGAGATTTTAGCATATAGTTCCCAAGTGCCGTTATTTAATTTAACAAGGGCTCCCTCACCCACTCCATACACGTGATTGCAAATATAACAACCGCACAGTTTTCCATATAACGTTACTTTTTGTCCATCATTTAAGCATAGGGTTATGGGGATCTCAGACAGACCGCTCAAGACGCTACTATTACTAGGTATATAAATTACTAGAAAATTAGTTCCAGGAGATAACATTATATTAACGCTATCGTTCTCCAGCTTTTGCCCGTTAATTTCAACGTAAGCCGAAGTGACTTTTACGGCACTGCTCGAGTTTAGTCCAATGCCGAACTGGTAATACTCCGGGCTGTAATAATATATTTTGGCGTCGCCCACTTGAGTAATTTTAGTCTGTTGGCTACTAATAGGAGAATAACTTGAAGAAGAACCGTGAGGTAATAGTAAGACTACTGCTACCGCTATGACTACAATTGCTACAATTAATCCCACAATAGGTAAAACTTTACTCTGCATAGGTTTTTGAAAGCTTAGCAAATTTTAAGCTTTACTTTAAGTGGACAACAATGAACTTCAAAAGATGCTTAATGAGTATATTTTAAGCTTTACTTTAAGCTGTTCATCGATGCCATGATAAGAATGCCCGCATGTATATTTTAAGCCTTACTTTAAGTTTGCTAAAATATCAAGACAAAACATGTCCCTATTTAGGTAATCAACTTCAGTAACTTTTAGATAGACGAAAGGAATCGTCTCAAGTAAAGGCTAGTTTGCAATATTCTGCAACCATATTACACAAAGATCCCAATTACTTACAAAGCTTGGAATACCTTCAGAGTTAGCAAGTGACTTCACAGTTTTCCAATAAATGTCCCCAGGATTATTAGCATAACCTAAGGCTAATATAGTCAAGTTATAGCCTTTAAGAATCTGAGTCTCCTCAATGACACAAGTAGAGTTAGTAAACGAAATCTCCCCGGGCGAGACAACTTCAGTACCATAGTCCTCGAATAGTACGAAGTTTATCATATCCGAAACATTGCCTATTATAGCAAATCCCCTATTTATGCCTATTATAGCTTGATGATAATGAGTTCTTGTCCAATTAATAACAGAAATAATCCCTTGGGCTGTGCAAGGGTATTGTTCTACAACGTCTACATCGTCGAACATTACTCCCTGAAAACCCATGGCCATTACTGTTACGACTTGTGATTCAATGTAGTTCTCCCAAGCTGGAGAAGAGACATTTACAATGTATTGGTCCCACTGTTGGTCATATCCTATTATCACATTTGCAGGAGGTGTGACATTTCCTAGGCTCATGTTAGCCAACTCTCCTAAATCCAGATATGCTATTTTGACCGCTTTGATCTGCTCCAATTCTGACGAATTAATTTGTGTGGGGTCTATGATTACCCACGAGAAGTCATTCAACTCTTGAATTGCTGTCGAGTTTATGGGTCCATAATACACTGCAAAAGACAGATTCCCCACTTTAAGACACTTCACATGGGACAACGAGGACGTAGAACAAGTAGAAATGGGATTGATGCAACCTGATTTATGACTAGAAGGGAGATGGAAGTATAATAAGGCTATGAATATCAAGATTAAGGTAAGGACTGATAAGGAGAGTAATTCTGACCTATTCATTGAGAACCTATACGAAAAGTGCATAATAAGTCTTACAAGTAATCTAAGTCTAGATAACAACTTTGTGGAATTCAATTTTTATCAAAGTTAACGCAAAACTTACTTTTAATGCAACGTTTGATTTTGAATTTAAGAAAAGTCAACGAACTAGCACCTAAAGAAATTGAAGTGCACAACAAATCACTAGATCACCTATTATAAGCTAAGAAAAGCTTTTTCCTCTTATTTCAACATTTTAGAACATTACTATTTTAGAAAACGTAATGCCATTCAGTTCTTCCTTATTTCAACTTCTCATATCCCACCCAATAGACTAAGGCAGGATCTTTCAGTTCTTCCTTATTTCAACTAGGCGGCTATGGACACCCATACCCCACATTATATGGCTTTCAGTTCTTCCTTATTTCAACTGAAAATTGTCCCGCTGAAAACTAATTTTTCATCACTTTCAGTTCTTCCTTATTTCAACCTTAAGAAAGCTAAACGTGTTAAAAACTTCGCTGCTTTCAGTTCTTCCTTATTTCAACAGCTTGAAAAGAAAGTTTAGGTTTTTAAACTTTACTTTCAGTTCTTCCTTATTTCAACGCGGAGTAGTATTCGGCTACTTAGTGTACAAAACGACTTTCAGTTCTTCCTTATTTCAACTTTGTGCATTCATTTGTCCCATTGGAATTGCAGACTTTCAGTTCTTCCTTATTTCAACCGCTACCTGTGCTTCCTAATATTATAGCGTGTCTTCTTTCAGTTCTTCCTTATTTCAACTTGTTTGTATTTCAGTATTGTGCTTCTTTTTGATCTTTCAGTTCTTCCTTATTTCAACAAGCTCTCATTGCTTATCTTATGTGCAGATTTAGTAACTTTCAGTTCTTCCTTATTTCAACGTTTGTGAACATATTCCTTAGGTTCTTCCTTTCTGCTTTCAGTTCTTCCTTATTTCAACTTTAGGCTCTTTACAACGCCAAGTGCAATCCTGCACTTTCAGTTCTTCCTTATTTCAACTTTTGTCAGTGGGTTCATCATGGTTTTTAATGTGAACTTTCAGTTCTTCCTTATTTCAACTTGCAACTCAAGCACTTCCATTTGTTGGAACGTTCTTTCAGTTCTTCCTTATTTCAACGGCTGAAGGGTTGTTAGGTGTTCTCATTTGGAGAGCTTTCAGTTCTTCCTTATTTCAACCCTATCTTCTCCAGCTCCGCCAATTTTGCCAGAGCCTTTCAGTTCTTCCTTATTTCAACTTATTTCTATTCCCATACCTTTTCTATTGATCTTCTCTTTCAGTTCTTCCTTATTTCAACAAAAGGTGAAGACGTCACAAGTTGCCGGCGATAACTTTCAGTTCTTCCTTATTTCAACTAAAAGATTTTTATGAGTGTATAGATTATATTAACTTTCAGTTCTTCCTTATTTCAACAGGCTAACGATAAAAGGTATTGTAATACTCTGACTCTTTCAGTTCTTCCTTATTTCAACAGAAGAGGTAACTGGAGTTATTATAGGACTGACACTTTCAGTTCTTCCTTATTTCAACATCCCAATATGGCATTCCCCAACATGGTTAGGCGGCTTTCAGTTCTTCCTTATTTCAACTTAATAGGCAAATTCTCAAATTTTAAAACATGATTCTTTCAGTTCTTCCTTATTTCAACATGTACTAATAGGGCTAGTTATAGGGTTTGTAATCTTTCAGTTCTTCCTTATTTCAACGTAACTTTCAACAGTTTTAATGGAAGTAGCACGACTTTCAGTTCTTCCTTATTTCAACTGGTATGATAAAGAGTAGGCACAGTTTGTGAGAGCTTTCAGTTCTTCCTTATTTCAACTGGCTAATTTTTGTATATAATTGGATAACATAGACTTTCAGTTCTTCCTTATTTCAACCCTTCTCTTTCTCTGTCATTATACTGAGCAAATAGTTCTTTCAGTTCTTCCTTATTTCAACATACAGTGCTGGAAGGTATGCGTCCAGGTCCCAGCTTTCAGTTCTTCCTTATTTCAACTGTTCGTTGCTTTTTACGATTTTTTGACGTGTTTTTAGGGGTTTGTGTAGATTATCTTTCTTTATCCTTTATAATAAGCCTTACTTTCCACTAAAATTCACGTAAGGCAATGTAGAAAATGCTTATCTTCCGTCTTTTTGAAAGTAACTTTTCTACACAAGAGTTTATAAAGGGTATTTATACCCCGGGGAAAGTCGTCAAAAAATTTGCCTCAGAATCTACACGAAAAAATCTCATCTTATCTTTACATTTTCAAACTCCCTTGCTTTTAGGATAAATTGAATGAGAATAAATAGCCAAAGTAGATAGAATAATACTAGATAAGAAAAAGAACGGGAAATTGAAAGTATGGAATGTCTAAAGAAGGTAATTTGAAATAATCTAAGTTAAATAAGATACAATTCCAAACTCCCCTATTTTCTAGAAGTAATTGAATGAGAGAAAGTTAGGAAAATGGATAAATGTAGATAGAGAAATTCACTCCATCACTTATCTACACGAAAAAAGATCAAGAAAAGTAAAAAAATACTATATATAATTATTTACTCTCTTATATTAATTATATTACAATATTCGTAATTTTATATCTATAAATGAGGCTGGATGATATTATAATCCTCGCAAACTTAATAGCTGCATAAATTAGGATTTCAAAGTTTACATTATTTTGATTATTTCTCGTCAAGAAATAACCATTCAGATTAGTTCTAGTAATGCTAAATAGCGAGTAGTACTTAAAGGAATTATAATAGCTAAGTTTTGTGTTCTAGTAATGCTAAATAGCGAGGGCAGGGTTTACTTTCAAGTTCAAAAATTCAGAGTTCTGGCGATGCTAAATAACGAGTTTAATTTTGGCATTGTATCTGTTAGCAGTAATTGTAAGCTTTCACGTCTAATTATATGACGTTGTCATAAAGACACTGTAAAATTCAATTTTTACAACTATCTTACGATAATGTGCCTTTTAATTTAGGATAAAATTTATTATTTTCATTTAAAAATATATTTTATGATATTAGTCCTTACTAACCCATTAAAGATAGATAGGAAATCTAGGTCAGAACTAATAGTGTCCTTTAAGAGTTATACTAGGAATTATAATTTAAGGGATATAACCGGAGTAGTCATACTCGGTTCTTCTACCCTATTGCCTACTGGGGTAGTTTCCTTGCTATCATCAATGAATATCCCACTTGTTATCTCTAATAAACTGGGAGTTTCAATTAGCTCACCCACATTAATAGTCATGTTATCGGAAGTAAGAGAAAAGCAGTATAAGTTAACTGAGGAGGAGAAGTTGGAAATCGCCAGGAATTTTATTTCAGCCAGATTCAACGGCTTATCTAACTTATTAAAGTATTACAAGCAAGATCCTCCGCAACTCGTAGACAATAACGACTTATTAGTGTGGGAGGCGATAAACAGTAGGGCCTTCTGGGATAAGATGTTCAACCTCTTCCCTAAGGAAGTCAGGAATATAGGAAGAAAGCCGAGGCATTCCGACACCTTCAATAAGTCGTTATCCTTAACTTATGCCTTACTTTACGCAATATGCACGAGAGCTTTACTTTCCTTCGGTTTCGATCCTACATACGGAGTCATGCACAAGTCTAGGTACTCTACGGCTCTGTCCTTTGATTTTTCAGAAATGTTTAAACCAATAGCAATTCACGCAGTAATTAGGGCATATAAGAAGGGTTTATCTCTAGATAAGGAAGGAGAGCTCACAAAGGACAGTGTTAGCAAGGTATCTAAGGAGTTTTTCGATTTAATCAGTAAAAAACAAAATAACGAAACAATATATAAGGCAGTATATAATAGAGCTTTAAAGCTCTCTCAATATTTAAGGAAAAAAGATAAGAGCATAAAGTACACTTTCACTTACGACCCAAGGAAACTGTCGTAATAAGCTGAAATTTAACACATTATGTGGTTAAGAGTTTAACTAAAAACATTACGAGAATATTTCGGCTGAAGAGTATATGGATGAGAAAAGGAAAACTAAAGTCCATGGTACTCCTTCTTATTTCCACTTTCTTATGTTCCTAAAACTATAAGTAAAGGATTAGGCTAATCATAAATTTAACTCTACGAGCGTCAATATATGATACTATCTTGCAATTACTATCGTTCTATGCACAGAGTTGATAACGTTTAACTCAACGTTTGGACGAATCTTGCAATTATTATCACCCTATAAAGTGAAGAGTGGGATGAAAAAGAGGCGCCTAGCAATCTATCTATGTACAGAATATACTGGGCACGTATTCATTAGGTCACAGTTACTGCATGCCCACTTTATCTTATTATATATCCGTTCTGCAGCGTCCTCAGGGTCCTTAGGCGTTGCGAACAATGACTTTATCTTTTTTGGAAAATCTGAATACTTTAACCACCTAATTCCTTTATTATATATTATAAGACCAACTACGGGGTGAGAAGTGTAATAAATTGCCGAGGCCATGTAAAACCTCATTTCTCCCTCTAAATGCCTTACAGTATCTGAAATAGTTATTTCTGCTATTAAACTTACATAATCTTTCTTTGTCTTTATAATTGAAAAATAGTCCGGTTTTCCTCTGATAACAAACACTTTATCTCTAATGTAAGATAAGGTAAACTCTGGTTCCTTTTTATCTACGAGTATTTTATCCTTGAGAACTTCCCTCAATGAGTTTATTATCATTTCGTTTATCCTATCGTGTATAGGCTTAAGGTGCTTTACAGAGAGGGGCGTAGTGTAACTTATTTGTCCACAATTCTCAAGAATTTGATATTTCATCATCGGGCATAAATTTGCCCAGCTGAGTCCTGTGGCAGTTAACTTACAATACCTCATATCTTCTTTCTGATAATTTTCTACAATCTCCTTTGGTACAGTTGACGGAAGACTCGTACTCGCTGTCTCGTATGACGACAATATACAGGTTATCGCCTTCTTCAAGGTGTCTTTTAGCCATGTCGGAGATAAGCGACGCTGTTTTATATCCGCCAACGCCCGCGTATACTGACCTGTTGACCATCGAAAGTCCAAGACGTCTGAGGTACCTCCTGATTTTCCCTCTGACCTTTTCTGACGATATGTCAAAAGCTACCACCACGTACATTACTTATATATATGAGCTAATATATATGAAACCTTCTAACTCCTTGCTAGCTGTTAAGTAGAACGTTACACAAGGAATTCTGAACTTAACGGGTCTATCTCCTTGCTATCTGTTGAGGGATACATAGTCCGCTCTTTACATGAGAATAAACAGTAATGGAACTGTTGAAAGTTGTTATATGATATATACACGCTAGTATTTCTGAAAAGTTCTTAGACTATGATCTAGTTATATATTCCTGGTTAAAGCTATAGACTTACTGGAAACACTAGCGTTTAATCTTAAGCCTCAACATAATAGGAGTGAACATTTCGTCAAACAGACATATACACGCTTAATCTTAAGTTCATTAACTAAGGGGAGTTCAATGAAAGTATTCTCTTCCATTCGCTTATCTTAAGTTTATTAAACTAAGTATATGTCATTAATGTTCTTCAAATGAATATTCAACTGGCTACGACGTTATAGTACTCGTTCTATTAAAGTTTCCTACTCGTCCAGTAACATTTCTAGCTAGAAAATATTAGACTAAAATAACTACATATACGATATTTTCTTACTTTTCCTGATCTTTTTTCGTGTAGATAAGTGAGAAGACGAATTTCTCTATCTACATTTATTCATTTTCCTAAATTTCTCTCATTCAATTAGTCCTAAAGAGTAGGGAAGATAGGATTTATATTATAATTCGCACGATTTTTTATCATATTTCTGATCTCCTTCTTTATTCGTAGTTTCATCTTTATTCTATGGTCTTCTCCCTTCTATAGTATTATTCTATCTACTTTGGCTATTTATTCTCATTCAATTTATCCTAAAAGCAAGGGAGTTTGAAAATGTAAAGATAAGATGAGATTTTTTCGTGTAGATTCTGAGGCAAATTTTTTGACGACTTTCCCCGGGGTATAAATACCCTTTATAAACTCTTGTGTAGAAAAGTTACTTTCAAAAAGACGGAAGATAAGCATTTTCTACATTGCCTTACGTGAATTTTAGTGGAAAGTAAGGCTTATTATAAAGGATAAAGAAAGATAATCTACACAAACCCCTAAAAACACGTCAAAAAATCGTAAAAAGCAACGAACAGTTGAAATAAGGAAGAACTGAAAGGTGGTTACCACAGTCCATCAAAGGAAAGACACTTGTTGAAATAAGGAAGAACTGAAAGTTTAAAAGACTCTACTAACGAAGGAAATGAAGAGCAAGTTGAAATAAGGAAGAACTGAAAGATATGCAGGGCAATTCAGTACCGTTAGCATTGCGGTTGAAATAAGGAAGAACTGAAAGTATCGAAATCACTCTTTACCTTTTCTTTAGTCTCGTTGAAATAAGGAAGAACTGAAAGCTATAGCACTTTCATTCAGAAAATCTACTCTTCCTGTTGAAATAAGGAAGAACTGAAAGTTACCAGAAAGCTGTTACTCAAGATTATCAATACAGTTGAAATAAGGAAGAACTGAAAGATTTTATCTTGTGGAGAGAGAATTTTAATAACCGGTTGAAATAAGGAAGAACTGAAAGATTTACTGAAGTGTTAGTATTATTGTTAGTTGCATGTTGAAATAAGGAAGAACTGAAAGAAGTGAAAGATTTAAACAGTTAATGGAGAGTGAAGTTGAAATAAGGAAGAACTGAAAGTATAGGAAATGTAAATATAAAAAATTCTCAATTAGAGTTGAAATAAGGAAGAACTGAAAGATGTTAAAAAAGGTGATTTAGGATTTTTGCCATGGTTGAAATAAGGAAGAACTGAAAGTTGATGAAAATAATTTTATTATTGTCGCATTTTTGTTGAAATAAGGAAGAACTGAAAGCGAATGGAAAAAGTGGAATTTATTATATCAACTTGTTGAAATAAGGAAGAACTGAAAGCTCCAGATCTTACCTTACTCCTCTGTTTCCTTCAAGTTGAAATAAGGAAGAACTGAAAGGTTCTCATACGCTGGAATACAGATATTCAACGCTGGTTGAAATAAGGAAGAACTGAAAGAAGGGACTGGAGAAACTAGTTTTGTATAGTTTGTGTTGAAATAAGGAAGAACTGAAAGCTGGAGGTGAGCTAAATGACTGAAACTACTGTTTTAGTTGAAATAAGGAAGAACTGAAAGACTAACGCAATAATTTACATTGATACTTTCGTAAGTTGAAATAAGGAAGAACTGAAAGTATTCATCTCAATGGTCTAAATATTCAAGACCAAGTTGAAATAAGGAAGAACTGAAAGCTGATAAGCCTTAGCTTCGCTTTCATAAATAAGCGGTTGAAATAAGGAAGAACTGAAAGCTTTAATAATATTTGGTGTAATAGTGGTTTTAATAAGTTGAAATAAGGAAGAACTGAAAGTTGTGATATATTCTAAACTACTCTTATTCCTTAATGTTGAAATAAGGAAGAACTGAAAGTTTTGACTCGCAGAAGAAGGCCAAGTACTTAGAGGTTGAAATAAGGAAGAACTGAAAGATGCTTACGGATGAACCTATTACAAACAATAATGGTTGAAATAAGGAAGAACTGAAAGTCCTTATAAGGCTGTTGTATCGCTGACAGCGTACCAGTTGAAATAAGGAAGAACTGAAAGTTGCAAATGATTTAGCCTTTTGTTTCCACATTTCGTTGAAATAAGGAAGAACTGAAAGACCTGTGTCGAATTACAAACTACTAGCGGTACTAGTTGAAATAAGGAAGAACTGAAAGTTACTGAATTATAATTAATATCCTCATAATTATTTGTTGAAATAAGGAAGAACTGAAAGTAAACTATCAGATAGAGTTGCAGCATTATTGCAAGTTGAAATAAGGAAGAACTGAAAGATCCCTGCACCTATAATCGTTCCTAGCCCTGGAACGTTGAAATAAGGAAGAACTGAAAGTTAATGACTACTAGTACAACTAGTACCACTACGTGTTGAAATAAGGAAGAACTGAAAGATTATAGCGCCTACTCCTACAATTGAAAAAATAATGTTGAAATAAGGAAGAACTGAAAGTCAGTGGATTACAAAGTGTTAATGCTAACATAACGTTGAAATAAGGAAGAACTGAAAGTCAATGCGAAGTATAGAGTATTGATAATATTGTTGTTGAAATAAGGAAGAACTGAAAGATAAGTTTATATCTATTTTCAATTTTTCCTATTTTGTTGAAATAAGGAAGAACTGAAAGTATAAGTTTATCAAATTCCGCTAAACTTAGTTTAGTTGAAATAAGGAAGAACTGAAAGAATAAGTGAATTGAAAGAGGGAGTAAATGCTCTTGTTGAAATAAGGAAGAACTGAAAGTTAGCCCCGATATCCAGATGAGGGGCCTTTAGGTCTGTTGAAATAAGGAAGAACTGAAAGGACTTCTTAGAGGAGATGAAAGATGAGTGAGAGAGTTGAAATAAGGAAGAACTGAAAGCGGGCCCGGGGCATATTGGAGGGGAATGAGATGGTGTTGAAATAAGGAAGAACTGAAAGTCTTCCGTAAAACAGTCCTCACCATACTCGCGCTGTTGAAATAAGGAAGAACTGAAAGTCAGCTACAGCAGGCACTACTAACACGACTATAACGTTGAAATAAGGAAGAACTGAAAGATGCTGATATTTTCATTATGAGCCAGATGAATAAGTTGAAATAAGGAAGAACTGAAAGCTGGGGACTTGAACGTCCTTAGGCAGTTCTTCGCGTTGAAATAAGGAAGAACTGAAAGCATGTGATAGTTTGGGCTTTTGATAGTGAAGCAAGTTGAAATAAGGAAGAACTGAAAGTGCTGGGAGATATAGCATTTATAGTCCCGGTCCAGTTGAAATAAGGAAGAACTGAAAGTTGTTGAAATAAAGATATCCTGAACCCGAGACCAGGTTGAAATAAGGAAGAACTGAAAGTGAACATCCAGAGGATTACATCTTATCTTCAAACAGTTGAAATATTGAAGAACTGGAATTATCTTCTTATGTAAGCTGTAATACCCTTTCCGTCATTTATAAACTTCATAAACGATCTCTCAAATGTTTTCTAAATAGTAAAGGCTTTGGCTCAGTGCACTCTTTCTTTTTGTTCGAAACGTACTTCTCGCTAACTCCCGTTTTTTGCACTAAACGTTGACGGAAAGATGGACTACTGAAATTGTGACCATAAAGCATTTAATTTTCCCTTTACATTTCTTTTTATGTCTCAAAATTTTGACGAACTTTTTGTCACCGCCCTTGAGGCTTACCACCCTTTTATAGGTTCTGAGAACTGGAAGTACTCAGACGTCCTCACAGCGTTTACTCACTCAGTTTCCGCAGCTTATTCTGCATATAAGCTTTCTTTGGTCCTAGGTAAGGACGACGATTTCGCTGAGAAAGCTTTCTTCATGGGTTTATTCCACGACTTTTATCAGAAGTTCGGTAAGGAAGTCGAGGGATTGAGGGAAGTAGTTAAGATGTTTGTGGACGATAATGAGGTTTTAGAGGGAATAAATTACAACTTAGCGGAGAACCCTTCACTGAACCCTAAGTTCGGTAAAATAATATGGTTTGCGGACATGATGCAGTCCTCTAACATGAGCTTTCTGGAACTCTTTAACTTAGTGAGGAAAGTCGACCCTTCGCTTAACGCTTACTTCTTTACAGTCTCTCTCCCTCAAGTAGGCACTAGGAGTGCAATAATGAAGGAGGTTGTGAAGAAGTTAGATGACTACGTTACGCTTACCGTGCTCACAAAGGACGGGGTAGTAGTAATAACCAAATCCGAAATAGTTGTGCCAATAAAGGTCTCATGGGAAGACATAAAAATTCCCAGGGAAAGTGACGAATGGTCTGAAGTGGAGAAAAAGGATGAAGATCTGATAAATGACTTCTTTGGCAACGGTAAACCTAAGGCTAACTCAAAGGGGTTCTTCTTTAACGTAGAAGTTGAAGGTATTGAAGACGAGGAAGGCGAAGGAGATAGGTGCCTACTCTGTGGAATAGATTCTCCAAAGCTTTACGTACCTCAAGCTTACGGTTACGCATTGTATTCAAAGGCTAACAATGAGAAGTGGAGCCCTAAAATTAAGCCACTCTCTAACTTACACGACAGGTTCGATAAGAAATACGGAATTTGCTTCTGGTGCGCATACGATTCCCTCTACTTGTCAAAGCATTCGCTTGCAGCAAACAAAGGACAGACTAAATACTTCCTTCTAGGATACTTTACAAGGCCTACACCAAAGGAAGTTGCCGAAAACCTTGCAATACTCCTAGGCTCTAACGTAGACACTAGAGCAATAGGAGGAATAAGCTTAGATGAGGTCGAGGATGGTCTGTTTAGCTGGAGGAATTTCGTCCACAAAGTTATCCCTAATATGACTGGAGACAGAATGGAGACGATACTAGATTATTCTTCTGCAATGGTACTTAGGGACTTCGGAACAACTTTTGAACAAGGTAAGAGGAAGTATCTGTTGGGAGACCAACCAATCAAGGGGTTCGTTGATTTACTTCCTTCACTTTCAGCCCTTTTACTGATTTCCTCATTTTACCCAGTTAAGGTAACTCTCCATCCGGACCAGGTTATAGAGAGGAGGATATTGTCCTTCGGTAAACCCATTGCAGTCTTTGATTACGATCCTTCAAAGGAGTCTCTGTCTAAATTACCTCCTTATACTCTGTCACTGCTCTTCTCTTCCAGGCTTGTTGACAATAGGTTTGACATCTTGGACTTCGACTCCTCCTTGACTACTGCCTTACTTTCCTCCGTGAACCCTAGGTTAGCGGAGGCGGTTAAAGGTTTTAAATCTGACCCGAAGGTGTATTATAATGGCTGAGTTAAGAAAAGAACTCGGTTTAGATAAAGGAAAACTAGACCTGGGAGACTATGTCACGATAATGGGTAAAATACTATCCTTCAGAGCAAAGGGGTCAGCGTCTACGCATTCAGTTACTAAGGAAGTTAGGGAAGCGTTGGAGGAAGTGAGGAAGAATCCCACCGGTAACGTTGAAGAAATTATAAAGATAATGAAGTCGCAAGATTCTCCTTTCCAGAAGAGAGAACTTGCAGACATATACAGAGAGGCGTTAGAAGGTCTTCTTAGGAAATTTGCAGAGGTCTCATCAAAGATGAACCCCCAGGAGTCTAGGAAGCTCATGAACATGGTCCTAGAAGGAATATATAATAACGCAGTTTTTTACTCAAAGGACTTCGGTCAAAAGGTTTGGGACGTGTTGAAAGGTGACAAATCATGAACTTTAGGATAAGAGGAGAAAAAGATAGGATATTCTCAAAAGGATATAAGACAGAGGTAGTATATGCAATAATATCAAAAGGTATACCACTATTTAGGACTGAAGGTGTAGGTGACATAAGTACTGTAAGCGTTATAGTAGATAAGGAGAGCTATGAACTTCCCGTTATCTTACCGGAAAAGATTCAGGCAAAGCTAAGGAGGGTAATGTTGGAAAATTTAAGGAGGGAGTACTCCAACTTTGATCAAGGGATGAAGGATAAGATAAGGGAGACAGCAAAGTCCTTGGGTTATAAGAGGACTGAAGGCGAATGGAACTGTTATATTGCACCACCCCAGGAGAGGACTTCGTCTACTGACATAGGCATGTGCGGTTACTGTCCTTCATGCACTATCTTAGGTAATATAACTGACGATAGCATGATGAGTGATTTGAACACTGCCTACGGAATAAAGAGCAGGGTTGTACATGATATAGCGTTCTCCCTAGTTGATTATAAGAAGGCAGTAATGGAGTTGACACATAACAAGGTAGCTGACGGAGTTAGTTACACCGGGCAAAGCTTATACTCTGATCTTCACGTGTCTCCAGGAGTAGTCTTCATAGGTAAGTCTACTGCCTATGATTTAACTAAGAACGAGTTCGAGGTAGTCTTAGATGCGTTAACAAAGGTAACGAGACTTGGCGGGGGAGAGACTAAATACGGCTCAGTTGAAACTAGGATATTGGGCGTAAAGTCTTCAGATAAGGAGACCATAAGTAGTTACGATATAATGAGGGATATAATAGGGAAACACAAGGGAGAAATGGTAGATCTTGAAGAGTATATAAACGAAGTTAAGGGATTGCTGAAGAACAATGGTTTTGAAGAATATACCTATAAGGTCAACTACAGTGAAGCCTGGGAGGACAGCCTAGACTACGCTGGAAAAATAAGGGACTTCATTAACGTAGTAGAAGGTAAAACAGGAGGTAAAGGGAAGAGGAAGAGTAAAGGAGGAGAGGAATGATATATAAGGCTGAACTTACAGCCCACAGTATTTTCTGGTTTAACTCATTGTCTTACCCTCATTCCTCAGGTTATGTGCAGAAAGTAATGCCGGTAATTCATAACTACCCTTTAACTATAGCTTTTTTAGGTAGGCTGGTTGAGGAGAGCTACGTAGGTGCTTATAATTTACCTTCTTATAAGGGAAGCAAAAAGCTTTATGAGGAAGGAGGCATTTACGTTTATCCAGCAGTATTTGACAGGACTTTCTACATGAGGCTTACAATGTCAATAAGTGAAAGCGATTACGTTTTATATAAGCCCCAAACTAGGTGGGCCGTGCCTATATTGACTACTAACAACGTAATCTCCGTGGGCTCTAAGGCTACAACTTACGTTATTTCTTCTTCGCCGTTGGACGTGAGGTATATTAGGCTGGGAGTTAAGAGGGGTACAATGAAGGTCTTCCTTAAAGAGATGAAGGAATACGAGGATGTAAACAACTTTTCTCCTAACGTTGCATACAATGATAAGGACGTAAAGTCTCAAGGGGGTTTTACGTTGATGAAGCATAGGGAAGGTGACGTGGTGTTTGGAGGCAGTGCTGAGAGGGGTGTAAAGTTTAACGATGATGGAGAGGAGATTTATTTACCTGTCCCTGAATTTATAAAGGACCTATAAACTTTTTTGTGTTACGCTTAGTGCTTGATTAACTCTCCATCTATTAGTAAAGCTTACTTTTAATTCAACGTATGATTTAAGAAAAGTCAACTAACTTAACGCCTAGATGCTTTGTGTTGTTAATCTAGTTAGACTCACTTTTAATTTAACGTTAGAATTTAATACTGACGTGCTAAACACCTAGACATAATAATACGTTTTTGGATTTAGGATATGCGAGCTATGTCGACCTAGAAAAAGTAGCTTAAAAGATAAAATATATGACCTTTAATTAAGGATATGTTCTCCCCTGGCGAGGTTTGGAATCCCGTAAACGTGGAAATCCAAGAGAAAGCCCAATGGAAGTGGAAAAGCTATTTAGATAAAGGCATAATTGAAAGCAAAAGCGGGAAAGTGTTTGCAGAGTATATACCTTACTCAGTAGATAGGCAGAACTGGGGGATATACCTTCATAAAAACGAGATAGTGAAGGATGCGGTCATTCTTGCAAAGCTTATGAAAGATAAGAACATTGCAAGGGCTATTGTTGCAGCTTATGTAAGCTTAGTTTTCTTCCACGAGTTAGCTCACCACGTTATAGAGGATCTGAGGGCTCCCCACTTTAAATATAATGAGGAAGACGAATCGCTGTGTGAATATACAGCGTTTACGCTAACCGAGGCTATGCTTAAGAGGAGCCCATTAGAGTTAGGTAACTTTGGTGAACCTAATACTCGTCAGAAGACTGCAGTGCTAGTAGGTGGGATTTCTGAAAATCACTTCTTGATAGGTTATCCTCTTCCCGGTTACGCTTTTAAAGGCTTTATGGACATCATAGGAGAAGTAGCAAACCGCGTGCGTATTGTCCCATTCTTTAATGTTAAGTCATTAGACGCGAAAAAGGTGTTATCTATAATTTACTACTGGAGGGACGAGGCTTACAAGCCGGTAGTCCCCAGTTGGGTTAACGAAAGTGAATACGTCTCATCCCTGTCTCGGAACTTAGCTGTAGGCTTTGATGACTTGTGGAGTAATGTCGAGTCTGTATATAGCAGGGTGTCCATTGTCAGCTAAAGGCTCTCTAATACTTGTGAATTGCTTAAGATATTAAGAGCTAGAAATATAATGAAATTAAGATGTGCTTGGTACGAATCATTTATGAAAAAGAGTATATCTTGTGAACACTGCAAATGTAGTTGTTACTTGAGTTTCTATAAACTTCTTTTTCATAGGATCTGTTGCATATAGCCCGCCTACTCCCTAAGTTGTTTTAACTGTCTCTACCCTTAGTTTCTCCTTTACTATTTTCCTTACCTTTTTCTTTAGTTCCCTGTCCTTCACCCCCTTAAAATTATTATAAAGGTACCATAGGACTAAGTGGTCGTCGTCCCTCATTTTAGTTAGGTGCTTCCCTAAGTTATTTACCTTCTTTTTGCATACTGGACATGAGTCTAAGTCGCTGTGTGCTCTCCTGAAGTGCTTTTCTAAACCGCTCAGTCTGCCTAATATCCTTTTACAGACCGGACAATAATACAGCTTAAATGCACCCCTTTAAGCTAATCCTCCCGAAGCCGTTCCTCCTGGAGCTACCTATTCCCTTGGCTACTGCGTTTTCTAAAGCTTTGAGTATTGACTCGTCCTCTATTACTGTGTACCTGAATTTCCCTACTATCCCTACTACTTCCTTCCCCGCATAAATCACCTTTGCGTAACTCATAGTTGAAGGCTCTTCCCTCACTTTCCCCTCAAGGCTTAAAGCTAGCTTTGAGTACTCTTCCCTTGTGAGCTTAAAGTGGTCCATAAAGTTCACTGCAAATACCACGAAAAACGCATTGGTGAACCTCTTTCTTTTATCCTTCCTAAAGGGGTCTGCCAAGAGAGCAGGGGTTAGTATGTCTATTTCTATGCAGTCGCTTGGCTCGACTTTGACTTCATTCAATTTCACGTCTTTTACCTTCCAGTAAGTATTGAAAACTCTCTTCTCCTCCAGGACTGTTAAAGCTTTTATAACTTCCTCACTTTTCCCTCCTACTTCGAAAGAGTAGGTCTCTCCTTCCTCAACTTCCATAAAAGTCGGTAGTGTCGAATACTTTATCATGTAATTTCCTCCTTTCTTCAGTGGTGATATTGAAATTCCCTTTGCGTCCCCTAGGAGGCTTTTCCCGACCTTGGAAGTGAAAGGTGGAATTATTGCGTTGGATGTAGGTGAAATATAGACCTCTGCAATTGCATACACATTTATCACCTTTTGTGTGATAATAACTCTTTTATGATGGCTATTGCAGAAGTCCAGTCTACTGTTTCCTTTCCCATGAAGCACACAGAGAAGACGTCTATAGTAGTAGCGACGTTGCCTTTGTGATTTACTGAAATTGTTATTGGCTTAACGCTCTCTGACAGCCCTAGGGCTATTAATATGGTGGAGTAAATTAGTACCTTGGTCATAGTAAATGGTAAATTTTCTGCAAGCGTTACTTCAATTATTGCATTACCTGCTAATACGTCAGGACACGCAATGGGGATGTTGCATAAGAGATCCCTCTGTGTGTCAGAGAAGTTTAGTTTAAGGTAGCTGTTTACTGCGTTTATTACGAAAGTCTTACTGGTTTTCCTGAGCGTGAGGTCTTGCTTACCGTAGTTTGTCCCCACAATAACCTCTGTAAGGTCCTTTGCTTCCCTATCCTTTTGTAAGCGTATTTTCTCATTAGCTGAAATGCTCAAGATTTTCCTTAGCTCTACCAATTCTAAGATCATCTCAAGCACCTCTAGTTATGCAGTTGAATATCCTTTCAGCCTTGTACTCTGTCATTACGTTATTAGGGACTTCCAAGTCTCTAATGTTTATACGTACTTCGTGGATGTCTATTTTCTTCAGTATTGCAGTGTAGTCCACTTCATGGGTTTCAGCATTATCAATCTTAGTTGTATCATGGTCTAAGTATCCTACAGCTACATATAATCTAGGATAGTGTAGCTTACCGCTTAAAATGCCTAAAGTCCCGTATAGAGTTGCCTCCACTATTCCTTTAAGTATTAACTTATTTGCTCTGCGTGCGAACGTCGACTTTATTTCTGCTACTTCTCCATTCACAGTTATTAAGTCAGCTTTGCCATGAATTCCTTCATACTGTAGATCTCTAACATCTTTCTTTACATAACCTAAGTACATTAGTTTTTTCTTTATTGCTTTTTCTCCCGATAACGTCTCTCCTACTGAAGGTAAAATTTCGAGAAGGTTGTTGGATATTGTTGTTACTGAATTTTCTGGTGGCAGTCTCGACTTTATCCTCTGTAGTTCTATTTCTTGATTTATGTTAACAGTCTTGTACTGCCTTGAGATTATGTAAATATCGTCTGATAGTTTGAAATAGTATGCGTCCTGTATAATGTTAGATACTCCTAAATAGTATGCACTCAGAGGCTCCATCATCATCGCCTCCTCACTGTGCAGTACTATGGTTTACTTCCTTCTTTTCGTTATTTTTATTTATATAAATTAGATTTATATAAATTAGACAGACTTCTTCTACGTCCATTTTAACCACTTTAATTCTTGATTTCTCCTAGACATTTATAAACTTTTTGATGTTAATTGCTTTGTTGTTAACCCTTAGGTGTTAAGCATTGTTTCTTAAATCAAGTTAATGGGTCAATGTTAGCCTTAGATAAAAATTGAACAAATCTGCTATAGCTGATAAACCTTGGTGAAAAAACTCTCATTCTGGGTAAAATGGACTGAGAAGCTAGTCTTTCTACTTTCAGTTCATTAGAGGTATTTATACTATTTATGCTATGGTTTTTAAGTTTAATTAGAGGGGATCCCCTATGCAGACCTCCTTCCCTTTCCTAAATTCTATGTGAAGCATTTTTTGTAATTCTCTTCCTAAAAGTGAAATTTCTCTACCTAAGATTGGGCTTTCAATAAACGTATCTAGTGTAATTTTACCTATTTTCACAAATGCTTTAGCAACTCTAGTCTTAACAATTCCGTTAATCGTCGCGTAAACTCTGGGGTTCTCCAATTCAATGGAATTAACTTTGCTGTAAACCGAAGGTGGAATTAAAAGGTAGCCAGAGAACCCCGTATCTATTAGTGCTTCAACTTCCACGGAATTCCCAGTATAAGGATCTGTTATGGTAATAGGTAAGATGGGCTTATCATTTATTCTAAAGCAATCGAGGACCATCCCCACTCTCCCATACCTTGCTCGTAATTCTTACTTCCTATCATACACTTTTTATGTCCTCTCCCTTTTTCTACTGCCTCCTTTTCGCTATCAAATGCTCCAATATATTCTCCGTCGCAAGCCAAAACGTATTTTCCTTCATTATACGCCTTTAATGCCTCGGGGTTAGTTTTAAGCACGACGTAATTGTAATCCCAGACACCTTCAGTTACGTTTAACCATAGTGATATTGCCTGCTGTATTGCCTCTGAAACGCTTATCCCTAATAAGGCAGCTTTAGCTTTTAACATCCTATAAAGCTGCTCATCCATGTTCTTTATCAGTACTTTCGTCGTCATATGTTAAACTAGGTAAGAAGTATAATAAAGGTTATCTCAATGAATTTTTCCACTAGTGTTCTTACTTTCATATAAATATTAATAATTAGAGTATTGAAACAATAAGTTTTGTGGTACTTTAGGTGTTAAGCCTTGTTTTTCTTAAATTCTAAATCGCGTTAATTTGAAAGAAAGTCTAATATCGACTTTAATAAAGATCTCCACAAAGCAGAAACAATAACAAGTACTGTTATCTAGAAAGAGTAAAGCATTTAATATATCCAAACTACTAATTCCTTGTGTCCCAGCAGATTTCGACTCAAAAGCTCCTAGATATGGCTACAGAAATAGCAGTTTCAGGAAAGAGAGAAAAAGGGTTTTCTTCCTCACAAATAAACTCCTTCATAGAATACGCACAACAGAGCAGGGACGTAAATCTCGTCTCTCTGTTTATAATAAGGCAGGCACAAAGGGGTCGCTTCATAAACACCGGAAAGCTTTTAGTTAAATACATTACGCAGTTAAACGACATAAACAAGGTAATAGAGCTTTTAGGTTACGTGAAGTGGTTGAGCGAATCAATAGAAGAAGTAAGAGTAGACTTCAACACTAAAAGCTTTCATGACTTGTTAAAACAAATAGTGCAGTGATAGATATGGACTTCTCTTCATTTCAATCCATATATGAAATAACCGGGAAATTGGCAAACCTTTCCTCACTAAGGATAGGCACCGGGAAAGTTTCACGTTTTGACGAACCTACAGATAACCCAGTGATAACTATTAACGGGAAACCTTACATCCCAGGCTCTACAATGAAGGGAGCTTTAAGGAACTTAGTGGAAATGTATTCAAAGACGCGCGGTTGGAACATAATTTACCCTTACGAGAAAGTCAACGCAAAAGACGAAGAAGAGGAAGAGAAAGCGTACGCGAATTGCATTCCCTGTTACTTATTTGGCTCTCCTGCTTTTGCCTCAAGGGTCTTTGTCTTCGACTCACCTATTTCTTCAGATTACGTGAGGACTTACAGGACAATGGTGGCAATAAACAGGACTTTTGGTGCGCAACAACCCAAGAACCTATACACTCTTGATTACATAGAGCCCGGAGCGTCTTTTGACTTCAGGATGAGGGTATTTAACGTAGACTTAGAAGAACCTAAAGAGGAAACAGAAAAGGAGGCAGTAGAAGCATTTAGGTTTGCGTTATCGCTCCTCATAAATGAAGGTATAATGATAGGAAATAGGAAAAGCATAGGACTAGGGTTAGTTAAGCTAGAAAACCCTACAGTAGTAAAGTTCACTTTGAAGGAAGGAATGCTAAAAGAGGAAAAAATAGAGGTAAAGAAGATCTTGGGTGAGAAGTGACGTTCTTACACGAAGAGCTAATAAGGAGAGTAGAGATTAAAGGGGTCGTAAGGAACGATTCTCCAATAAGGGTAGGTAGTAGGGACACAGTGGACTTTACTTCAACTGCACGTGTACAACTTTTAAAGAACTCATCCGGAGTACCTTACATTCCTGGCTCAACGTGGAAAGGAGTATTCCGCTCTACTGGGGAGGCAATTGCTAGAAAAAGAGGGCTTTACACCTGTACCGGGCTAACGAGGGAAACTTGCGTGGACAAAATACCGAACTTTCAAGACATCATTTCCTCCAATGTGGAAGAGGCTAAGAAGTTATTCTGGGAAAAGACCTGCATAAACTGTAAGGTTTTTGGTGCACAGTCAGTAATTTCTGCAGTTTACTTTTTCGATTCTTACCCACTAGACTATAAGATAGGAGTAAAGACTATCATAGCGGTAAGCAGGGAGAACGGCGCAGTAGCAAAAGGCGCTCTGGGGACCGCCGAGTATATTGAGCCAAACTCCACTTTCACTTTCTTAATGCTTGGGGAGAACTTGCCAAATTACGCAATAGGTTATATACTGTCTATAATGAAGGCTTTGCACGGTGGAGTTTACCAAGTTGGAGGTTATAAGAGCAGAGGGTTCGGTTTCGTTAATTTTGCGAAGGTAGAGCTAAGAGTATCACACTACACTGAAAAGAGTGGGTCGGGAAATTCCCTCTCACCACTTGACGACTTTGATCTAAAGGCTGATTACACTCCAGGAGAGATGAATGGGGACGAGTTCTTCAATAAGAATTCCTCGTTAATAGAGGTGTTTAACCATGCAGGGATCAAATACCCAATGTAGATCTCCTCCAACTCCCAGAAACCAGGGAGAAAAGAGGAAGGTGCACGTAAAGATTAACGTAATATCTGAATATCTGCATATATCCGAGAACCCGAAGCCAATGCCTTCGGAAATTAAAAAGAACTCTGCCGTTATTTCGCAATTCATACAGACAGGTAGAGCGGAAGTTGCGGTAGAGAGGGACTTCGTTCACTTTACCAGGGTAGGAGATGATATAGCAATCCCAGCTAACACTGTAAGGGGAGCAGTAAGGAGTAGGCTTGAGGTACTTTACGATTGTTCTTGTTACAACTTTTTAGGCAACAGACCTTCAACAACTGTCTCAAGAAAATATAAGGAAATATTTAGACCGAAGAGGAAACACAGCGACAACTTCGAGGAAGAAGGAGTCGTGTGCCCGGTATGTAACGTTTTCGGCACTGCAGGTTTAGCTAGTAGGATAACTTTTACAGACTTTAAGCTAACCAAGGGTAACGTAAAGTTCCTTAACATGCAGGGGTTCACATACGAGGTAGTCACTAGAGGTTCAACCTTTGAAGGTGACGTAATAGGTAACCTCACTATGGAGGAGTGGGGGATGTTACTCTGGGGAATGGGTTGTAGGAAAGGTAAATTTAAGGTGATGCTTATGGGTAGGTTTAAGTTCCAGAGGAAGGACTTCGCAAGAGTAAAATTTGAAGTAGACGACCAAGACTTAATTAAGGCATGCGAGGAGTTTGAGAATAAGAACTCAAGATACTTACACGACGTGGAGGAGGATTGGAAATGAAGATATGCATTAAGAGAGATCTTTCAGTAACTTTAGACGAGGAGAAGGAGTGCGTTAAGGTAGTTGAAGCTAAGGAGGAAGAAGGAGAGAAGTTGAAAGTGGAAGGTATTGAATACATGAAGGGTGATTGAGTTGATAAGGGGAGTTTATGGAATACTAGTTAAGGACAAGGACGATGGTATAACTAAAGAGGAAGATAACAGGAAAGCAAGGGAAGAGTTGAGGAACCTCATTATAAGGTTTATGTTAGCCAGCAAGACAGATGACGTCGATTTACTTACAGATTACCTTTCGTTAATAATTAAGGCACCGCTCCTTTTACCTTACATACCTTACAGCGGTAATTCTTTGCTCAACAACTTTGACTTCCTCACATCTTACATAGTAACCAGGAGGACAAAATACGTGGAAAGCGGTAAGGAATTAATAGACAGCGGTAAGCTTTCTCCTATGGACTTCATAGAGACGATATATGGAGGGAAAGCAGAGGCTTACAATTCACTGAGGACAATATTTGAGGCATTAAGCCAAACTCCTGCAGATACTAGACCAGGGTTGAATATCGCCCCTCTCTCTTCACACTTAACTTTAACCTCCCTAGTGGGTTGGCTTGAACAACCTTATTCCAAGGACTTACCTTACTTGAGGTTAGCTTCAATATTGCACGATATAGGAAAATTAACTTCTCCTACTCACCACGTAGCTGAAGGGATAAATTTCATGGAGAAAGTTATTGATGAACTTAAGAAAGAGAACGTCAAAGTAGATAACATAGAGAATGCCCTGCAACGGATTAAAACTCACCATAGTACAGACACAATAGTAAGTAGGGCAGATAGGGTAGCATCTTCAGCTGATAGGCTAATTGACGAAGTTAGGGAAATTGCTAAAGAAATAGAAGAATGTAAGCCTTTCTTAAGTTGTTACGAAGAAGGGGCTAGGGCCGAGTGCATGGAAGAAATCAAATACACTGTAGATCAGTACAAGCAGTGCACTGTAAAGATTTACGAAGAACTGATGAAGAAGAAGAGAGAAGAGGAAGTGAAAGGTGAGGGCGTGAAAGGTTACTTATATTACATAGACTTCCCGGGAGTGCAATCCTTCATTAATTACTTCTCAAACTTGAGGGACTTATCTGCTGCAAGCTTCTTTGTGGACTACTTATCGTCAACTGTACCGTTCATACACTTAGACAACTTACTACGTAAGGATAAGGCATTCCTGCCCCCAGAGGCGTTATTGGCCTCAATGGGAGGACACTCCTACTTAGTTGGGAGAACTGACGTTAAGCCGGAAGACTTCATAGAGTCGTTAAGGAGTGACGAGATATTTAAAGAGCTTGGCGTTACTCCAAAAGTTAGCTACGTGGGGTTCTACGTAGGAGATAGAATAATAGACTACGGCTCTCTTGGACCATTAATAAGAAAGAGCAACTTGAACTCCTTGGTCTTAGCTGATGTAAAAGAGGATATCCTATCATATGGTCTACACAAGGTGTGCGACAGTTGCGGTATAAGGCCTGCAGTTTACTCTGACCAAGGGAGTTACTACTGTAGTAGGTGTTACTTTGTCCACAGTCACTCTGCGAGTAGGGGTGCTATGGCTAAGCTGTCTTCAAAGTTCTACGTTGACGGCAAGGAGTGGGTTTACGAAAAGGTGGAAGACCCAATGGAGGATATTGCGGAAGGGGGTAATTACATTTCAGTAATAAAATTTGACGGTAATAACGCAGGAGAATTCTTCAAGAGGACGCTGACTTTTGGAGAATACACTGCAAAGAGCTTTTGGGTAGATTACTCAGTAAAGAAGTCTTACTACGTCACATTGAAAGAAATAGGTGACAAAATGATACCGGTAGGGACGCTGTACTTAGGTGGAGACGAAGGTGTAATAATAACTCCGGCTTCAGTCGCTCTGCCATTTGTAAGTAAGTTCATAGAGGAGGCTAAAGATTCAGGATTGACATTTAAGGTAGGAGTAATTACCGCAAAGTATGATCATCCAATACAGTTCCTCATAAACGCTGCTGACAGGTTAATGGAGGAGAGTAAATATGAAGGGGGCAAGGAATCTACTGTAGGAGTTTTAACTACTTCAGCTTTCCTATCAGATAAGGCAGTAGAGGAGGAGCTGGAAATCCACAAGGAAATTTACTCACCTAAGGTTACGCTGAAGGAGTTAAATTCCCTCCTAGACGTCGCTAAGAAGCTGGAGGAAAGGGGTATTCTTAAACATGCAGTGTCAAAGCTTGATGACGCTCTAGAGCTTTACTTTACCAGCAAAGACATGTTAAGGCTCATAGCTTACCTAGTGAGGGAAAGGCATAGGGCTGAAAGTGAGGATGAAAAAGAACTCTTCAAGTTAATCCTGAGCACTTACAATGACTCAGGGAACGAATATATTAACCTCTTAGGTTATTATCACGTTTTAAAAACTTTCATTTTAGGTGAGAGGAAATGATAATAAAGGTAAGAGCTAAGGCTTTAAGTTCCCTAACAGTTGGTGGGAATACGTCAATAGGCTCAGTAGATATAGCATTTAACGAGCTCGGCATACCTGGGTCTTCGGTCAAAGGTGCAATGAGGACTGCCATAAGTAAGGCAATTGAGGAAGGTGAAGTTAAGGACTATACTTCCTGCGGGGAAATAGAGCCCTCAAAAATGAAGGACTGTGACGTTTGCAAGGTCTTCGGTAAACCTAACCAAGAGGGAATAGTAAACGTCCACGGGGTTATGATTACCCCTGACGCAGTGCTTACTAGAGTTTCAATAAGAGACGAAAACCTGAAGGCAAAAGAAGGGTCATTATTTAAGCAGGAAGTTGTAAAGCCTAACACTGAATTCGAGTTTGAAGTAGAGGTCAAGGACTCTGCATCTTGTAAGGAAATAAGGTTAGTCTTACTTTCCCTATTTTACTTAAGGCTTTGGAGGTTAGGTAGGGGAGGCATGATAGACCTCAAAGTAGAGAACCTTCCTCCTGCTAACTGCGATTTTTCAGACTTAGAAAGCTTAAAGAGGTGGTTGTGGTCATGAAATTAATAAAACTCTCGATAAAAGAACCGATAGCTTTCTCATCTAGGAAGATAAAGAACTATTATTTCTCCTCTGCAGATTATATACCGGCACAAGCAATAAGGGGGGCATTAATAAACGCTAAGGAGGACTACAGCTTGCTTGACAGTTTTTACACATCCCCAGCTTATCCGTTAATAGACGGGAAGCCTGCAGTGCCTTCTCATGCGTTTTCTCCTGCAATAAGTAGGAAGTCAAGCGAATATATCGAAGAGAAGGGCATACTGAATAAGGTAAGTAAAGAGCTATTAGATAATTACCCCTATCCAGTAGAGGCTAAACCTAAGATAGGTGACCTAATTTACATGACCTCAGAGGACGAAAAATACTACCACTATAAAAAGGCAGAAGTGCCTTCAGTGATTACCCAACACGTGGCAATATCTAAAAAGTACGGTGCAGGTGAAGGTGGTATGCTTTACGCTTATGAATATAAACTGTTGAAAGGGATCTGGTTCCTTTCTTCAGAAGACCTAGGCATTAAGAGTTTTAGGGTAGGCAAAGGGAGGAGCAGGGGCTTCGGTAGTGCAGAAGTAGAAGCAGTGAAAGAAGTCGACCTAGGTGTACCAAAGGAAGGTGATGTGGTCTATTGCCTTTCGCAATGTTTGCCTTCCCTCGGGAAGACTTTCTTCGACTACGATTTCGTCATTGGGAAGACTGAACTCTACTTAGGCTGGTTTACCAGGGTTGTAGACGGAAAAACGGTCAGGGGACAAAAGCCCGTAATTAAAGTTCTATCTGCAGGGAGCTTAGTAAAGTTGAAGAAGATTTACGACCTCGACTATTTAAAGCCAGCCGGTTTGAATTTCATGGTTAAGATTTCCGACCTAGGTGAATTAATTAAGAAGGTGGTGTAAATGGTCTCATACCTATTTAGGCTGTATTTCAAGCCAACTTCACCAATTTTAATAGGTGGGATAAGGGAAGGTACTGTCACTTACTTCCTAGACGAGGGAGGACAGAAAGTAATACCGTTTAGCTCTTGGAAAGGTGCTTTCAAGAGGGTTACTGAGTTAGTTGCTAAATCTTGTAACGACCCAATAATAAAGTCCCACTTGAACGACGACCACGAGGACCCACCAACTAGGGCTGAGGCTGAAAAAATTGCGAAAATTTGCGGTGAACAGTGCAGTGGAGATAAACTAAAAGACATAAAATGCAGGGGTTACGACTGCGGTTATCTGTTCTCCTCAGGGAGAGTATACAAAAGAGAAGATGTTGTAGACACTGTTTCCAAGTTTTTAGCTTACATCCAGTGCCCTATAGAAGGAATCTACGGTTCGAAGTCGTTTGCAGGAAAAGTAGTTTTCTCTGATTCAGTAATCTCTTCCTCAGAGCTTCTCCAACTCACCAGAACCACTATAGATAGGGAAACCTGGACAGTGAAAGAAGGTCACCTTTACACTGAAGAGCTACTTTTACCTGAGAAGATAGAGGTCAAAGTGCTATTAAGAAACCCGAGTGAAAAGGAAATGAAACTGTGGAAGGAGACTTTAGACTTTATTGAGAAGTTGGGTTTACAAATAGGTAACGGAAAAAGCAAAGGACAAGGTTTATTGAACCTAGATGCAGAAGAGAGCACTTTCAGGAAGGTTGAAGGGACTAAGATAAGTGAAGAAGAGAATATAAAGAAACTGTAGTGGAGAAATGACCCCTTTGAGAGAATATAAGGGGAGTCTGACAACGTGAAATATTTTGTTAAACTCCCCTTTGAGAGAATTCAAGGAGACTTTAGCCAAATGTGGGGATTTTTACCTTTTTAGAGAACAAGTTTTTTCTCCTTCTCTTCAATAGGTGTTAAGCTCGTTGGGTTTTATTAAGTTCTAAGCTACATAAATTAAGAGTGTGTTTAGCTTAGATCTGATTGAAGTGATCACAAAGTAACTTTTGTGCCACCTCGTTTACTCTAAATGGCTTCTTTCGAAAAGTAGTCATCTTACATTTCATCAACGTAGTCGCTTCTCCCAAAAACTGTAGTGATAACGTCATGAATTTATTCGACCTGGCGTGATGAAACAGTGAATGTACAAATCACGGATAACATCATCGATTTCTCCTACTTTTTATAGGCCCGCTTTTAAGAGATTATAAGAATAAATAACAGCAAGGCAGAGAATACCTCATAGGCTATCGTGTAATTGTGACATTATATGCAACGCCTCATACTCCTTTGAACTTACTCTACGAACTTACAGAATAGTTACTCCTAGCCTTCTAAAGTGTTTTTCATCAAATGTATAAATCTCATTAATACCGCGTTTTTGCATTATTACGTAAGCTAGTGCGTCGTTAACACTTACATTCTTCTCTTTTGAAACCCTGACTGCAATTGAATAGTCGCTTGCGGTAATGCCCTCGACGATTATGTTACTACTATTTAGGATGTTCTCTACTACTTCTATTGATGTAGTTAAATTCGATAAGCTCTCAATTATATTAGCTATTTCAGACACGTGGACTACAGTAGTAAGCACTTTTTCCTCGCCGTTATTAATCTTTAACAGAATTACCTTTGCCTTCTCTTTTATCTTAAATATTTTCTCGTCCAAAGGCTTCTTTGGTTTTAAAATTGCGTAAATGAACACGTTAGAGTCTATAAATTTTACGTTTGAGCTCATGCCAATCATCTGTTAACTCGTCGACTTCTACACTATCTATTAGCTTAGAGAGATTAGAGACTTTAGGATAAATCTCTATCTTATCGTCTTTTAAAACCATGATAAATTCGTCAGTGTTGAACCTTGTCCTCCACTCTTTTGGTATAACAATTCTCCCTTGCTCATCGACCTTTTTTATTACCACTTCTTCCATTATTTCACCAATTATTCATTTAATCACCATTAATATAAGCCTTATACCAGAAGAGTGAGTTAAGAAACCTTTGTAATGGAAAAACATGATCTTGATTACATCATACCCTCTGGAGTACGTTAAGAAGTCTTCATAGCATGAATGTGTACTTTATGTTGATATGTAGACTTTATCCTTTTGCCTGAGGAATCTTTGCCTCTTCCTTTCAATTCCATAGTTTTATCGTTCTTCAGAACTTAAATTATCCCCTAGAACCTTGACTTATCTAGCAACTTAGATACTGCAGCATTAATTCATTAGGACTGACCGCGTCTTATAATTTTCCATACGCTGTAACAAACTATCTTTTAATTATACAAGAAATTCCACTCATCTTTAATGACCGTATATCTGCAAGTGACGCTCTTAGAAACGCTGCAAAGAGCCAGGAGCTTTAATGACTCATATCTGCAAGAATCTATTCTCTTTTTGGAAAATTCCTTCTAGATTTCAGTGCTGTATATACGCAAGAATCTATTATATTCTTTACTTACGAGAAATGTGAAAATTAACTAAATCCTTGATGCTGCAGGCAACACAGCATCATTTTCTTAAGACTTTTCAATGTTGAATAATGCTTTACTTTAATCCTACCCTGTCTTCCCAATAACGATTTATACACATGTTGAATAATGCTTTACTTTAATCGTTTTCTTCTATTTTTATATTTTACTTGGTATTTTTTGTGTAGATAAATGAGGGCATGAATTTCTCTATCTACATTTAGTCTTATTCCAATGTTTCTTTCATTCAATTATATGTTAAAATTAGGGAGGCTGGATTTATATATTTTTGTTAGAGATTTTTTAGGATATTTCTAGTCTCCTTCTTTATTCGTAGTTTCTTTTTCTCCTCAGTCTTCTTCCTTCTATAGTATTTTTCTATCTACTTTGACTATTTATTCCCTTTCAATTTCTTCTAAAAACAAGGGAGTTTGGAAAAATATTGAGTAAAGGAAATTTTTTCATGTAGATTCTGAGGCAGATTTTTTAACGTCTTTTTCTGGGGTATAAATACCCTTTATAAACTTTTGTGTTGAAAAGTTACTTTCAAAAATACGGAGGATAAACTCTTTCTACTTATCCTTTCCTTAATTTTAGCGGAAAGTAAGGCTTATTATAAAGGGTAAAGAAAGATAATCTACACAAACCCCTAAAAACACGTCAAAAAGACGTGAAAAATGACGAACGGTTGAAATAAGGAAGAACTGAAAGTATAAAGTGCCTCTGTCCTTCCTCCTTTATAACTGTTGAAATAAGGAAGAACTGAAAGTCCAATCTTGGAGATGATAAAATAATTGTAAAATGTTGAAATAAGGAAGAACTGAAAGTTCACTTTTTCGATAATTACCTTTCCTTTTTTGTGTTGAAATAAGGAAGAACTGAAAGACCGCAGATATTAATATTCCCGCAAATGGTGGGAGTTGAAATAAGGAAGAACTGAAAGATATACTTTCGGCTATGATTCTTCTTTTCCTTATGTTGAAATAAGGAAGAACTGAAAGGATTACATCACCTGCCAAGTCTACTAGGTCACTGTAAGTTGAAATAAGGAAGAACTGAAAGTGAATGAAGAAGAGTTTGAAGCAGAAAGGAAGTGGTTGAAATAAGGAAGAACTGAAAGATTAGGAAAAACTACTATGGCAAAATTAATTAGTGTTGAAATAAGGAAGAACTGAAAGTTACAGAGTTTGAAAGTAGATGTCCCGCCGACTTGTTGAAATAAGGAAGAACTGAAAGATTACTACTACCCCAATTACAATTTCGATAATTTCTGTTGAAATAAGGAAGAACTGAAAGTTACTACATTTAATCCAGAATAAAAATTATAAATGTTGAAATAAGGAAGAACTGAAAGCTTTCTTCTTTTCTTCATTTTGTTGATTTTGTACATGTTGAAATAAGGAAGAACTGAAAGAATTTGAATAGTGTACTTCTTTTAATGAATACTGGGTTGAAATAAGGAAGAACTGAAAGTCTGGACTTGTTCCTTCTGTTTTTGTTTCTTCTCTGTTGAAATAAGGAAGAACTGAAAGTCAAGTACAACAGACTGAGCAGATGAGAAAGTGATGTTGAAATAAGGAAGAACTGAAAGCTTTAGTTGCAATATCTTCTATTTGATACATTCTTGTTGAAATAAGGAAGAACTGAAAGCTATATTTATCTTATCATCTACTTCATTCTATTCTGTTGAAATAAGGAAGAACTGAAAGTGGCTTCTCCAAATGATATTGTACAATTTTACTTGTTGAAATAAGGAAGAACTGAAAGTTGAATCTGACACAAATTCCTTTTGTTTCATTACGTTGAAATAAGGAAGAACTGAAAGTCAATGGGTTCATTAGGAAGCCTTAACTTCCCTTCGTTGAAATAAGGAAGAACTGAAAGAAAGGTCTACCATCTTCTCTTGAACATCTTCATGGTTGAAATAAGGAAGAACTGAAAGTTTTCATTCTTCTATGTCTTTCCGCTAATTTCATAGGTTGAAATAAGGAAGAACTGAAAGACTTGGACGAGACACGTTGTAACTAGGGCAATAAGTTGAAATAAGGAAGAACTGAAAGACTCATTATTTATTACTAAAGGATTAAGTATTTCATGTTGAAATAAGGAAGAACTGAAAGTTATTTTTATACTAAGCAGTTCACTTAATTTCCTGTTGAAATAAGGAAGAACTGAAAGCTTCGCTATGTCCTTTGAACTCAAACTCGTGGACGTTGAAATAAGGAAGAACTGAAAGTTTACATTAATATCTTGTGCTGAACTGAATGTAAGTTGAAATAAGGAAGAACTGAAAGATAAAACCTCTCTCTGTGGCTTTTGATAATTTGTGTTGAAATAAGGAAGAACTGAAAGGTAGGAGAAGCGGTGAGCGGGGTAACTCAAAATGGTTGAAATAAGGAAGAACTGAAAGCTTTAATCCATGACTCTTCAATAAAAACTCTTGAGTTGAAATAAGGAAGAACTGAAAGTAAGAAGTTTGATTATCCTGTGTTTCAGATCTACGTTGAAATAAGGAAGAACTGAAAGTTATTTTTATACTAAGCAGTTCACTTAATTTCCTGTTGAAATAAGGAAGAACTGAAAGTTTGCTTTTGTTAACTCCTCCAATTTTCTTACGGTTGAAATAAGGAAGAACTGAAAGGCAGATAGCTCCTAACTTCCTCAACGCTTAGCTTGTTGAAATAAGGAAGAACTGAAAGTACTGTGTTTTTTATGTCCCATTCTTCTCACTTTTGTTGAAATAAGGAAGAACTGAAAGTGAGGAGGGCAAAAGGAGCGGTAATCAGGTCTAGTTGAAATAAGGAAGAACTGAAAGTTTGTGAGCTGGTTGAGTCATGGTAAGGCTTATTGTTGAAATAAGGAAGAACTGAAAGAACGGAAAAAGGAAAGCTTTTCGCAATGTCGCTTGTTGAAATAAGGAAGAACTGAAAGAGTTACCTTCAGCCCTTAGTTAAAAAGGGGTCTGGTTGAAATAAGGAAGAACTGAAAGATATTCAATAAGAGACTATAAAAAGGACGCAATAGGTTGAAATAAGGAAGAACTGAAAGGTTTGCCATGGACTCGTAAACTTTACAAAATTCATATGTTGAAATAAGGAAGAACTGAAAGCTCCCCAATGCCTTTTTATGTAAGCCTCTCTGTAAGTTGAAATAAGGAAGAACTGAAAGAAGATCTTTTATTGCTTTTAGGGGACTAACGGTTGTTGAAATAAGGAAGAACTGAAAGTAGTCGTTGGTTTTCTTGCAGTTGATGGAAAGGTGTTGAAATAAGGAAGAACTGAAAGTTATTGACGAGCCATTCCTTTATTTTGCTCATTCTGTTGAAATAAGGAAGAACTGAAAGTATTTTTTAATATATATAGTCCGTAAGTACGCTTGTTGAAATAAGGAAGAACTGAAAGCTGCTAGTCTGATTTCGGCCATCCAGTTCCCTAAGTTGAAATAAGGAAGAACTGAAAGTATCATTTATTTCCAGTAGATTTCCTTCATTTATGTTGAAATAAGGAAGAACTGAAAGTGATCTTTAATATATTCTGCGTCTAAGCAAATATGTTGAAATAAGGAAGAACTGAAAGTTTCTTTTTGCAACTCTTTCAATAAGATCGACAAGTTGAAATAAGGAAGAACTGAAAGCTAAGCTCCAGAAATCGTCCTCAAACTCTTTAACGAGTTGAAATAAGGAAGAACTGAAAGCTTAGGCGGTGAAATAAACGCTAGGAAGCTGATGTTGAAATAAGGAAGAACTGAAAGGAAAATTTCCCCTCTCAGTGTTAGAAATTATCTCAAGTTGAAATAAGGAAGAACTGAAAGGGGGTGGATTACTGGTGCTATAACGAGTGCAATCGTTGAAATAAGGAAGAACTGAAAGATAGATAATATTCTTTCTAAGTACGGCGTTACGTTTGTTGAAATAAGGAAGAACTGAAAGTCGTATAGTTATTAATTGATATCGTTATACTCGTGTTGAAATAAGGAAGAACTGAAAGGGTATAGGGCAAATAGTCACTTCTGATAGTTCAAGTTGAAATAAGGAAGAACTGAAAGGATTGGGTTATAGAGATAATCAGAGAAACCAAATGGTTGAAATAAGGAAGAACTGAAAGCCGATAACACCTGAAGCCATGAACGAAGCTCCTGCGTTGAAATAAGGAAGAACTGAAAGAAGTAATGCTATATGCGAAAGAATTTTTGTTCCATGTTGAAATAAGGAAGAACTGAAAGAAATACATCCCTAGCTACCTTCAGTGCATAAGTGTTGAAATAAGGAAGAACTGAAAGTTATCGGTAAGCCACTAGAAGGAAAGTATGAAAGTTGAAATAAGGAAGAACTGAAAGCTGTTGATCAGTATTGACATTATCGCTACTAACTGTTGAAATAAGGAAGAACTGAAAGTTTGAGGTAAAAATATGATACCAGACATTCCCGAAAGTTGAAATAAGGAAGAACTGAAAGATCAGGAACGTCTTCAGAAGTCATAGCTCCTGCACGTTGAAATAAGGAAGAACTGAAAGTACTCCTGAATCGCTCCATATTATTACGTCGCTTGTTGAAATAAGGAAGAACTGAAAGATCTTATGTTTCAAAGAAAATAGGGGTAAACAAAGTTGAAATAAGGAAGAACTGAAAGGAGCTCATCCTAGTATTGTATATTAAGTCGTATTGTTGAAATAAGGAAGAACCTAGGCTTCGGTATTTAATTTTATATTTTGAATATAAGATCTAGATGAAATAATAAAACTTAAGGAAAAATAGAATTAATTGAAAGATATAAGCTCAGCACACCTCTACGTGCCCGAAACCGCTAGCCCTTGAGGAACCTACTCCTAAGATTAACGCAGTCTCAATTATTTTCTTTGTCTCTTCATCGTTTTTGAGTAACCTGTACTCTACTTTCCCTACCAGTACCGGCTCCTTTGCAGTGTCGTAAGGTATCCACATGGTCTTTATCCTGCTCTTCCACGTCTCAGTTATGCTCTCTTCAATGACTTTGATGTCTTCCATATTTACGTTATTCTTCCCCTTCATTATTGCATAAGGTATCCAGAACGTAACAGAAGGTGTTGGAAGGAACTTCCTGAAGTCCCTGTTAATTATGAAGGGGTTTGATAAAACGGTAGGAGAAAAGCATAGCTTGAACCTGTCCTTTACCTCTATCTTCTCCCTCTCTACGTTTGTTATTGTGTACTCCAACATACTGCCTTCCATTTTTACCCTAGTCTTTACGTTTAACACTTCCTTTACTTTTTCTTCAAACGCTCTTGACATCTCCTCTGGGATCCCTACTTTTATTTTATATTCGCCGTCTATTTTCGCCTCCTTTAGTACCCCCTTCTCGTAATAAGCGTAAACTGCTCCTTCTTTTCCGATTATGGGCGAGACGTGTACTGGCTTTAAAAATCCTTTTGTGGGTTTAAAAAGGATCTCCAGTTCCGGGAACTCTGAGAGTAGGATTATCTTACTTATTTTTCCAGTAAAATTATTGTAGGTTCTTCCATATTTCAACTTTAAGGTTAGGGCATAACTTGTAAACATATGATATACTGAGGAATAGGACTTAAATATTATGCGATGACTAACCGGGGCGGTAGTGTTTTCTGCTCTTCTTTAGGCGTTAACTCGTTTTTAAACAAAAAACGTTTGACTTGGTAAAAATTTGACTGTACGCAAAGCAGGCTATATGTACTAATAGGGTTAAGGCAACTAGAAATTCTCAGTGACTATGTAGTCTTAAGGAAACTCTAAGAAGACTACTACGAAGTGACCTCTGCATGTTCTACTCTCTCTACAATGACTTTGTTTAATTTTCTATAACATTAAAGTTTAAATATTGATGTACGAAAAATTATATATGGACAGCAAAGATGAAATATTTAATGCAATACTTAGAATTACCGGCGGTGACGATACAAAGGAGTTTACAAAAACTGCTGTTACGCGCGAACTGGGGTTGAGTAAGCCTAGTTCTAAAATAGATAAGGCACTAAAGGAGTTAGAGGAAGAAGGTGTAATAAAGGTTAAGGCGAAAAGGGGTAATGCAACTTATTACGTTTTAGTAAAAAAGTCGCTCAACCAAAAGACAGAAAGTTCCTTATCTGTTCAACAGCCCGCAATCCAACTGCCAGCTCAGCAAAACGAGATAAAACAAGCATTAAGGGAAGTTTTAGAGGAATTTTTCGGTAAACCTAAGAGTTTCGAAGACCTGGATAAGACCTACGAATTTATGAAGGACTCTTTAGGTTACGTCAGTATTGAAAACTTAAGGAAACAGCTGGGTTTATCAATAGAGCAGTTCATGGCAAAGTTTGGCGACTACGTACTCTCAAACTACGAGCTTATACCCGGTGGTAAGGATGGCTTCATAAAAGGAGGAGTTTTGTACGGCATAATAAGGAGGAAGGACCATGTGCGAGTTTAAAGAATATACCGTGAGCAGGTTCGGAGAGAAGTCTAAGGTAGCTGGAAAGCTCTGGACTCAGACGTTGAGGAAAATTGAGGACGTAATAATAAAGCGTAAAGACGAGGTAATAACTATAGTAGGCTCTCCGGGGATGGGTAAAACTACTTTGCTTAACTCTGTTTATAACGGCCTCAGCAATAATTATATTATATATTTGGATTTAGTTAATAGTCCTTCCATTTCTTCTTCAGCGTGGAGGTTTGTTAAGGTCACAAAATTTTATGAGAGAGTTAAGGTATACGCTTTCAACTTACTCCTTGAGCATAAAAAGGACATAGGTTACGTTTTCTTTGCTAAAATAAGGGAGTTCCCTAACTGGCTTAGGCACGCGGTCTGTGAAAAGGAGGAGTGGGATAAGGACTGGGGTTTTGCTGAGAGGCTTTATTGCATGCCTTATGAAGGGGACATTGAAGGCTTTATAGAGTTTTTAAAGGACCTGCAAAAGCTTGGTAACGTAGGTTTATTGTTGGATGAAATGAAGCTGGAAGAAGGGCAATTGAAGGAACTCCATAAGTTGATAAATGAAGTTGGTCTACCAATCATAATATCTATGACGCCTGAGGTGTTTAGCAACGTTAGCGACAGTGCACTTTCCAGGAGGCTTAAGGAGGCGGAAGTAGAATTGAAGTTGAGTGACGAAGACAAGGCTGACATACTGAAGGCTTACTGTGAGGAATATTATGAGGATTTACTTAAGGTGGAGGAAGTTATTAAGGCGGTAACTATTAACGAACTCTTAGATAAGGCTAGGACAGCTTACGAGGAGGCGTTGGAGAAGTGCAAAGAGGAGTATAAAAAGGACGAATGCATAAGGAGGGAAATTGGGAGTTCTTTTGTTATAGAAAACCCTATTGAGAGTTCTAGGCAATTGGAAGATAAAATAAGGGAAGGGCTGAAAGAGCTGAAGGAGGAGCTGGGGATAAAGTACGTCCACCTTAGAGGTAAGAAGATTGAGGAGAAAGGCGTAACTGCTGATATATATTTTAAAACTGATGACGCTGTTTATATAGGGGACATTAAGTTGAGCAATAAAGACAGTTTAGATAATGTAGGGAATATGAGGAAGTTGGAAGGCCTTGAGAAGGAAGGGGCTTATCCCGTAAAGAAGTTTATAATAACGAACCAGGATAACGTAAACTTGCAGGGGTTTAAGATAATACGCATTAGTAACGCTGAAGTAAAGAAGATAATAGAAGGTGACAGAGAAAAGAGGGATGAGTTAATAAGGAGGATAATGAGCGAATTGAAAGTGGGTTAAGTTTTAGAGGTAATGTCATGGATAACTCTATAGTAGTTATTTGTCAATGGTATAAGGGCGTTTTTAAGTGAGTTACAAGTCTCAGTTGAGTTGGATTCATACTTTCAATTACCTACGTTTACCTCCGCACTATTTATAAACTCTGGAGGAGAGTGATTAAATATGAGTGGGAAGATCGACGAGATCCTCAATAACCCGCAACTGCTTTCAGCTTTAGCTGATAAAATCTACGAGAAGCTTAAGGACGAGTTAGTAATAAAGAAGTTGGAAGAGAACAGTGCGAGCATTAAAGCTTTGCAGGAGGAAATTAAGAGGCAAGGCGAGGCTATTACTTCGTTACAAGAGGCTGTTAAAAAGCAGGGTGAAGCAATTGCCTCTCTACAAGAGGAAGTCAAGAAGCACGGTGAGGCTATTACTTCGTTACAAGAGGCCGTAAAGTCCCTCCAAGAAGAGGTTAAAAAGCACGGTGAGGCTATTACTTCGTTACAAGAGGCTGTTAAAAAGCAGGGTGAAGCAATAGAGGCGTTGCAAAAGGCAGTACTTAAGTTGAGCAGGGAGGTTAAGAAGCTCTCAATGGAAGTAGGTAGCTTTACTAATAGGGCAGGGAAGGGAATGGAGAAAACAATGCTTAAGTTATATAAGAAGGCTTTAGAACTCCACGGGGTAGACCCGAGTAAGGTAATGCATGGTATGATAGTAGACGAGTCGGGGGTAATCGAAAAGGGTAGGTCTTTTGAAGTAGACTTTTACGATACCGACGACTTCGTTTACGTGTTTGAGATAAAGAACTTAGCCGATAGAGGTGCTTACGACCAGATAATTATTAGGAAGAAGTTGTTCTCTGCCAAGTATAAGGATAAGAAGATAAGAATATTCCTAGTTGCTAACTTTATAGATAAAGGTGTGAAGAGAAAACTGGAGAAAGAAGGAATTGAAATAATTGCCTCTCACGTTGTAGAGTAATGCTATCAATTCATCTTATTTCAATTTGCGTTTTTAAACCTTGTTACTCTTTTTAAATTTACACCTTATTTCCATTGTATAGAGTTTTGAGTTATTAACTAAATTTGAAAGAAATGTTTAAATACTCTTTTCTATTTATTCCTTTTATGGGCATAAACAAACTTCCTTCAAAATTTATTAGAACAGTTGTACTTTTATCAACTATAGGGTTAATCATTGAGGCATATGATTTTTTCTCAATAGGAATAATTTCTACGGCTATATGGCCATATGTTTTCTTTAAAGGTGCTAGCAGTGCAGCAATAGCCTTCTCGATCTTTGCTTACGCTACAATACTTATAGGCAGACCAGTGGGAGGTGCTTTGTTTGGCCACTTTGGGGATAAAATTGGTAGGAAGTTCTCCATGTTCTGGAGTTTATTCCTTTCAGGCATAGCAATGCTTTTAGTTGCTTTAATGCCTCCCCTGGGAATATTGGCAATAATCCTTATCGCGTCACTTAGGTTTATTCAAGGTCTGGGGTTAGGAGGTGACGGCGGAAGCTCGCTAGCTCTCAGCTTCGAGTACGCAAATAAAGGTGAGAAGCCAGGATATTTCATGTCCTTCCCCATGGCTGCAGCAATAATAGGTATACTCCTTGGATTAGTGGGAGTAATTTTATCAGAGAACGTTGAGAGTAAGCTTTTCTTACTTTCTTACGGCTGGAGGATATTAATAGGCGTTGGTGCAATAGCATTAATTGTCTCAGCTTATCTGAGGATGAGGATAGTTGAGAGCTTTGATTTTAAGGAATTAGTGAAAGAAGGTAAAGTTGATTCAAGTCCTATAAAGTCTGTGTTTAAGGTTTACTGGAAGAAAATCCTGCTGTTGACTTTAGCAATGGCTTACTTTCCCGTAATGCTGAACTTCGTTTTATATCCTTACTCTATAGAACTTTATGAAAAGCTGGGGTTTGCTGAAAAACAAGTAATGTTACTCTTCCTGATTGCCTCAGTAGTAGCTACAGCCTTTACACTGTTAGGAGGGTACTTAAGCGATAAGTATAATTGGAAGAAGGTAGTGCTCATATCAGCGCTAGGGAGTGGAGTTTCTTTGCCTCTCCTCTTACTTCACAGCTTCATAGGTTTAATAGCGCTTTATTTATTATCTACTTTAGGCTGGGGCGCTATGGGGATGTATGCCTCTGAGTTTGTTGTAAAGTTGAGGAATACAGGTTCTGGGCTTGTTTTCGGGCTTATTGGTATATTTCCTGCAGTGATGCTGATAGCTGTCTTGCCAGCTTTAATAGCTTTATACGGTGTCGTGGGCTCTTTAACGCCTACAATTGGAATAAGTGAAGCAATTACTCTTGTTTCAATAGCCTCAGTCATTCTGCTGATGAGGAGAAATGAAGGAGGTATATCTTAAAATATCTCACGAGCCGGATGTAGTACTTTACATTTTTTCAGATCCAAACTTCGCGTTACCTAAGATTATGCCGGGCTATGAGAGCCACAGTGCAGATGTTGACGGGACTTTCAGAGTTATAGGTGTTGTAGGAATTTACCCTTACGTATTGCAGGGGAGAGTATTTAAAGGGAGTGTAGTTAAATACGTTTTCAGGATGGAGGACGGTCTTGAAGGCGCTGGAAATATTGACATATCAGCAGAAGGTGATAAGCTTAAGTTAACCATTGATTACGATGGTTCAGCAAAGTCGCAGTTTGAGTCTGCATTTGAGAAAGCTATGAAGAAGGTTTCTAAAAAGATAGACGAGGAGATAAGGCTTGAGAGGATAAAAAGGAAAATATAATTATTTTAGTATAATACAAAATAATAAAATTACACATTCCAATAGAAGATCTTAAATGTCTCGGAATAGCTAATCTGAACTCGATCTGAGAAATGCAGGGATTATGTTTGCTCTTATAAGAGGTCGAAAAGCTGTTTTGCGCAATACTTTACCTTTAAACCAAGGACTTTTATTAAATTCTGATAGTAATGTGAGCTAATTAATTAGGTCAGCCCTTTTTTCCTTATTTCCTTCATAGCGTTTAATAAATCGTCAGTGGTAATTTTCTCTCCTTTAGATAGTACGTTAAACAGTGCTACCTTTACTAACCTTTCTAAGTCTGCCCCACTGAACCCTTCTGTCACTTCTGCGACCTTTTCTAGGTCAGCCTCTACAGGTAACTTCCTAGTGAGGATTTGCAGTATCTCGAGTCTACCGTTTTTGTCAGGCAACTTAATTTCAATTTCTAAGTTAAACTTATCCCTCAGTTGGTTAGTCCTTGAAGCACCAATAACTGTCACGTTCTCTAACTTGTCAAACGTTAATGCCTCCGTATCCTTAAGTGAGTAAAGGTTATCTAAGAAGACAATTGCGGGGGAGTGTTTCATTGCTTCGTCAAAGATATCTGTGAGGTCTACCTTATACCTGCAATCCACGTATATGAAATAATGTTTAGTCTCGTTTGAGATTGCTGAAGCAAGTAAAGTCTTACCTACACCTGGGGGGCCATAAATTAAGATACTTTTTAATGGTGTTAATCCAACTTCAGCTAACTTATATGATACAGTGAGTGGGTTCTCTACGTATTTTATGATTTTGTCTATTACGTCTTTCATCCCTCCTATATCACTGTACTTTACAGCCTTTGGGGAGACCTTTACTGTCTGCCTACCGTAGACCTTTAAGTCGGTCTCTTCAGAAACTACTACGACGTCCCCAGGATCTGTCTTTACTACTGTGAATAGTACCCTCTTCCCTAGGACTGGTATTGGGACTAGGTTACCCCTTATAATGGGCTTTCCTTGTATTTCTTTCTTTACATAAGAGACAAAGCCCGGGTCTACTGGAAGGTCGAGTTCAGGTAATAACTCTACGTTAGTAGCCTTTACGGGGTTCGCTCTCCTGATTATCACCCTGTCCCCGGGCTTTACTCCTGCGTTCTTTCTAGTTACCTCGTCCATCCTTATTATGTCAGCCTTCTCATCTGACAGCCACACGGATGCTATTGTCTTCCTCTCCCCTTCAATCTCTACGTAGTCTCCGGGGCTTACTCCCAAGTGTGCGAGGAGTGTGGCTTTCATCCTCACCCTTACCGCGTTGACGTCGCTCTTGTTTGCCCTTGCCACCATGAGTATTAGTTCTCTCATGGTTCTATACTTGTGAATATTATTATAAAAGGCATGACGTCGTTGTGCGTAAAGTTGGTAAGGTTTAAAATGAGGAAAGATGGAAAAAGTCTACTTTCCCTTAAGTAGTTGAAAGAGTACTACCCAATTTTAATACAACTACTGTTTCCACTAAGTCGGTGGACGTGTTTGGCAAAGTATTGAGCTTAATGAACTGATTCCTTAAATAAATGTAGTTTTTTGAAAATACCAGCTAAGCTATAACCTTATTTTACTGTAAATTAAAGTGATCGAGCTAGAACAGTTCCTGTATTTCGAAGGCCATCATGAAATTGCGACACTCGTATCACGTCCAGCTATTGCCACCGTATTCGTAGCGTAACTTGGAACGTAATATACATATATTATTTTTATATTCTCTGTGGCTCCGTTGATTAGGTTAGTATTGCCTATACGTACTTCCGCTGACCCTGGTAGGACTGGAAAACTTTCATGGCCTGCTGTGCCAACACTTACTTGACCACTACTATAACTTATCCCTTGATTGGAATGCCCGCATATCTCCACGTATGTGTTAGTAGTAGTAGAACTGCAGACAATAACTTCAACATATCCGGGATAATCTAATGTAAACGTATAATATACATAGTAACCTGCAGGCTCGCTGATACTCTTATATCCCACTAACGTCTCACAGCATTCTTTTAGTTTAAGACGAGGATGGTAGGTAGGTAATGAGCTATTATTTGAAAAATGGCCGCTTGAACTAGCTAATGCTCCACCGACTAAAAAACCTAATATTGCAGCTACTATAATTAATAAAGCCGTTGAACCTTTACCCATTTTAGGTCTCGGCTTTTATCTGTATCCGACGTAATTATATGTTTTGCGGTACATCGTGCTTTGTGAGGTAGCTCAATTTTTATCAAAAGACTAAAACTTCTTTTAACGTCTGAATTTAAGAAAACTGGGCTTAATACCTATTGAAGAAACAACGAAACACTTTCTCTTTATGATGAAATTCGTTAGCTCTGTAAGATTTTTTAATGTCTTTTACTCTGTGCCTTATTGTTACCTCTGTAATTCCTATGGTGTTGGCTAGTTCTTTCTCGGTAAGATTAAGTCCGTACTTCTTCACCACCAAATAAAGTATTGCTCCTATAGAGCCTCTAGGGTTTTTCCCGTTGAAGAATACTTCTTTATTTGAGGTTACTATCCTAGTTATTTCTTCCTTAACTTCTTGCGGCAGTTTAAATTTATCTAAAAGGGATAAGTAGTACATTTCATTATTCTCTATTTTGTAAACTTGAGAAATTTTAGCAATTACGTCGAAGAGCCTTGCCCTGTATTGGTTCAGCGTTAGTCCTTCAGGTGGCTCAATCTCTACTTGTACTCCCATCCTTTTTGCTACTACCAGCCTTACAGCGTCATAGAGCGTTTTCTTTGGAAAACCTTTACTTAGTCCTTTTTCCTTCAATAGTGAAATTAATCTCTCGACTTCTGCATCAAATTCCTGCATATAATAAAAAGTTATCAAATATTTTATGTTTTATGCGAACACTTGCTTTGTAGGTCTATTCAGTTTTATAAAAAAGGCTATAAAATTACTTTTAACAACATCGAGAATTTGATAAAGCTTGGGAAGTGCTGGATATAATAAGGAAAGTGAACCAATTCTATTGTATCTGGTCAGATCTTGAAGCCATTGGGAAAGTGAGCTTAGTAGGAATCATAGTTTTGTCCTTTAAGGTATAATTAAGTAACTTACATTTGTAAGGTGTTAAAGGTTTACATGTTATTAACTCTCTTACTAATAGGGTTTCCAACCCTTAAATGCTACATAATCTCCTCTGTCGTAGCCGTCAGTAGGGTACTCTACAGACTCGTTGGAGTACTTTGGATGTCTAGTGAGGGTCTGCGCAATTTTTACAACTACGAAACCGGCGTCCTCTAAGAGCTTTCTTATCTCCTCGACGGTGTGCCATTTTGCTTGCTTTACGTATTCTATGTTGTAGGGGTTTTGTGGCCTTACCCTAGCTATGTAGTTGTCTTCCCAAGAACCGAGGAGTTCTGCTATCTTATAGAGGAGACCGTAAGAGCCTTCTGCAATAACGTCTGCCACTATTATATGTCCTCCTGCCTTTAAAATTCTGTACGCCTCCTTTACGGCTTTTGCGTCGTCGTTTGCGTAGTCTAGGACTCCGTTTAAGATTACCGTATCAAAGCTTGAGTCCTCGAAAGGTAGGTTTTCTGCTTGACCTATTTTTACGTTGAGCCCTCTGGATTTAGCTACTTCAGCCATTGCAGGACTGGGCTCTACGCACTCATTTATTGTTATCCCATACCTAGTTTTGAGTATGAACTCGAAGAGACCGGAACCGCAACCTACACTTAACGCTTTCCCAGGGTTCGGTTCTAACATGTATTTTAATAGAAGTGCTTCTGATTCAAGTACGTTTTGGTTTTTAAGGAACCATGAGTCGTATTTGCTTGCCTCAAACATATAATAAATTTGTAGAGGTAGTTTTAAAACTTAATGATCAGCGGTGATTTGTTGAGTAGTTCAATTGTCAAAAAGACTAAAGCTTACGTTTAATTCAACATCTAATTTAGGATTATGAAAAACTGATGGGCTTAACGTCTAAAGAGAACCAACAATGTAGATAAGCGGTGATAACACAAATCATCGGTGATTTAAAAATAACTTCAGTTGATAAAAGAAGGTTGCATTAAGGTCAACTACTCATGCACTTCCTCTACCTTAATTTCATCGTTAAGCATTATCTTTAGCTTCTTTTGAAGTCCTGCTACTCTGAAGTAAAGGATTTTAGCCTTCCATAATCCTGTCCAGGAAATTAGTAAGTCTATTTCCTCCTCAGTAATCCCCCTTTTACAGTCTCCTAAGTTTATTTTTTCCATGCTATCTACTTTTAATACACCTAAACCAGCCTCCTTTATTAATCTCCCCCTTATGCTCCTTGATTGGTAAAAAATGAATTTCTCTCTAGGAGGATGGCAAATAATGAGCGTGACGCCATTAATACACACGGTTATGAAGATCCCTTGTATAAGTAACCTGAGTAACTCATCCCTACCGTACTGTGAGATGTCCAAGAGGTATTGTTTTGAGTTCTCGTGTAACTCAAACCTGGAGGGTTTCTCCACGGGTTAATTTTGCTTTTGGAAATTATATTTTATTCTCTGATGTAGTGATGCTAATTCCTGAAACGTCAACTCGTAATCCAGTAAGAATTAGCTCTACCAAAGAGAATATTCGACATGCTCGTTAATAACGTTTAACGACAATTCATGAATATCTATATCATTCTAATTTACAATGGCTCAGGTTGGCATGTTCAACCAACTCTTAATACTTCCTATTCATAACTAGTTATATGACTTGTCTAATTTACATAGCAGGAAACGTTGGAGGATATAAAGTCGTGAACTACGTAATTGATAAGGGCAGTAACCAAATTAAGGTGCCTACGTTCTTTTCAGCACACGCGCTTTACAAAGCTTTTAACCCTGATAAAGTAGTAGTTTTACTCCCTGACAGTTTAATAAAAGATACTTCAGGTAATCCTGACGACGTGAAAAAAGCGTATAGGGATTTAATCAGTACTCACGCTAGAGGACTTAACCTTGACCAACAGACGGTAAGTGAGATTAATTCCTTCCTTGAAAAACTGGAGATTTTCCTTGTACCTAACGTGGGAATAGGCAAGGCAATAAAAAGCGTCAACGGCAAGGTTGTTGATACCAGACCGTCAGAGAACTACACTAAGGACAGGAACCCGGTCTTTATCTTTAACGTAGTTTACTCTGTCTTACAAAAACTTCACTGTGACCATTATATGATAGACTTAACACACGGCACTAACGTGTTAATTGCTGCAGTATTAACTGCGGGCTCACTTTTCGATTCCACTTTCTATGCAGCTCCTATAATCGGTAGTCCAGACCAAGGTGCTACAGTTAAAGTAGTCGATCTCACTGATTTAATTAATGCGATGAAGGACGCCCTCATGATATCTTCATCAATAGAGATGCTTGACGAGAGGTACTTTAGGGATTATAGTAGTGAGTTACACAGCCTTAATCCTAATAATTTTAAGGACAAGAACCTCATTTCTAGGATTAAAAGTTCAGACCCGGGGATGATAATAGACCTGTTATGGAACATAAGGAACGGTTTTACTGTTAATGCGGTTAAGGGCATGATTGACGTGTCCAATAAAGTCCAAGTGTTAGAGAACGACGTTAATAACCTTACTTCCTATTTTATCGACTGGGTTAATAACCAAGACCTTGACGTTAAAGATATTATCCTCTCCCATTTTTACTCTACGCTGAAGGTTAAGGATATCCTCATGAATGGAGACGACCTAACTGTCCTGAGGTACCTATTAGACCTTTACGTTAATGCTAAACTTTACGATAAGGCTTTGTCTTTAGCTAGGGAACTTCCGGTAGCTTTTTGCTTGAAACACCACGGCGGAGGTACTTTTGGTGATAATGAAAAGCATAAGAACTGTGATGAACTTGTGAAGGAATATTATAAGCTGGAACACGGTACTATTATACAATATAGGAATATGCTAATGCACGGAGGTTTATCCGTAGACCTCAAGGTCACCGTTAATGGAAACGGTAGCTTAAACTCAAATAAGGTAAATAAGAACGATATAGAGAAACTAGTCAAAGAGTTAGGTGAATACGTCGATGAGGCAATAAGCAAAGTTAAAAATTCCTAGAGCCTTACTGGTTTTCTTACAATTTGTATCTTTGTAAGTCTGTAAACGTAAAATAATTATCAACGCCTTACTGGTATTTTATACTCCTAAAAGCTAGGTTATTCACTTTTATACTAAATGAAGATATAATCCCATACCCCGGCGGGGAGGCATTTAAGACCTTCGCAAAATCATCCATTCCTATCTTCTTTAATGCGTCTTCGTCAGCCCTCATTGCAATTTTTGTGTTAGTAAGTGTGAGTATTAAGTCGTTGAGGTCAGTAGGTCTGTGCGTTGCAAGTATAGTACCTATCCCCCTTACTCTGCCTAACCTCATTATCTTATTAATCAACCTCTCTAAGGGTTCCTTGTTCTCCTCTTTCCTCCCTTGCGGAAAGTATTCATGTGCTTCGTCAAATACCATTAAGTAATCCGTCTCATTCCCTTCATTCTTATAACGGTCGTCAATTATCTTAAATAGCTTATTGATAATGAGGAAGGCGGAAATTGTGGCTGAGTCTACTCCCCTCTCTAAAGCCCACCTTAAATCGACTACAGCCTTAGTTTTGAGTATTTCTTCATAGTCTGGCTCTTCATAATACCCCTTGCCGTAGGAGACGTCAATTATACCGCTCTTTGCAAGCAAATACACCGACCTTAGGATGTTGTTCTGTGTTTCTCTGTGCAATCTCCTATTCTCCATTTCTTCTGAGCATAGTTCATCCCAATTGTCTATTACTGCGTTCTTACCTACGCAGTAGTCTGAAATGTCCTTAAAGAACTCTCCCCCTTGAGGAGTAAAATATGGAGATATATCTGGCAATAGCTTATAATTATCCCACAGCCTGAAACCTACTAAGTAGACGTAAGCCTTCTTTCCTTCACTTTCTATTATGAACCTGTTTCCCTTGTCGTAAATTGCCTTAAAACCGTTTAAGTTACTCCTCTTCAGGAAAACGTCGAGGAACTCCATTACGCCCATCTGATAGTCCCTAGTTACTGGTACAATTATTGAACCTCCCATGTTTACTGCAGGGGTTATGTAGTCACCTTGTATGTCAAAAACTATTAACGGTGAGGTAGAGTTCTTCATTATTACCTTTAGGGCGTTCGTCTTTCCCGCTCCAGTAGTCCCGACTATTAAGACGTGGTGCTTTAAAGCTTCTTTACTCAGCTTAACATCGACTTCTATTTCCCTATAACCTTCCACTACTTTCCCTACGCTTATCCCTTCTTCTGGTACACCTAGCATTTCCTTTATGAAGTCAATTGACGGGAGGAATACTGGGCTCTGGGGGTCTATTGGTGACGATGGCGGATTGACTTCTCCTTCCACTTCTTCTGAAAGGAGTTCCACTGTAATGACTAGTGGAGTTAAAAGCCCGCTTGCGTTCTCCAAAGGAGTTAACGAAGGTACCTTTGAAATTGCTAAAATATCCTGCCTTGCCACAGCCTTTACCCTTGCAAGCATTAAAGTCTTAGACACGGGCAAAGAGATTCCAAGATAAGAGCCTATGAGTATCCTGCTTTTTAAGTAAGTATCGAAGGATACTTCTATCTTAACTTCCCTCTCTTCTTCTCCGTACTCTGCAGGATAAACCCTTGAGACCATGCCTATTATTTCTCCTTTTACTCTCTTCTTTGCGTCTTCTATTAACGAAGGTATATCTGCCACCTTACTCACCAGTATCAACGTTTGCTAACTTCAAGCTTTCCCAGTCGTCGTAATTGACTCCTGTAGTCTCTTTGGCTATGTTAAAGGCGAAGATAAAAGCCGAGGCGCTCAACTTCTTTGAAATCCTGTCAGCGACTTCAATGAACTCCGGTATCCCCCTAAATGAGGAGTATTTTATTGAAGTGGAGACACCTTTGCAAAGGAGTCCCCTTTCCGTGCTCTCTACTCTAAACACTCCGTTTCTGACTTTCACGTAAACCATGTACCTTGTGAAATCTTCACTTTCCTCTTTCAATACCGGGGTGAGGAATACATCCTTTCCCCTGCCAAGGAATTCAACTATTACGTCGTCTGTAGCGTTGTATAAGTTTTTTGGTATAGCCAAGCCAGATCTCCTAAGTTTTCTGGTGTAATTTAGCCTCTTAACTACGCCTATAAGTTTCTCCTTTTTGCGTTGTCTTGCTAAAGTAATGAATGCAGACCTGTAAGGTTCTCCTACCATCTGTAAGTAAGGTCCTGGGACTACTGGGCCGTCGACTATTGCAACGTAGGACGACTTTTCGATCGCGTAATTCTCTAGTAATATCCTCAACTCGTCTAGTATGTTGTCATCCTTATAATTCTCGTCGTATGGCACGTCGTTCACATTCTTAGTCAATACTATGTCGTGGATAGTGTTATCTATTATATTCCTCACCTCTTCAGATGCCTTTATTGCCATGAAAGGTAAGTCGGTCTGGAGGGGTATCATTATTTGTTCTTCTACTAAGTTAGCGTAAAGGGAGGCAAAATATATGTTTGCTCCCCTGACGCTTATCATCCTGGATGAGGAGTCTAGGTACGCAAACTTATCGAGAGGCTCGCAGTCCTCAAGTTCTCCTTCAACTTCTACCGGTGTAGAATCTTCAATGTTTACTGGGGGAGAAACCCCTAAGTAAGGCTCGTCAAATGATGTGAGTAAGCTGAAGAGCGACTTTATTGTTTCCGCAAACTCCATAGTATTTTATTGGTCACGAAAATTATATGTATTGTGGTGTCAATAGGCGTTAAGCCTCGTTTTTCTTAAATCGATTTGATAAAAATTGTCCCATAAAGCATTCAATTGACGGAAAGGTTAGAAGTCTGAAGATTTAGACCACTTGTATAAAAATTAAGGAATTAATAATACCCATTACTAACGTGAGAAAGAACTTAATAAAAAACATATATAGAACGTTTGCTTTGAATAATTTTAATCTTAAAGGGTGAGATAACTAAAAATAATGTAAACAATTATTTTTGAGGCTTTTAAGGCTAACACCAAATAAACGCTTACCTTATATTTTAGTAAAAAGGTTGACGATTTCCTTACGGTTCTAAGGGAATTTCTCTTCATAAATTCGTGTAATATTCAATGGAGAGATCTTATGCTTTACAGTGAGTATTGCTAAGGTTACGTGACAACGATTTTCCAATAAATGCTACTATACTTTTCCCTAATAGGCTATACTATTTAATTCATTCTACCTCTCTATCTCCATGGAACCTTTAAATCTGCCTCAATTTTGGGTATTGCGACGTCACATATCGTTGGTTCACTTGACCTCAAGTACGTGGGTTGCTGAACTCCTCCTTAGAATATTTCGTTACAAGTATAAAAATATTTTATGAGATAATCTTTAGCTCCTTGTCTTTAGCGTAAATGAAAGTAGACCTGCTGTTAGTTCCATGATTATGACTATGATGCCAGCAATTACTATCGTCCTGGAATCTGAAAATAAACTGCCAAGAAATACTGGAATGAAGGCTACGCCTACGTTAGATATTACGCTATACATTGATGTTGCGACTCCGGCCTCTGCGGGGTCTTTAACGTAATTCATGGTAGAGGTTAGTGTCATTGACCAATACGCGTTTCCGAAGAATCCGAAGATGAAATAACTTGAAGAAATTAAAAGAATGCTAACAGTAAATTCTAGACCGTATACGACTAACACTGCCGATAAGAAGGTTAAACTTCCAGACAATACTATTCCTATTCTGGTATTGTAATTCTCAAATATAGTAGGTAAGATTATAGCACCGAGTGCTGATCCCAGTAATGATAAACCACTAAATAACCCTCCTAGGGCTACAGCTGCAATGGCAAATAATCCGTGTAGTTCTAAGACTACTGATCCTATGCTCCCAAGCATTACTAGAATTGAGGATATTGCTAATCCTATATACCAGTTTTTAACCATCCCTACCTTAAAAGCTCCTCTTAATGACCTAGTATAATATTTAGGATAATCCTTAATTCCTACTAAAATGAGGAATAAGCTAATAGCAGATAGTATTGCCGGTGTGAGCATAGTTAATCTAAAGCCTAATGATTCATAAATTGATGGCCCTAAGAAAGAGCCTATTGACATTCCTAAAAAGAGAATACCTACGCTTATTCCTACAAAAGTGTGAGGTTTCTTCTTGAAAATAGCTTCGGCAATACTTCCTACTGGTGCTATAGCCAAGGGATAGCCTATTGCGGCTATTATAGAGAATATTAAAAATAAGGTAAAATTTGATGAAAATCCTCTACCAAGAAGTCCTATGAAAGTTAATAATGCAGAAGAGTATAAGGACGTCTTTACTGTAAATTTTGCTGAAATATAGCCTGCTAATAATCCTAATATCGCCATAGTATACCCGTAAGCTGATATTATGAATAATGCCGAGGTTAAGGGAATGTTAAACCTAGAAACTATAACTTCTACCAAGGGGGCTAAGATAAACCAACCAAAACCTATTGAAAAAACGAGAACCCAATATGGAATTATTTTGGGCAACATTTCATTAAAGGCATTGAACAAGTTTTATAAAAAGTTAATCCCACATAAGCTTGAATGGTCTAATTTATCTTGTACGATGAAATCAAATATTTTCTTTATTTTCATTAAATAAATGTCTTCACTCTTCCCTTCCTTATTTTCGGAACGCAGTTCCTTTACGAAATGCTCTCTTCGAGCTTGCCGTAATGTGTTAGTATTTCTGATTACTGTATGGATTTGTTTTGCGCACTACTTCAATCTTCTTAGAAGTTAAGCTCATTAAATTTTTATTATACTTAGTTAGACCCTGGAGGTTAATGGTAAGCATGAGACATTACATAGCTATCTAACCTGTGAAACGTGAGAATCACAGTGTTGTTACATATATACTAATTACCTTGGCCTTCAAGGTCTAACAAGTATAAATTAATCGTTAATTTAAAAGTGAGTCTAACGTCAACTTTGATGAAAATTGAAACTGCCTATAAAGCAGTACCTATCTTGAGTTACTATGATTGTTATTCCTTCTGTTATTTTCCTTATTCGATATCCTTCCAAAGTATCGTCTGTTTTTCTCTGACGTGTTCCTTAAGGAATTATCCTAAATATGGAAAAATTCCAACCCGAGTTAACGGAAAGTTTAAACACGAAAATAATTCATAATAACCGTTGAGACAGAATTACTTAATACTAGTTATTTCCTAATTTACGGAAAAAGGACTTGACTTAAATGATCACACTACTGACTAGTACTAGCTTTTCCTTGGCAAGTTTTCTTACTCTAGTCTTTAATTGGTTATTCTTCAGACCTCTAAAGTTATTGTAAAGGTACCAGAGTATTAGATGGTCGTCATCCCTCATTTTCATTAAGTGCTTTGGAATACTATGTACTTCTTTTTTGCATATTGGGCAGCAGTCCATATTACTGTGGTTCTTCACGAAGTGCTTCCTTAGCCCTGTCATAGTGTTGAATGCCTTTTTACAGACTGGGCAATAATAGCCCAAGCTAGGTACACCTTAACTGTTTACACTTTAATTCTATGCTTAGTATTTAATTCAAAACAGTAGGTAGAGCGAAGAGACATAAAACAGACTGAAAGAGTACTAACTACCACGATACTAAATTTTCCAGCCATTGCTTATAAGTTTTTCTATCCCTTATTTGTTAAAAGGTATTAATTTTTTCCGTAACTTATTTTAGCAAAGAACTAAAAAAGATAAGGAGAAGTAAAAAAGTAAATTGAAAACTATCTCGTTCTCTACGTATTTAAAGAAATCTCCTATTTATAAATCTTCTTTTTAGCCTTGTATAATGCATAGATGTTATTTGAAGTTATTATAGATTCCAGAATTGTGTCGGCATAGATTAAGATCTCTAGTTCCGGGAACATGACAGCTAAGAGTAAAGCTAACGTTGATAGACCGAATTTATACATAGCCAGTATGAAGGGGTTAATAAGAGACGAAGCAAATGGATTCATTTCCTCTGCGCCTAACTTTAGGCCTAGTATAGTAGTGAAATAGTCGTCGAACTGGAAACCATAGAATAGTAGTATGTTATAAGGAGGGATCATTATTATAAATCTTTATGTGCTTAAAATAAAATTTGTGACAACAGTTGTATACAAGATGAGGAAAGTCTCATTGTTTAACTCTACGTGTTCTTAAGTTAAACTTTAAAAGGGAGAAGGAGAAGACATTATTATGTATAAGCTTAAGATTCACAAGAAAGGTATCATAGTAATTCCGAAGGAAATAAGGGATAAGCTGAACTTGAAAGAAGGTGATGAGGTTAACGCGGTCTTTGACGACGAGGGAATTTACATTTTTCCTAAAGAGGACATAAGGAAGTTCTTCGGCAGTGATAAGGATGCTTTAAAAGCCCTTGAAATTCTTGAGGAGGAGAGGAGAAAGGAAGGCAGTACTTGATGCCTCTGCTCTCATTCTTTATTTTTACGGTAATAAGGAGGTAAAAGATGTTATAGAAAATAACGAAGACTACGTAAACACCGTTAACCTAACTGAGTTCCTTTATGCTTATACTAAGGTAAAGGGGTGGAAGGAAGCCCTCTATAAGTACACTCTAGTGAGGAATTCTTTTAAGATCTTGGACATAAGTGACGAAATAATTAGGATTTCAGCAAAGTTGAAGATTAAGTATAACCTCTCCCTTGGAGATTCCTTCCTCTTATCTTCTGCTAAGAGCATTAACGGAGTCGCGGTAACTAGTGATCATGAACTTAAGAAAGTTAATGAAGTTAAGGTTAAGCTTGTCACTGTTAGAAGTAATTGAGAGAACATTAACTGTTAAGTAACTTGTATGCAACTACTCCGGAGATTGCAAACAAGCTAACGACTTCTGTAACAAGTACGCTTAATGAAGAGAAGTCCAAAGAGGTGTAAAAACCATAAGCTACTATCAAGAGGCTCACTATTGAAGATAACCTGAGTATCCCCTTCTTAAATAGTGCTACTGAAGAGAAGAAAATGCCTAACGAAACGTAAAGTGAGGCTAAAGAAGGTACGATCGTGTATAAATAATAAGTATATGGATTAATTAAGCTCGCAAGCGTCATTGCAGAGAACGCCAATACGATTACCTTGTTATTAACGATTTTCTTTATTGCATAAAATTCTACAATAATTAATGAAAATGCACTGAACGAGGAAACGTAAAATATTAATTTAGGCACAACAAAAAGTGTAGAAATTGCCATTAGTCCTACTGCAATAAAGTAAGCGTAAAAGACTACCTTACTGTCGTCCTTCCCGTTTTTAGCAAAAGGTGTTAAGGTTATGCATATGAATACCTCTGAAGTAGGTAAAATTTGTGAGAAATTTAACGAGAGATCTCTCATTTGCCAACCTATAGGGATCGAAAAGAGGATTTGCAAAAATGAGGAAAATAGGAGGAATAAGAGTTCAGAGTTGGTTAAAACAATTAAACTTACAGCTACTGTAAGTGAGACTAGCGTAAATGACGCTAAAACTCCGTTTAACTGTAGGATGTAATAAACTATGTAGTCCACGGTATAGCTAAGGTAAAGGAAATATGAGAAGAACCAGAAATAAATGAAAGCCGTGTTAAACTTGTTAGGTAAGTATTCGTAAAGTCCTTTCCCTCCTTTTATCTCGGCAGTCACTCTGTAGATAATGTAGACTGTAGGGAGGAAGAGTATTGATGAAAGCAGGACGTCTAATGGAGAAAGGCCGTTAGAGAATTGGGCAACTAAAGCTAATGGACCACCTATTGATGCCAGAGAATAAGAAAAGAGAAAAAGGTTTTCCTTTTTCATTTATCCCCACACGTAACTTGATGAGGAACTAGATGAAGTACTGGTTGATGATGAAGTAGTGGTTGTTGATGACGAAGTGCTTGTATGCGTACTGCTGGTTGATGATGTACTACTCGTAGTTGTGTGCATCATTGCCATTCCGAAGAATACTCCTCCTATTATTATGATTATTATAGAAAGCCCTAGGAGGACTACCTTTTTTGCGTCCATTTTTATCTATAGATGTTATTCTCCTCAATTAATATAAATCTTTTCCTAATTTATGTAATTTAATTTAACTTTGGATTTGGGAAAAGTTTTATAAAATAGGATAAGAATAGTTGGTCATGCTGAAGCAAAATTCAATTATAGTTGGGATAGTTGGAGGAGTACTATCCTTTATCTGGGCTTATGACCACATTCCATTGTATAATCTCAGTTTTCTGCCCTACGGAATAAGAGCATTTTTCGTGATAGACTCAGTAATATCTATACTTGCGGGGGTAGTCATGATCTTACTCTTCAAACTCGCTTATATAAAAATTCTTTACATACTAAACTTAGTATATTGGTGGATAAACTACCTACTCTTAACTCTTACCAGAGTGTTACCTGCTCCTTTAATAGGCAAGCCTTTACCTAACACGGGAGGTCCTGCATTAATTGCCTTCATATTGGATATACTACTTATAATAGTCTCAACAGTTATAGTTTATATGAGCGGCTGATATGCAGGATTAACGAAAGTATTTTTAGCAAAAATTAATAATTTCTTTTCCTTTTTTCCTATATTATTCTTTCTGTATGTGAGTAAATATTAAAACTGTCACCTCTTAGGAAACCTATAAGAGTCACTCTAGCTTCCTCAGCCATTTGAACTGCTAAGCTTGTAGGTGCGGAGATTCCAGCTATTATCGGTATTCCTGCCTTTATTCCTTTGCTTACTATTTCGTACCCTAATCTACCGCTGACTAGGAGTATACATTCGTCTGCAGGAACCCCTTTCTCCAGCAATAAACTTCCTACGATTTTATCTACAGCGTTATGCCTCCCTACGTCTTCATATATCTTTAACAGCTTACCAGATGAGTTAAAAAGTGCAGCAGCATGGAGCCCACCAGTCACGTTAAAAGCGTTCTGATTTTCCCTCAGTATTTCTGGGAGGGAAAAGATTACTTTCCTATGAACCTTCAGGTTGCTTTTAAGAATTGAAATTGTATAAAGTAATGCCCTTCCGCAGACGCCACAACTGGAATTTACAATAATGTCCCTAGCCTTTACTCCTGAAAGCCTGTTTACCCATACCTCTACTGTGTTGCTTCCTCTTTCTACCACTTTTTTCACGTCCTCAATACCGTTTATTACTCCCTCTGAGTAAAGGAACCCCAAAGAAAGTTCCTTATCGTTTCCAGGAGTCCGCATTACCACGGCGAAAGTCTCACAACTGTCCTTACACACCTTCAAGTGCATTGGTTCCTCTACAGCTATGTAATCCTCTCCTTCTATGTTCTCTTCTTCCCTTATTCTCTCAAGGTTTATTTTCTTTATTTGCACTTCCTATCGCCTTAAGCACCTTTAGGATCAAGAATATTCCTCTCCTAACGTCAGGGTCTTGGAGTTCCTTAAATATGTCTGAAAACTTTATTTCTCCTACTTCTTCCTTTCCGCTGAGGACACCGTATATAACGCTCAGATTCTTTACAATTTCCTGTTCTGAAAGAAGGGCTAGGTTCTCGTCCAGTTTTTCCGTAACTCCTACCAAGAAAGGTAATATCCCTGTCCTTTGGAGTGCTCTGACAAACTTCAGAAGGCTCTCTATTGCTTCCTTATTATTTATTATATCCTCAATTAACTCGTCAGCGGTTTGAACTCCTTCCTCTTCCATTTCTTATCTACCTCTATTCCCATTTGTTTTCTCCTCTCATTTACGTGGAACCTCCAGTTGTCAGAAGGTAGGGGAGCAGTTCCTCTTCCTTCCTCTACCTTTTCTATCATAACCGGAGTATCCTTATAACCTGGAGTACCGCTCGCTTTATCTATAACTACTCCAGTCAAGTTGTTTACACCCTTTGATGGTTCTGAAGCATAAAGCGGGATGAATATTTCATCTCCTGATACTCTTTCACTTATTAGTGCCTTAGCTTTTATCTCTCCTCCAAACTTAGACTTAACCAGTATTAGGTCTCCATTCTTTATTGAGTATTTCTCTGCTAGCTCCTTGGATATTTCCACGAAAGTTTCCGGCACTCTTCTCCTCAGTCCTTCTACTCTTCTAGTCATGTTCCCTACGTGGAAGTGCTCTAGTACTCTTCCAGTGTTCACAGTAATTTTATGGACTTCGTCCTTCAGTGCAGGAGGCTTCCAGCCGATCGGGTAAAGAATTGCTTTCCCGTCCTCAGTAGCAAAACTTTTAGTGTATAACAACGGAGTATCAACTTCATCGACAGGCCATAATAGACTTCTAAACTCTTCGAGCCTTGAGTAGTTAACTCCTGCAAATATTGGGCAAACTCTCGCAATCTCATCCATTATTTCGGACGGATGCTTATAGTTCCAATTTGCTCCTAAAGCGTTTGCTACCATTTGGATTATTTCCCAATCCGGCTTAGACTCTCCTAGAGGATCCATAGCCTTGTAGAACCTCTGAATTCTCCTTTCAGTATTCACGAATGTTCCGTCTTTTTCCAGACTTGCAGCTGCGGGCAAAACTACGTCTGCCAGCTTTGCAGTTTCTGTCATGAACATGTCTTGAACGACTAAGAAATCAACTTTTTCTAGGGCTTCCCTAGTTAAAGGAGTCCCGCAGTCAACCATTACCGTATCCTCTCCCACAATATATAACGCGTGAGTTTTGCCTTCCAGCACTCCCTCAATCATTTGCGGTATCTGCAAACCGGGGGAAGGATTTAGTTTTGCCTTCCAAGCTTCCTCGAACTTACTCAATTTATCGAACTTCTGGTATCCCGGAAGATACACCGGCAAACAACCGAAGTCGCTCACCCCTTGAACGTTATTATGTCCCCTCATTGGAAATGCACCACTACCTGGCTTTCCGTAATTCCCTGTTATTAGCAATAAATCGGAGATTATTGTTGAAGTGTCTGCACCTCCTAAGTGTTGCGTAACTCCCATTCCCCAGAGCGCCGTAACGCTTTTAGCTTCATGGATCATCTCAGCCAATTTGATTATCTGCTCCTTAGGAACTCCGCTTATGCTTTCTACGTAATCTAGAGTAAAACCCTTTATTGATTCCTTGAACTCTTCAAACCCTTTTACTCTCTCCTTTATGAATTTCTCATCCTCCCAACTCTGGCTAATAATGTAGTTAACAACTCCGGCTATTACTGCAGCATCAGTCCCGGGCTTAGGTCTTATGAATAAGTCAGCCCTTTCAGCCATTTCGTGCTTTCTAACGTCTATTACCACAACTTTTGCTCCCCTTATTTTCTGTGCCCTCTTTATTTTACTCCCTATTACTGGGTGGCTTTCTGTAGTGTTATGCCCTACTATGATTATTAGGTCGGAATACTCTGTGATGTCCTTTATTGTACCTGAGTCTGCTCCTATTCCTACAGTCCTCCAAAGACCTACGGTAGCAGGAGATTGACAATATCTAGCTGAATTATCAACGTTATTAGTCCCTATTACTGCCCTTGCTAACTTCTGGAGTAAATAAGCTTCCTCGTTGCTCATCTTATCTGACGCAATAAAGCCTATTGAGTCCGGGCCGTACTTTTCCTTAATTTCCCTCAGCTTCTTTGCAATGTGTTCTATTGCCTCACTCCAGCTAGCTTCTCTAAAGTGGTCTCCTTCCCTTATTAACGGTTTAGTAAGTCTTTCACTACTGTTTACGAATTCAAGACCGAACTTCCCCTTTACGCAAGTTAAGATCCCGTTAGCTGGGGATTCAGGCTTAGGTTCTACTTTCAGTATCTTCCTCTCCTTCGTCCAGACCTCAAAGGAACAGCCTACTCCGCAATAAGGACAAACTGTCTTTGTCTTCTTTATCTGGGTTTCTCTAGCCTTTGCTTCTATCTCGCTGAAAGTCATTAGTAAACTGAAGTCCTCCTCAGCTTTGCCCAGCGAGTCTATTATCTTTTTCTTAACGTCTTTCTTTATCCAGGTAAAGAAGCCTGCCTCACCCAGCATACTCTTCTCCATTAATGCATTAACCGGACAAACTGTAACACAAGTACCGCAGTTAACGCATGAGGAGTCACCTATCTTATTGTCTGCGGAGTCCCATACTACTCTCGGAGGGTTCAGGTCCCAATTTATCCATATAACTTCATTTACTGCAAAATCTTGGCAAGCTTCTACACACCTACCGCAAAGGATGCATTGGGAAGGGTCGTAGACGTAAAACGGGCCTGAGTCGTCCAAAGGATAAGGCTTTTCTACATAGTTTTGAGAATTTATGTTAAGCTTCAGTACAGCCTCGTGGAGAGAGCAGTCCCCATTGTTGTTCTCGCATATTGTACAGTATAATTTATGGTATCTAAGTATTCTTTCTACTGCCTTCTTTCTGTTTTCTATTGCTTTTCTAGAGTTTACTGAAATCCTCATTCCTTTCTGAACTTTAGTTGAGCAAGCCCTTGCCAGTTTTCCATCAACTTCTACCAAGCAAGTGTCACAGCTTTGCAGGGGTGCTAATCCTTCATTGTAACATATGTGAGGTATATAAATCCCTCGCGTTTTTAGTAGGTGAAGTATTGTCTCTCCTTCGTTAGCGTTAATTTCTGTATTGTCGAGAAATACCTTGAGAGACATGAGTTTAATTTCATTATTTAAGTTAAAAAGTTAGTCTTCATTACTTTTTAAAAGTTTTCTTTATTTGCAAATATATATTAAATATGTTATTACGTAAGATATTGATATAAAGCTAAGGATTTTAGACATTACGCGGTTTCAATTAACGACTTTGATTCTGAAGGAAAGTTTAGCTTATAAATTTTTGAAAAAGTATACAGTTAGGATGCCCTCAATAAAACCCTTGATGACGCAAGGGATAAAGAGTTACAAAGCAAAGGACTATTCTTCCGCTTATAAGTTCTTTGAAGAAGCATTGAGAGTTTTCCCAACAAGTGACGAATATTCGTCTGAAGATGGAGAATACCTCTACAGAGATACAATGAGGTGGAAGGGATTAACTGAGATCAAATTAGGAAAACTGGATAAAGCAGTTTCAACATTGGAGGACTTAGCAAATAGGTTAAATTACGATTCGCCTGAAGTAGTCTATTTTCTGGCTTTAGCTAAGTATTATTACTCTTATTTTCTCCCTCCCACGACTTCTAAGATAAGCACATTAACTTCAGCATTAAACGGACTGAGAACCGTTTATTCTGAAACAAGTGAATACAAGAGCAATTTCATAACGCTGATGGCTTTAATATACACTGAGCTTAAAGAGCCAGATGAGGCAATGGACTTACTTCGCTTAAGTAAAGCCTCTGGTCTAGTATTGAAGATAGCCTGGGCTCACGTACAAAGGTTTATGAAGAATTTCAATACAGCAATTATGGAGATAGATAAATTACTTAAGCATGAACCTAATAACATAGATGCATTACTGGAGAAGTCCTTAATTTTGAAGGATCAAGGAGATTATTCGCAATGTTTAGTCATTTTAGATAAAGTCTTAAAGCTGGAGCCTACCAACGTCATTGCCAAGCTATTTAAGGCTGAAGTCCTGGAGCTTACGGGAAAGAAAGGAGAGGCACTCTCCTTGTATTCCCAGCTCGATAAAACTCTTTACAGTCCTTTAGTTATGCTCGAGATCAAGAAGCTTTCAGTTTCTTCATCTCCCGTTTCAAGGATATTAACTCCTGTAAAGCTCACTAGTTGGGATCCTAAAGTATGGATAGGAAAGACCCTCTCAATATACGAAGTTAAGGAAATTTTAGGAGAAGGAGGTAACGGATACGTTTTAAAGGCTACGGCACCGGGAGGAGAAGAGGTTGCAATAAAAATTCTAAAGATCTACTCAGGGATGCCTGAGGAGTACTTTGATACATTAGTAAATGAGGCAAATAGTTTATCATCACTTTCAAGCAACCCTGCTATTGTTAAGATTTATGCGGTATACGTAGATAAGTTAGTTATAAAGGAGATTATGAGTGGTAACTTAAAGTTCTACGAGAGAGATCCTCCGAGGATTGTAATGGAGTTCATGAAAGGTGGTACGCTTTCCGAACTGCTAAGGGATGATAATTTCTTCTATTCATCTAAGTGGAATAAAACAGTTTACAGAGCCATATCTACAGTGGTGGGAGCACTTTACCAAATGCATACTTCTGGTTTCGTACATATGGATATTAAGCCTCAGAATATATTCCTCACAGAAAAGCCTAACTGTCCTGCAGAACTGGAGAAAGTTAACTTCAAGCTAGGAGATTTAGGTAGTGCAGTAAGGGTAGGAGATAAAGTAACTCAACTTACTGTGGAGTATGTAAGCCCGGAAGCTTACTTAGAGACTGCAAGGCCTTACTTTGATATATTCTCTTTAGGAATGACTATGTATGTTCTGCTGACTAGGAAAACTGATAGACCCGACTTACAGGAAATGGAAGAGGCTTTCAAATGTTATCAAAAAGGTGACTTTACTTGTGTAAAGGGTATGGTAACAAAAGCTCAGGAGAAGTTAAAGTTCTGGGATCCTAATGTACCGCAGGAAGTAAAACCCCTCATAAAGTCAATGACAGATCCTAGTCCATTAAGGAGACCTGCGTCAGCCGAGGTGCAGAAGTATTTAATGAAGATTTAAGTGATCAACTACAAGATTTTTGTAATCAACAAAAACGGAAGTATAAGCAATGCTAAGAGAATGGTTAAGAAGAAAAATATTAGGACTACTGCTATTGCTCCTCTTCTGCTTAAACCAAAAAGCCTGGAAATTCCATACATTCCTGCAAAATACACCAAAGCTACGATGAAAGAGTTCAATGGTGTATTTATATGCAATGAAGATAGTAAGTCTGACAGCCCTAAGGTTTCCAAAGGAGTGTACACGAAGAGTAGGAAAAAACCTAAGCGTATGTATCTTCTTACTCCTGGATGTCTTCTCCCTGGACTGTAGCTTATTGATTTACGGTATGAGTAAGTCTTTGGTTTCTTACTGACCTTTTGTTGTATCTTCTTGTTAATCCTTTTCTGATAATAATGTTTCGCAAGTTCCTTGAAGCCTTCATCGTAAAGTGATTTTTCCTTCCTATTCATTTTACGGTATTCTGGATCCTTGTAATCTAACCATAAATCTTCCATAAGTATTATGTTAATTAAAAAATAAAAATATTTAATGTTCACACTGGCTTTGTGGACTTCAATTTTTATCAATATAAGGCTTACTTTTAACCCAACGTATGATTTTGAATTTAAGAAAAATTAACCAGCCTAACACTCAAAGAAGAGACTAACAGATCACTCATCCTTTGTAAGAGAAAATTAATCTTGGTTCTAAGCTCAAGTGTAGGCAGAGCGTAAAGCTAGACAACCCTCATTCTCCACATAAAGCGAGGTAATACATTTTTTATGTATTAAAAAGTACTATAACCTTAACTTGATTATGAACTCTAGTTAGAGGGAAAATTGTCTAAGTCGATGTGCAAATAGCTATAGTTTATAAGTCCTATTTTCTACCATTTCTTGTGGAATCCAAAATCCCTACGGTAGAAAAGAACAAGGACGGTTACATAAGGGTTAGGTTACTCGAGTGCCTGCAAGAGCTCGAATTATCATTATTAATGCTTAAAGAGGGCTTTAGCAGGAATTCTGCAGGTAAAGCGTTCATAGCGTGGAAGGCATTTATTAGTGCACTAGTCGCATTAAATCTGGACAAGATGTATAGAGACGAGAAAGAGAAGGAATGGTATTATAAGACCGGTTTTCTCGCCCCAATTAAGGGACTAAAGGGTATTTCACAAAGGCTTGAGGAATTGGGTTATGAAGTTGTAGACACGACTTCGACTGCTCTTACGTTACACCGTTACGTTTACAACGGGCTGTATAAAGGTGCAAGCGATTACGCTGACAGGGATGAGGCTGTAAATGACATTTTACATCTGGTTAATAAGACGCTGGCACTACTTAAAGAGTACTTTAAGGACAGGTGGAATGAGGAAATGGAAGCTCTTTATAGAAAGGTGGAGGAAGAGTTGAAAGATTTAACGGGCAAGAAGTCTGTTACTTAGTCAAAATAAGTTGCTCTAGGATGCAGAAAAAATAAATTATGAAGAACTAAGAGCAATTTTTTGATTAGGAAGGTGTGGAGATAAAAATGGAGTGAACTAAGGAGAACCTATTTAGTCAACATTTCCAATGAAATACTGAACATTACTACCAAGAACTCAAGTAATTTGGGGTTTACACAAATAGTTTTGCCTAGGTGCTACACCACCTTTATGTGCGATGATGTGATAATATATAACATTATTTCGTACTATATTATGTTCTTAAGGTTTCATGCAGTATACAGGATTAATTATATAATAGTATATTATAATATCTATCTTAGTAGTCCTATTATAGGAATTTTAATCTTCTAGTACTCCTGATTTAGTTATGGGAATATCGGTATTTTATTGGCCTCAATCAGTTTGTCGTTAGGAACTGGATAAGTATAGGTTACTTTAAACTGCTGAGGAAAAATTTCTTTCTGAATTGAGATAGAATTCAATTTTAATCCTCCTATCTTATTACCCGTTACTATAACAATATGTATGGGCATTAAATGAGGGATTTCTAATTTGCCAATATTTTCACTATAACTTATTGAATAAGATGACAGTGAAAACGCCCTCCACAAAAGATTTACTGTCTAGAATAATGATAACACTTTATAAACACAAAATAATAATAAAAAACAAATTTTTACCTTCTCCTTCTAGTAGCTAGGACCACTGCTAGAACTATTGCTACTATAATAATTACTATAAGGATTATGAATAGTGGGTTCAGACTTTCCACTAGCGTCTCTGTTATAGCTTGGTTTACTGTTATTGTAGTTCCCGGTGGAACATTATACGTTCCCTTAAAAGTCCCTATCTCGTAGAATGGAACTGATGCCGTTAATGTTATTTTACACCCAGCGTTATACCACGATGATGCTCCATTTATTGTTACTAGATATTGGGTTACAGCAGTAACTTTAACTGTAGTAGGCAAATTTACAGTAAAGCTCTGTGGCGTTATAGAGGTTACTAGGAGTCTTTCACCGGCAGATATTGGTATAATCCCAGTTTTTAGGTACACGTTAGTGCCAGCATTATACCAACCGCTGCTAAACGTTGAAGATGTGCCGTTTACGAGAGCGTTTAATGTTATATTAGGAGTAACAGTCACGTAGTACTGTAGTACTGTATGTACGTGGATTGTTTCAGGGGAAGTTACTGTAATTAACGATGAAGGGGTTATTGATACTATTACATATCTTTCCATTTTGTTCACGTAGTAGGTTGAATTTATTATCTGGATTGTAGTGGAATAATTAAACCAAGATGATTTAAGTTCTGTAGTAACTCCGTTCATTTTTGCATATACTGGAATATTAGATATTACGTTAACGTAATCTTGAGTATAATAAGTTACAGTTACGGTATTTGATAGGACTCTTCCCGTCCAATTATAAGATATCCACCTAACTTCGTCATTAGAGCCTGGCAAGCACTTTGCATAATAGTAAGTGGAATTATAGTCAGCCCAATATACTCCGGGCTTTGCTGAAGTATTAGTACCGAAGTAGTAGTAACTTATTGTCGGCTCTCCGTTACCTACTCCTTTTACTACATAACTGAAGTTTACCTTTAATTGTTCGTACAAAGGTATTATCGTCGTTCCGTTGAATAATAAAATTCCTCTACTATCTGGTGAAGTCCACCTTACTTCATTTTCAGTAATATTGGAGATTGTATAAGCAGTTCCTGAAGGAAGTATGTATGTACCTTGTTTTACGACCTCAGTAGTACCGTTGGGGAAGGTTAAAGTTATGCTCGGTAAGTAAGGAGGCATTTGACCTATTACCTTGTACTGGAACGTGACCTTAACGTTTAATGGTATAATTTTTGTAGTAAATATTGCAAGACCTTCCTGAGTACCTACTGCAATAACTTTACCGTCTGCGCTCATTACTAATGATTGTGGATTAGGACCTATACTGCATGGGATTGCTGGTAAAGTGTAGTTTGCAATATTGCCGTTAGGGGAGAAAATATACAGCGTTCTACAGTTGTAAGGTAATGCTGCTATGACACTACCTTGGCAGTTCATTACCACTGGAGTAAGCTCATCTATAGGGAAAATAAAGCTATAAAGGATTTGTCCCTTGCAATTTGCAATATATAGTCCGCCGCTTGCTGTATAAGCGACTAAAGATCCATTATAGTTTATAGCCGCCATTACACCCCCAGGACTATAGGATGTGTTAGACCAAACTAACGATGCATTGCAAGTGGTTAGGACATAAACTCCAGAGTAGGCATATATTACGGAACTACTTATAACAATGTATTTGCCATTACCGCTGAATACTGGAGGACCAGCATAAGGGTCTCCTAAGCTACTATTTATCCACAATAGTTTACCATTGTGTAAATTAAATAAAAATACCCATCCACCGGTAGCGACTCCGTTTCCAGCAGTTGCAACTACATAGCAGTTGTAAACGCACATATGGCTGATGCTCATGTATTCTGGCTCAGGAGACATATTTTGGATAGTGTAGAACCATAGTAATTTACCGTTAGATGCGTTGAAAGCAGATAGGTTACCATATGGGTATCCATAGACTTCAGGATTTGCGATAGCAATTACCTCATTACACAAGATTTTTATATCAGCTACAGAATCGATAGCACATTGGCTATTGAATGGAAACTTCGTGCACCATAGTAGTTCTCCAGAAACTATGGAATAGACTCTTAATATTGCCGTGCAATTAAACTGAGTTGTTCCTAAACCTACTGCAAAGTATTTTGGACATATGGCTACAGAGTAGACTGAGTAAGGTTCACTGATGTTATAAAGAATTTTAGTACCGCTGCTGCCCACTGCTACAACAAGAGCATGGTATACTTCTTGGCCGCTACTATTCATGGTCATGCTACCTAAACCTATTAAGTATTCTCCATCTACTGGATACTTGTACATTGATACTGAAGTTACATTGCCTACTTTCAATAAAGCAGACGAATAGGAAATTGTCTGCGGATGGTTAGAATAACTTACAGTTACTGTTGTTACCAAAGTTATTAACATTATAAAAATTAAACTGTTTATTATAACACTATTTTTATTTATCTTCATATGTGACATCATATTTACTATTGACTTTTCTTCCTATTATTTATTTTTTACTCTAACTATACTAAATGCGTTCATTGCAAATAATGATAATTGCCTCTCAAAAATTTAATAGTATTAATTCTTAGGGGTGTATTTGCTGAAAAATTTTTACATACTATTCTGGAATAAGCCCTCATAGACTTACTGACCAAGTCTCTCATGACTTCTGTCCTCACACATTTTATGCAATCATTTATAATAGTTTGTTCTATCTTACCGGAGCTTAAAGATTTTCATTAGGTATAATGAATTAATAAACATATTTAACGAATCTGCGAAGCTCCTCGGCTTAGGAGGACTAATCACGTTCATTTCTCATAATTCACGCTTTTCTACCCGACGTAGATATAAAACTTTATCAATAGACAGCTTGGTTAGGTCTCAAAGATCTAGATAATGCATAATATGTAACAACACTGTAGAACAATTCCTACAAAGTTTGCCCTTGACTTTCAAGGTCTGACTGAATATAAAAAGTGAAGCAACTGCTATCATTACTTAACTCTTATCGCATTCTTCAGAAATGATCTGTAAGGCGGTAGCCCCTTTTCGTCATCATATATTATTTTAACGTCAAATAAATATGAAGCCTCCTCCCCTAATTTACTTTCTACCTCGTCTATAAAGTCTATTAATGCCTTATTCCTGTCCTCACCACGCTTAATGACAACGATGACGTCGATATCGCTACCCCCGGTTATCTTCCCTGTTATTACGGAACCGAAAACGTAAACTTCCTCAACCTCTCTAGATCGAGCTTGGCAAACGCTTCCCTCCAATTACGTAGAAAATTTATCCTCTTTAGAGGTTCCATAACGATTCCACAATTTTTAATATTTCCCTTGTTATAATTAAAGCTATTTCCGCCTCGTCTTCTGGTGGTAAACCGTATTGTGACTTTCCTCTAATGTTCTCCAAGATGATAAGTTTCTCCCTATTATCCCTTGTAAAGTCCCTTATTCTTTCATCTCCAAGCCTAGTGTAGACTAAAGAAAGTAATTCCCTAATTCTGTGAGTCCTAGGAGGTTCTACCCCAAGCTTATAAAGTAGTCCTTTTAAAGACAATTGCGCAGAAACTTCACTATTTAACGCTGAAGCCTCATAAAATCTTTGCTGGAATAACAGCTCTGAAGCCCTCAAATAATCCTTTGCCCCCCTTATCAGCGATTTCGTATGACATAGGTAGTCGTAAACCGGGTAAATATTAAAGCTTATTGCCTGACGTGTCTTCTTCACTTGGTGCTTCTTTATACTGCACCTACTCTAACAAGTCTCTCTAGTGGCTCATAATTGCAAGCCTTGCCCTAAAACAATTAGGTAATACATAAAAATTAAATTACTAAGCTAAATTCTTCATCCTATTATACACCGTTATATATTCCTTTGCAATATCTATTCCCCTGGCTATTTCATTGGTCTTTATCTTCTCGAGGAACTCTATTGTATCCTCCGGCTTGTCAACACCGCACATCACCATAGGTCCCCTTATAATACTGAACAGACCAATTGTCCCGGCAACGGTTAATAAGAACTGTTTTATCATATCGTAATTACCTTTTATGTAATTGCATACTTCCTCCCTAACGTATGGGTTACGAGACAGCGAGCTTACGACAAAATTCGCTTCTTGTAATTTTATAGTCCTATTAAATATCAGCGTCACCAGGTTTCTGTATCGACTTGTCCCTTATATTGGTCATAGCGTTTAATATCCTGACCCTTTCCTAGTCCGAGTTTAAGGACTTGTATTTCTCCAGCAGACCGTTAAATTCAGAAGTAGAGACTGCATACGCTACCGCGAAGGCGGTCTTTATATTACCGTCAGGTCGTTATAGTATTGGAATAGGTTTGATAGCCCTAACGCGAAGTCTTCGTCCACAATAGCTAACTAAGTCAGAATACGCCACCTTGCCTAAATCCACGTCCCTATAACCTGGCATAATATCACTTTTACTTCCAAAATCGGTGGGGGAGGAGCCTTATGGTCAGCTTAAGGAGTATCCAAGCTATTATGCAGGTACATCGTATGGGGTTCTGATTATTATGAGTAGAGCGTCATCATAATATATACCGTTTGACCCTCAAGATCAACAAAATAATGATAATTATGATTATTATGGGATATTTTTACATATTATTGGTATAGTGTAAGTTCCCAAAATCCTAATACATACTTTTTAGTAAATGGAAATATATATAATAGTCCATTACTGAAACAGTCTTACTCTTGGGGTGGTTGCCTTTTTTCTAATTGTAATGCACAAGCAATAGTACCAAAACCTCCTTCTACATATATAACACAAAGTTATTATAATGCATATGAAACTGCATTTGTTGCTGAAGAAGATGAAGCATTATATGATTATCAATCCAATATATTTTCTACTGGGGTACCTTCTAATTTTATTAATGGAACATTTGGATATTAAGAAATTTATGAGGATGCTCCCGCTATCGGTTATTTAACAGAAAATATGCAATATTATGAAGGAGAACCTTATTTATATATATCTGCAGGATCTGGATTAGGAAATGGATACTTAGGTATTACATGGATTATTGCAACATTCGGAGTTCCATATGAAATAAATGTACCTTAAAAAATAATTATAAAAAATTAGTTGCCATTATAAACCATTTCCGTATTTTCAATTGGAAGATTACCGCCATATACATGATTATTTACGCCAAGTAAAAATCCATAGGGTATTAATGTATTATTGTTTGTTTGAATTATATACCCTGAAACAAAGTCAGCAGATGATGGGGAATATATATGTAAATTTCCAGTTTCACCCAATAAGTTGAATATTTGTGGATAATTTACTTGTAAGTATCCCAATCCTGCAGCACTTGTATGCATTGCTTTATAATCTCCTGTACCTAGTGCTGTCATGTATTCCTTTAAATAACCTGATGGTACAACTACATCAGCATAATTTTCTGGATTCAATTTATTTAGTAATATTGTATTATTATGTGCTACTTCCAATGTAACTCCATTTGGATTATATATTGTTATAACTTGATCTAATGGTACAAAATTTGGATTTTTAGATGCTTCATATTGATTAAATTGTTTGGGAACACTTAATGCTTGTGCAAAATCTGATTTCATTTCTAAATTATATGTTCCTAAATCATGTAAATTACCATGTGGTCCTACATAATATAATGTACCTTGATCATTTCCATCATATTCTATAAATGCATAATCGGAATCGATTTTCACATCTTGTACAGTTGGTTGGGAATTCATATTATGGAATATAAAATATCCCACTCCACCTACTATTGCAATAAGTAGTACGGCAATTCCTACATATTTTAAAGGTTTACCACCAGGCTTTGATGTCTTTGCCATTGATATTATTTTATTGTCCTTACCATTTTTATATAGCCTTTCTGACCCCTCCCCACTATTTTCTAAATAAGACCCAACTCTTGATAACGGGTTCATACTATATAATGAACTTTTTATAGCTGTCACATATTCTCCTGCCTTTTTATATAGGCACTTAAATGAATTCTTTATTCTCGCCCCCATACCCTCTGATTTTAAAATATTGTCTGGCCCCGTATTACCCGTATTTCCTAACATATGATATAATTTATTTAAGCTTTTTTAAATTTTATCGTTATTTAATAACAAGCTCATATTATAAATTTCTAAGGATTATTATACAAAATGAGAAAAAAGGACAATGACCAACAATTGTAGTATAGTACCTATAATAATATTTATTATAGTAATTGTTTTTCTTATTAAAGCATTTTCATATCCTGGTGGCAACCCGCAAAATTTGGACATGCGTTAGCAGTTTGAAGTAACCAGTCCTTATTCGGTTCTTAACAACAATAGGTTAATAACATACCGACATTCCATAAGTAAATGAGGAGTTTAGAAAATTAAAATTCCCGTAATAGGAGTACTAGGATTCTATTATATAACCCCCCTTGTATGCTACATGAGATCTTAAGAACATAATTAATACGAAATTGCGTTATATATTATCGCATTATAACACATAAAGGCGTTGTAACACCTTGCAAAACTATTTGCGGGCTTAACATAATCTCGCATTATAGTGACGCCTAGGAAAAACACTGCATTGATAAAAATTGAACTAAGTATGTTTAACATCAAGAGTTATATATTGGGATTCTTAATCTTTAAGCATGAAAAAGGATAGTATAAGAAAGTAAATAATTGTGGCATTATTATTCCTTATGTTTTTAACGTTCCCGCCTGACCTAAATACAGTAACGACAGCACAAGCAAATAATCAAAACGTAGGTTACGTAAAATACACGCTAATCCTTCATAAATTTTAATAAAGAGGGCTCTCTCGTAGTCCTCCCTTTTATAAGTAAAGGATTTCCCACTCTTTATAAACTCATAACTTTTGTATGCATAAACAGATACCTAACTTGAACAGATTCCCCTGTCTTCTTTGACCCTTTTCGATACGCTTAGTAAAGAGGGTGTGGGCAACAATTACAATTTATAAAAATTGCCTAAAAGCCGTCCCCCTTTCGGACACTTTAATCATACAGTAAAAATTATAATGTAGATTAAAATTGTAATACCCTTTATTGTTAGCTATAGACCTAACCATGAATTGGAACTAAATTTACACTCTTATATAATAATAAAATCATTGTTCATACTTTAAATTTAGAATTGATAAATGTTTGGGATAAGTTTATAATTTTCGCATATTAATCTCACTTATTTGAAAATTAGTTAAAAGGGATAACAAAGGGTTTAACTTTCCTCTTTGTACAAGAGTACTGCCGCAACGACCATTATATAATTATGACGTATGCGAGAGGAAGGACTATAGATGTCGTGCTTGGCGAACTTGGTGTAGAACTATGTAGTGCAGTACGTGTTTGGTGGGTGGAGTAGCAATAACAGTTATCCTTGACCCACAGCTCGATATACAGCTATTATTAGGGACAGAACACAGCCTAACTATCACCTACCGGTATGGTTGTCATGGCCTTGTCCAGTACTGGGTTAATCACATAAACTTTACAACAGCCACCATTAGTTACGTATATGCAACCGCATCATTAACGCGGTTTAGGCCCTCGCCTACTGGTTTACTTTATAAAAGAATAGAAAGTTTCTGTATTCAATTTTTATGTTAATATAGTTAGAAATAAAATTTTTATTAAATCTAGTTAAGTAGGCTAGAATCTGTTTAGTATAACGTCGGCTCAGTAAGAGGATTAGGAGTCATGGAAATACGTCATAGACGTGCAATAAGATGAATTAACACTGGAAAGGCTTATAGTTATGTCCGGCTCAATTAACTATAATGGCTGAGGCGTGGAAAACAGTACTTTCAACGTCGTTACTGCTCCTTTTTTACTCCATCTACCTAGTGGACTTTGGAGGGCTTAATTTTACTCATGGTTTGCTCGCGGTACTCTCCCTGTCTCTAGCCCTTGCCTCACTTTATCTCCCGAAGAAAGTGAATTCCCCCTTGGCGTTGATAACCCCCTCTTCGGCTCTGTTGCAGTCAACTTTTACTTATCGTCGAGCGTCCCCCTGGGGTTCTTCTTTCTTCTCTACGCAGTAGTCCCCTTCATAGCTACTGGGGTCGACTATTTAGTGAGCGTAGGGTCTTTTGCGTCCTTTGTTTACGCCCTCGTATCTGCCAGCTACCCCAAGTTCTGGGTACCGTTCCTCCTCTTATTACCCCTTACAGTAGTATACTGGTCGGCAAAAGGTGAAATACACCAAAAAGACACAGTCGACTTTATTGTCATCACTGTCCTCCTCTTGGCCCCGTTTCCCTTTGTTGCCCTGAACACTGGCTCACTGCTAGGCGTTTTGCTGTATCTTTTTGCCATGGCCCTCCTATTTATTGGGATAGTGTCAAAATTTAGGAAGAAGGACTCCACGTGGTTCTTCGTAGCTTCCGGGCTTATAACCTACTTCGCCCCTATAGCCCTCTACTTTCAGCTCAGGGATTCAGTAAGTGATGCGACCTCTTTCCTTAACGCGTACGACCTCTTCTTTTACGGCTCCCTTGCACTGCTCTTTTACCTCCCGTTCCTCCTCACTGAAGATTCGGACGTAGCCGTCTTGTTTACACCGATACTCTTGGGCATAACAGCAGGCCTCCTGGCGTATTCCAAAACGACTACCTATTTTGCAGCTATAGACCCTTGGCTCATAGTCGCGGTAGCCCTCCCCAATAGCCCGGCGGTAGGGGACATCTTTGCCCTAGGTGGTTATACATGGCCAACACTGCAGTGGCAGGCCCAACAGCCCACTTCACAAGTCAAGTTTATAATCAAAGGGCTACCGCTGGGGGTTAAAGCAGTAGTAGAAGTGGGCAATGCAAAGTACTACGGCGACTCGCTAATTCAATGCCAAGACTATGGGAATTGGATGGCTTTCCCAGTAAAAGTAGGGCAGTCCGTTTATTACCCTAACCCGGGCTCGGGTTACGCAAACCCAATGGACATAATAACGGTAAACTATGTATTAGTTATCCAACAAACCGCTCAGCCATCTCAGACCTTCACCTATTCCCCATCAAGGGCATTGAGCAAGTCCAGCTTTGACCCGGATGCATTGCTCAACAGGAGGCTTGGGGTGTATAAAGTTAAGTCTATAATAGGTAGCGGGGGGTTCGGTTACGTTTACTTAGGAAAGATGGGAGGGGAACACTACGCAATAAAAGTACTTAAAGTAGACAAAGGCGACCCGGTGACGTACTTCCGAGAGCTCTTCAATGAAGCTAACAACCTCGTAGACTTATCCAACCACCCAAATATAGTTAAGGTCTACGCGGTTAACGTAGACTTGAACGTAATAAAAATGGCGTTAAGTGGGGACTTCTCGGCTTACTACGCCGACCCCCCTAGGATAGTCATGGAGTACATGGGGGGTGGGAGTCTCGACGAGTACTTGCTCGATGATAAGTTCTTCTACTCCTTAAACTGGGAAAGAGCTGTTAAGAGGGCAGTGAAGCAAGTCGCAGAAGCACTAGCCCACATCCACGGTAGGGGGTACGTGCATTCAGACGTAAAACCCCAGAACATATTCTTAACTGAGAGACCCGGGGACTCCTCTGAGTTGCCTACAGTTAACTTCAAGTTAGGGGATTTAGGTAGTGCAATCAGGTCCGGGAAGGATATAAGCCAAGTGACTATAGAGTACTACCCCCCGGAGGTGTTCAGGTGCAAAGCGTCGCCCTCAATGGACGTCTTCGCTTTAGGTACGACATTATACGTATTGTTAACCAGGAAGACCGATAGGCCCGATTTACAAGCAATGACCGAAGCCTTCGACTGCTATATAAATAACGACATGAACTGTGTGAATAACAAAGTTGACGAAGCGAGGCGTTTACTGGCGTCTTGGGACCCACAAGTCCCAGAGCCATATAAGGGCTTGATAAAGGCAATGGTTAACCCAGATCCCATGAAGAGGTCTACAGCACTGGAGGTCGCTAACAAGCTAAAGTAACGCTCTTTACCGGAGCTAAAGGCGTGGAGAAGGGTGTTAACAACAATTTCATTTAAAATTACCTTAAACCTCTCTCCCATGCTCTTATCATAGAATAAAAATTATAATATGGATTAAAATTGTAACACTCTTTATTATTAGCCGTTTGTTTGATCACGAATTGAAACTAAATTTATACTTTATATAATTCATAAAATTGTTGTCCACACTCATGAAGGGCGGTTGAGCGTTTATTGAAAATCACGGTAACTTTCTTGTCTAAATCTATAACTGTACATCCTTCTAGATAAGTTGCATAAGTCTTTAGCCAATTATTTCTCCCCTTTCGTCAAGGAGCTCTTCAGCCACTTTAACAAACTCTTCCTCACATATACCTTCATCTGTTACTTTCACGTTTTCTACCTTAGCAAATTTGCCCTCCTTCTTAACAAAATGCACTGCTACCCTCTCAGGGTCTAGTATTTCATCTCTACTGAAGCTCAAACTCTCCGCCTTCTCCTTGCGTGAAGATAGAGCTATTAAGTTACTAACCGAGGAGAGGAAGCAATCACTATGAGTAGTCAGAATTACGTATTTACCTCTGTTTACCGCCCTAGCTATCATCTTTGCCATTATTCTCTGGGCTTTAGGGTGTAAGTGGACTTCCGGTTCTTCGATATAGACTACCTGCATGCGGTTACTCCCTAAAGCTAGGGCAATAGAAAGGGACTCCCTAACATCGGAGGGTGCTTGAGACAGCGGTAATAATACGTCATTCCACATCCTTACATAAGGTGATCTTACTCCGTTATTTTCAACAAGTTCTAGGTTAATACCTAGCTCATCAAAGAAATCTTTAAACACCTTCTCGTCAGTGTCCTCCCTATTATACATGAGGTCTAGGTATGTCGTTGCATAGGAATTCTCTACGTCGTTTAAAAGCTCAAGTGCCCTCGCATAGTTCGACGAGTTTGTTAAGATTTCCGATATGACTGCCCTATTATCAATAAGGAAAACCGTAGAGGTAGACTGGAAGAAAGGCGAGAGATTAGAGAAAATTTTACTCATATTATGTTCTAGATATAAACCTAATATCGCCTCTAACATTGAAGGATCTGCATCAGATAAAATTTTAGTAAGCTGACCTACTTTTAAAGCGATTCTTTTACGTCCTCTAAAATTTGTCCCGCCTTCGGTGTTAAGGTAACAGATAAAGTAGATCTTACATTAGCCTTTAGGTCTATTACGCCTGATGACAGGTCTATTTCTCCTTCATTTTCTCCTTTAGTCAGTAAATTATTGCCAAAGTTATCCCTTAGGCTTTTTTCAATGCCATCACGAAAGGAACACGAAAGTACCTCTTGGAGAGGACTGTGTGCCTTCTCTATTAGCTCTGTAGTATTGGGCAAAGCAGTGGAGAACGCATATAAAAGCCTTAAGAGGAACGACTTACCTGTGCTATTTTTACCTACAAAGATGGTTAAAGGCTTTACGTTTACCTCAGCCCCCTTAAAAGGCCCTATGTTCTTAAGCGTGACTTTCCAGTCCATGATAGAAAGTTCTAAAGCGGGCTAATAAGTTTAGGAGCTTTCACGTCTGTTTTCAAATCTTATTCGTTAACAGTGACAGTTTACGTGACTCCTCTTTCATTTGCTATGCTTTAAGCTAATTGTTGCCTTGAAAAGCCTGGAGGTGTATAAAACGTTGTTATGAACTCTACAAAGCTAATTGTTGCCTTGTTAAGCTACTCACTTTGTTAAACTCTTTGGCTTTTAGGCATTGGATTAAAGGGAAGTTTACCCAGGTGATAAGAATTTAACTACACTCACGAACAAAGTAGCTAATTATTTAATGTAACAGTGGTTTTCCGATAAGGCTATCAGATTAACGCCTTATTACTAGATATCTCAACTTGCATGTAACGTTTATAATTATCGTATACTCATAGTATAATATTCACGCAATACTGTCTTGACGTTATGCGATGCCCATGTCGTTTAAGTTAGGCTAAGTTTAAGCTATTTTTTATTATCATTATTGTACAATATTCTAGGATATACTAATAAAACGTTATTTTAAAAGTGAGTCATAACCTACATAAGACTGTAACGGTTTTACATGATTGCTTCATCTCCTCTTGACTAGTCCCAAGAGTGACGGTATATGTCACCTCAAGGTGTGCACGTGGTGAGATTAAAGATACATCTATTATCAGAAGGAGGTATTACATAGATTTCCGTCCTTAGCAATTGCCTTCCGTAACTTGGAGACTTAAAATTGGATCCCGTGTAATCCTATTAAAAGTCCTCGCTAAGTTAACTTTTAGTTTTTATTAAATAACGGAATATTTTTAAATAGTTTCTTAGATTATATCCTCATAGAATAAAAAGTATAAATTAAAATTATAAAAATCTTTTAGAATAACGGCATAATATACTCGTAAGCTATAAAAAGTAATCAATATTTTAACTAGAATATAAAATATTAATTATTAAGTAAGAGGACAATTAGAAAAGAGTATAAGTATTTCCTTGTCGCGTATGGGAAAGCCCTATTAGATAACTCTTCCCCGTTGCCGGGTTGTACACAGCGAGTACTTGTATTCCAGACTCGTACCACTTGCGTGAGGAGCACTGGTAGTTCCCGTACCTGTTCTCTGGAGTACGGTTTGTGGTCGAACATATCGTCTTACTACTACCGGTTATTGCTTAATGCTTTAAGACATTCCTCCCAAGCTTCCTCTAACGCTTTCAGTAAGTTAAGTTTAGGCTGAACGTATCTGCTAGGTTCCTAATGCCTGCCCTCCAATCAAGGCCATGAACGCTAGGGTTACTGTCACCAACCCGTTCGCCCCTGATATCCCTACTACGGAATTGAACGGTTTGAAGAACTCACTCTTTGCAAAGATCAACTCCTTCCCGAACCCTTCTTAATCAAACCTAAAAACTTTATCAGTAATACCGGGAATTCCGTGGGAAAAATAAGACATCTGCTCAATTTATACTTGGTTAGACCTAAAAGGTCAAGGTATTGCAGTATACATAACAACACTGTACGGAGATATGATTCCCATTTCTTCACAGATTTTAGGTGTATTATATACGTTCTAATTTGCCCTTGACTTTCAGGGTCTGACTAAGTATAATATTTCTGCATATATTGAAAAGGTGCTCACACTATAAGATTTATTTGACATGTTTTAGACGTCTCCAATCTTCTCAGGGAGTCTCTCAACCGATCTTGGTCAATTTTAAATGTGGGCTTAACGCTGCTTTTTTCAGTCCAATTTTTATCGGCGTAAAACTTACTTTTAATTAACACCGATTTAGAATTTAAGAAAAATTAACGAGCTTAACGCCTAAGGAAATTGAAGTGCACAGCAAATAACTTAACGTTAACTTAAATAAAATTTGAAGTAATGCAAAGAGCACCAGAATTGAGTGTTCGTTGACCGAGACGTTGCTTACATCGTAATCTAAGGGTTAATTTCAGAGGACTGGTTAGAAGTAATCCAAATTATAACCAGGATTTAACTTCATCTATCATATCAAATACAACTCCGTCCCTTCCTCCAATTAGTAATTTCCCTGACAAGCCCTCTATCCATTCCTTCCTGAAAGCGCTCTTGCCGTAGGCTGCCCCCATTATCGCTCCCACTATTGAAGTAATGGTATCGTTGTCCACGGTGTAATTAACTGCCTCCAAGATGGCCCTCTGCGGATCTCTAAACTTCTTAATAATGAAGAGAATGCAGGGTAAAGTTTCGCCTAGATATGCCCCCGATCCTACTCTTTCACAAAACGTGATGGTATCCTCGCCTCTCTTTATGGCGTTATCAACTTCTTTCGTTAATAACTCTTGAAGGGTTACACCGGGGACGTTTGTTTTGTAGTGTTTTTTTCCTATGAATTTGATTATCCTTTCGGGGAGATCTTTCGTGGGATCTTCAATTGGATTGATCACGAGGCTCCTGAAGAGTTCTGCAAAGGCTATGGACGTACCTATGGCTAGGGGGTCGTTATGAGTTATTATCGCGTCCAGGACAGAGTCCACGAGGTGATTTTCTTCCTTGAAGCTAGGGAGTATAACTGGGGATATTCTCATGAGCGCTCCGTTTCCGGCCGACTCAATCCCGCACTCAAACCACTTCATTCCCCTTAGGTATCTTCGTCTTACCTCGGACGTGGAAATCCCTATACCGTAAATTTCATGGGAAAAGAAGGTTCTTGCTAATTTTTCAGGGTTGAGATATCCATCTTCCAGGATAACTTTGACCGTGTCGAAGGTCAACTGGGTGTCATCTGACGGGAGTCCGACCCCATTTCTTCCGTCGAAGGTGATGTAGTCCTCTATGAACCCGTATCTCGAGAACCTCTCCTCAGGGTCCATCAACTCTGTTGTATTCCCCAACGCGTCCCCTATGGCTACTCCCAGTAACATTCCCTCCACTCTATGGAGGTTTGGGCGTCCTCTACTTGTTTGAGTGCCCAAGATCTCCTCTAAGTTGTGGGCGTTTATCCTCTGCTTAGACATCAGTTCGCGAAAAAGCTGAACGTTTTTACTAGTCATGAGATAGTATATAACTTAGTTTTTTATAAGCTTTATAAATTATGTAGACATTGTTTTTGACTAAATTATTCCTCAAGGTATTATACCTAAAAAGAGGTCGATACAGTAAAAATATTTGGTGTACAAAAATTGTTTTCCTTGCCTAGATTTAATCTTAAAATTTTTAATAAGGTGGAAATATACTTATATTTTTATTTTTCGGAATTTTCTCTCACATAGAAATTGCGTTATTTTTAGTAAAACACAGCTGGCTTTCCTCAATGACCATGAATTTTATAATGGGCACTGTAGTCCCAAGTGAGTCGGTTATTAGCGTAAGCTTACCTCCTTTTAGAAATGATAATCACTATTATTATAATAAGGATAACTAGGACTAATACTAGTGCTAATATTCTTGTAAAGCTTGACGAGCCGCTAGAAGTAGTACTCTGGGGCGTAGTGGTATGAATTATAGTCTCTGTAGTGTTATTGACTATAGTGATAGTAGTAGTCTCTGTAGTTGTGGTGGTACTTATTACAGTAGTGGAAGTAGATGTTTCGGTCTTAGTAGACGTTGTCGTGCAAGTTTGGGAAGTAGATGAGCTGCTACTAGTACTTGTTTTCTTACAAATAACGTAATGTGGGTAGAGGACAAGGGGACCGGTAACCACAACTTCGTTACTTGACTCGTTTAATACATAAGTCGTCCCGTCTACCTCTATTACCTTAGGTAAGAATATTATTGAGCCGTTATCGTACCATCCTTCTACAGTACCGTTAGGTAAGACTACCTTTACTAGCCATTGGAGTATCTCAGACACTTTCACGTCTATAGGAGAGCTGACTACAAACTCCTGCGGAGAGGCAGAAATGCTCAGCCTCGAAGTCTGGTTCAAATAGAAATATTCTGGGATTTCAATTCTTGATCCTTGTATGTAATAACTGCTAACAAGTGTTGAATTAGTACCGTTTATGATTGCTGGGACTGAACTGACGTTGAGCCTAACGTAGTACTCTAATACGAAAGGTACTTTGATTACTAGGGGACTGTCTATGACGTAAGTGTAGGCTTTGGTAATGTTATAAATCTCCCCTTGCCCTACTTGGATCACTTGAGGTGGCACAGTAACTCTTGTACTTATATTATACCACCCTGAGACGAACTCTTCCCTTACACCGTTAATATAAGCTACGACTTGCGGACAAACGCTAACGTAATACTGGGTCATATACGTCGCAGTTATCTCATAGTCCCCTTCCTTTTTAATAATGATATTACTCAAGTCAGTACCGTTTACGCTTACCAATAAGACCCTAGCCGTATTATTTAAATACTCTAGTCTAACAAATGTTATATTAGCGGGCAACACTACTGTGTATGTGCGGTTAGCGTAATATAGACTACCGTTGACATAGTAATATGGGAAATTCGAAATCACGTCTATAGTAGCTGTCTCTATAGGCTTTATGCCTACGTACTCCAACAACGCGTCGAAGTCAGGGTTATCCCAAAGCCCAAAGTGGTCGCCTCTAGCGCCGTTATAATTCCATTCGCCGATTAGGTTTATCCCCATCGACTCCAGTTGTGATATTACGTCTTCGTAATAGTGTATAGTATCGTTATAACCTACGGTAGAATTGAACTCTATATAGGTAGTCGAAGAGGGGCATATATACCCCTTCACGTCACCGTCGCGGAAACCTACTTCGCCGATAAAGAAATTTACACTCCGCTGGTTAGCGAAGCACTTTAATTCTAAAATTTGGGACACGTAATTACTTGGGATAGACACTACTCCGTTAACGTAATTATACGAAGGGTATGGATATACGCTGTACCCCAAGTAATTTAAGGTTATGTCGTTAGACTGCAGGTACTCGAATACGGACTCTATAGAACATACCGTCTGGCCCAGATCTGTATAGTAAAAAAGTTCAGCGTTAGGCAACACTTGCTGTATTAAAGAATAAGCTTTGAGATACCCGCAGTTATTTAATTTATTCATCTCAGATAACCCTAGGACTAGCTTCTCACCGCCGTTAGTGATGCCAGCTATCTTGTGGAGCGTGTAATTGAGGAGCACGACCTGGGCGGGGGTTATACTCTCTATGCACCCTCTCCAATGGTCTGTCGTTAAGAAGAAGTTAATAAAGACAAGGCTAGAACGATTGTAGACTGTCTTGAGCTTTGATATCTGTGTTGAGATCCAATAACAGTTGCACTTATAACTCAGTGCTTGCTTTAATGTTACGTTTTTGTCACCCAGGCTATAGGTGTTGAACGCGAAGACTATACCTATCACTATGTGGGGCAAATAAGGTAGTAATGACGTATAAGTCCCATTAGAAGGTCCCCAGGGTACGAGCCAGAATAAGAACTTTGGGTCTACTGAAGAAAAAGTGCAAGCTTGAAAGTGGATAATAGCTACCCCGTTTATTAGTATTAAGAGTATTAATATAAATTTGAATAGAGCCTCCATATTAATAACAATCTTGAGGCCCTCCTTAATAAATTTTTATTATATTACTATTTTATGTAGCGCTTTAATTTTATAAAGGTTAGCGTAAAATTTACTTTTGATTAACGTCAATTTAGAATTAACTAGCTTGACGCAAAGAAAATTGGAGTAAACTGTAAATTGCAGGCAAAGCCCAGTTATACGCTAATGGCTGTCGTCCTATTTTAACTATGTTAAAGGTTATTACCAGACTTGCGCACAGTATGATCGATTTCAACTGACTTGGGAGTCCACAGGTTGGGAAGTAGGTCGGCTCACTGCACCAACGGAGAGGGACGGGTATCCAGGGCCTTTACGTCTCTGCGGGACTTCTCTGTCTCTGATCTCTAATACTATAAAAATCTGAGTAACCGCGAGACATTACATGTTTAAATAACCGTAAAAACAATAAATTAATTGATGGTTAAGATCCTTCTAGCTACTGACATCCATCACCCCTCAGATAAACTATTTATAATATCAAGGGCTATAGAGACCGTGAGACCTGACGCTATAATAATCTCCGGTGACCTCAGCGTAGACGGTAAGGTAGGTGACATTGAGGAATTGTTTAGGAAGTTAAGGAAGGTAAGTAAAAACGCTAGGATAATCGCAGTCTTGGGGAACCACGATTTATACCTCCACGGGGGAGACACTAGTAGTGTCGACAAGGTAGACAGGATATATAAACATGTGGAAAAATATAACGTGGAATTACTAGACGTCTTAGGTAACGTTGAACTCGGCGATTATAGGGTAGTGGGTAATGTATGCTGGTACGACTACTCTTTTGCACCGGGTTATAAGTATATTGACTATGTTAACTGTAATCCATATGGTTTCAGTAAAGAGTATATTAAGGAAAACTGCTTAAAGGAATCCTTTGATTTATGTAGATGCCCTAGTTGGCATAACGACTGTATGTTTACTGACATAGACGCGCAGAGTTTTGCAAAGCTAAACAAGGAAAAAATTAAGAGGGACTTAAAGGGTAACAGCATAATTGTGACTCATCACGTCCCTTTAAAGGACTTAATAGTACAGAAGTCATTCTTTAATGCCTATGACGGGCAGGACATGAGCGATTTATTGGACGGGAGGGTAAAGTATTATATTTATGGGCATTTGCACGATAATTCTATCCCGAAGAAAGTAATAAATGGTATTACTTTTATAAACGCCTTCAAATACCAGATCAGTCTTAAGGTGTATATACAGAATGCAGTCCTTGAACTTTGAGCTTGATTACAGAGAGAGTATATCTATATAAGACCTCAGATAGAACAAGACGCAGTTCGAAATTTCGAAAGTTAGAATTTTATTATGTGCACTAGGTCTGATGAAAACCTTTAATCTAGTTAAAATAGAACAACTGCTATTATTATGTGAGACTTATGAAAGAGGTATCTCAAGTAGCCAAAAATGTTAAACGTGAGTGTGTAGTATCAGCGGTCATCTTATTTGGTAGCTTTCATATAGTTTTTTATAATAAATGCGAAGGGTAATGATTTTATCGATAAGAAGCATATCTTAGATTTCATTATTTAGCTTTTAACTTCTTAAGGTAAAGTTAGTCCTTTACAAATATTTTGAAAAAGACTATAAGACACAATGGACTCAACACCTAAGGGAAGTGTTACACAAAGCATAGTTTACCTAATCAATTTATATAGAGCCGTGTAGAGTTGATTATAATGGGAGGACGACAGTTTACCAGGTCATTATACTTTAGTCTTATCAGGAAGGTTCTAGTCTACTATTCAAAATTAAAGGAAGGCACTTCAGACCTAAAGGTGTATAAGTTACCAAAGATTGAGATAAATGAGAAACTAGCGAAGATACACAGTGGGGGATTAGAGGCAATTTACACCGGGCGTTTTATAGACGTCCTAGAGACCCCTAAAGCTGAAGAGCTTGGGATAAAATGTAATGATGATAATGAATGCAGTATTGAGGTGTTAAAACTCCTCGATGAGATAGTAAAATACCTTAGGCAAAAACCCATCTTAGGCATATATGACTACTTCCCTAACGTTAATAAGCTGTACTTAAAGACAATACTCCACGAATACGTCCACTGGCTAATGCTCTCAGGTACAAGGACTGCTGTAGCTGTTGAAAAGGTTGCGTGGAAGGAGAGGATAGATACAATGTACTTCACCTCCTTGTTTTACCAAAAGGTAAATCTGGGGAAACTCCTAGGTAAGTCCTTCGCCAGGGAAGATAAGGCTGAAATAATAGGGGACTGCTTGGATGAGGAAAGGGCTTATGGGAGTGTCCATAAAATTAAGGTGGCCATAGACGAGTTCTCCAGGACAGAAAAGGGGCTTTACGCTTTCCTTGACGTCGTAGAAGACTTTGGGCTCCTAGCTTATATCGGGGACGTACTAGGGGTTATTATCGAACCTACTACTTGGGCAATCGTGGAAGATGAGAATTACTTTAATAAATACGTAGGTGCCTACTTCGGTGATTCAGAGACCAAGAGGCTTTACGCTAAGCGCATATATGAGGAAAGCTTGGACGTTCTGAATAAGTACGGGGCTGAAGAAGTAATAAGGAGGGCGAAGTGGGCTTTAAATGACGTGGACATAGCCTCAATGGACGAAGTCTTTGAGGCACTCCATGAAAACTTTCAAAGGCCAAGGAGAGGTACACCTAGCCTAAACGCGTCTTTAAAAGATATATTACCTATGCTCGTACTGGAATACAGTAAGGAAAAGTTAGGGAGGGAGAAAATTGACTTCATAGTCGAAGGGATAACCAGCAAGAACGGTGTGCTCAGTTACGTGTTAAAGTCTTTGTTTAAGCTAAAGGCTGAAATGTCTGCGGGAAATCTGCCGAGCATATGCAGTAACGTAGACTACAACGGTAAGGTGGTAGGCGGTTGCTATAACCCAGATATAGGGATAACTGGAAATAAAATACCCCGTAGACCTTTCAATTCTTTCGAGAACTTGGTGGGGAACTTAGCCCTGTCCCTTAAGCTCTCCCTACTGTTAGCTCACCTCTATGTTTACAAGCAGGTCTACAACGAGGACCAGTACTGTAACGTGGTGGCCAAGCTTTCGAAGAGGGCTAAGTACTCCGGGGTAGACTTTTATAAGGTAGCGTGCAGTGAGGTCAATAGACTACCTATAGACGGGCTCGGCAATATCATATTCTACAAGGGTCTTATGGAGGGAGGGAATACACGTGAGGCAAGTAAGGCGTTGAGTTCGTTCTTAATATATTGGGTTTACTTAGTCATGAGGACTGGTAATCGTGGGGTATTGGGTTCCAGGCACGGAATTTACTTCTTATAATATTTAAAGGGACTCTATTACTGGACTTATGTGGATTGTTAGGGACTCCGTCTAGTTAAGCTTTTAGCATTACTAATGTTTCCACTAAGTCTATAAACTAGTGTATTTGATAAAATGATAAAAATAATTCTATGATATTGAGCTTAATGAATGCATGATGTTCATCAATTTGATGAACTAAATGAATGATAAAGTACAAGTATTTTTCGGAAATACTAACCTTCTTTATTTGCAACTTAGACCTTGTGTGGAGGTTTGAAGCAAGACTTAAGAGCTGCGCTTATTAAGCCAATAAGTTTTAGTTAAGAGCGTTAGAATGAAAGGAAGTTAAACTACTATTTCTGGAAAAGTTCTTAGACCATGACTTAGTTAATCTCATTAAGTCTAAGGCTATGGACTCCCTGAAAGCACTAACACATAATTAGACAAACCGAAAAGCGGAACTCTGGATCCGACTTAAATATAACGTACAAATGGAGAAAGCAAACGTCCATGTATAGGAATTAATTGGGCACTTCTTCTAAATAGTTTGTGTTACCCACTGCTTTGTTGTGTACTTCAATAGGTGTTAAGTCTATAAGTTTTCATAAAATCCTAAATCGCGTAGAATAAAAAACCAAGCTTTACGTTAACTTTGATAAAAATTGAAGTACTCCACGAGTGCTTTCAGAAAGTTTATAGCCTTATACAAAGGATATACTACTAAACCATAGTCTAAGAACTTTTCCAAAATTCTAACGAAGCAGTTACCTACTTATCTTAATTTTTAAACCTTGTACACTTTCTAATGAAACGATTTTATTCATTAATAATTATAATTATTAGATAAAAAGAGAAATTAATTAGAGTAAAACTCCCGTATATATCTTAAACAGTATTTTATTTTATGTCATACTTACTAACTAATTATATTAACATCATAAAAAACTCATATTTTTTCATTCTCGTCGTATATTTTAGGGATTATTTTAAAAATTTTTAGTATTTCATCTAAAAGTTTTTATCTTCTCCGGTTTTTAAGTATATATTATTTAGAAAAATACTCTATTGTAGTAAAAATTAATGTCACGCGTGGCAGTAAACTTTATTATCTCTAACTCATTGCATTACACAATAAATAGCAATTAAACTTTAAAAAGATTTAAATAAAAATGATTGATTTATAAAATTTGAATCATTTGCGATAACACATTATTTAAATATATTATGTCCTTACTCTTTGCAATACTTATTTATGGTTAAGTAGTAACATATATAGCGTGAGAGATTGTCCGATGGAAAAGGTAAAGGAAATAGATTAACGCCTGCAGAGTGTGCTGTAGCAGTAAGTGTGGATATCTTATATAAGGCAGGCCGGCCTACTACCCCGAGGGGTATAGCAAACTTCCTTAGAGAAGACGTACAGACTGTAAGGAATACTTTAGAGAGGTTAAGGAAGAAAGGGGTAGTAATTTCCTCATTAGCCTTTGGATTATCTGGCTTAGCGAGGATGGAAGAATCGTTCAAGATCACGGGGAGAGAGAAAATATATAGACTTGTGGAAGACGTTGAAGTAGTTTTGCGAGACCACCAAGAGATTCTGGATTGGGCTAAAGTGAGCCTTGGGATTAAGACAGCTGAGGAATTGATAGAGTATATAAATAAACGTGCGGAAGAGCTTAAACGGGAAAAGAATGAGGGAGATAACAACTGAAATACTTCAGTAGAGCCACCAGTAGTTAAGATTAAACGCTGATTACTTTGTTTAGGGTGTGTTCTCGTGCGGCCATACTATACTATAAGTCTTTTTCATAGTAAATGCGAAGGGTAATGATTTTATGGATACGAAGCACGTCTTAGATTTCATTATTTAGTTCACTTTTAACACCTTAAGGTAAAGCAAGCCCTTTACAAGTATTATGAAAAAGACTATATTTTATCTGTAATATTAGTGTTTATTCTACTTTAACGCATCTTAAAGGTTTTTATCAGACCTAGTGTGCACACTAAACGAACCTGAGGGCTCCTCCACACTCTCCAGGTTAAGGGAGCTGCCAAGTCCTCCACTATCACGAAGAGGAGCAGCATTAATATAGTTTTATGATAGAACAAGTGACGTTTACTTATGGAGAAAGTTTTGCCGTTATAAAACAATGCCGTATTTAAGTTTCGTATGATACACCGTGAAAATGGAAGAAAAATTATTTATTAAGACAGTTGATAACCTATATTTAAATGATCTCGATACCATCAATCTCCACAACCGATATAGCATCGTTAATTGTAGCCTTCGTCCTAGGATTATTGGTAGGCGTCCTTATAAAGAAGATAACCCAGGTCGCTATAATACTTGTAGCGATTATAATAATACTCATCTTCATAGGCGCGATATCTCCTACCACAATAGAACACGAACTAATAATGCTAGGCCAACAAGCGTCGACCGCGGAGAGTGAAGTCTCTTCCTATATAAAGTTACTTCCCTATAACTCAGTAGCCTTCATTATAGGGCTAGTAATAGGCTTGTGGAAAGGATAAAAATTAACGTTAATTTTCCTTATTTTTCTACTTTGTGAGTTTGTTCAATTTTTATCAAAGTTAACGTAAAACTTACTTTTAACAAAACGTTTGATCTTGAATTTAAGAAAAATTAATTAGATTAACGAGTAAGAAAATTGAAGTACACAACAAAGCATTATTAAGAGAAATGTTTATTAGCCTTGAATGAAATTTTTATTTGAGTGACTTAATAATATGTTTACTTCAAGGTTCGACACATTCTATAAGAAAGATATTCGAAGTTTTAGAGTTGGTAAAGGTACTATAAAAGAGTTAAGGTATGTAATACCATATGGTAGCACAATAACTGTCGGGAGTGTTCTCATGCAGTCATCTTATTCGATAATTCAGAGTAATATTATATCAGAAATACAATATGTTGTACTCTCCTTATACGAGTCTCTTTAAATTAGTTCTCTATCTAGAGTAAGTCATAGTGGCGTAATTTAAAAAGCGCTACTTAACTATAGTCTTTCTCATAGTAAATGCGAAGGGTAAATAATTTTATCCGCATGGGGCATATCTTACCGCTTTCATTATATGATCCACTTTTAACACCTTAAGGTAAAGCAAGCCCTTTACAAGTATTATGAAAAAGACTATATTCTCCTAGTCCCATATTAAAATGGTTAACGAACCAATTATCGACTAAAGAAGGCAGTTTCTAATCATACCAAGATTTTCACTCAACTTATCGAATAGGGTGACTGCACGAGAACGCATCCTTTCATTCTCTAAGACTTAGTCCCGTAAATGGGTAGAGGATTAATTTCTACATATACTCAATAATTTATTTCAATTGCAGAATAGGATGAGCATATTAGAATCATTTGCAAACAACTTAATGGTGACATTATGAAATAAAACTGAATTTATTTAAGAATTACAAAAGATACATTAATGGACTATGACACTTGGTAAATCAATTTTAATAAAAATAAGGCTTATCTTCTCCTTAGTAACAAGACCACTAGGATCGCTATTACTACGAGCAGTATTACCGTTGCAATGATTAAGTAAGTAAGTAATGAACTAGATGTAGAAGTACTTACGGTTTGGCTGGATTGAGAGGTAGATGACGATTGATAAGTGGGTGTTAATTGAATAGCCGTAACTCCAGATTGTGTGCCTAATACTACCAATGATCCATCATTACTCATTACCATATTGTTTATATTACTCGGCACGGTATACGTTATGGGCGATTCTGTGCCATTAAAGATTAATAACTTATCACCGCCAAGCTCAGCTACAGCGATAACACTGCCGTCCTCAGATTCAGCAACTGGGGAGTTGCCAAAGCCTAATGGGTATTGCCGGAGTACGGAGCCATCACTATTAATCAAGTATAGGTAACCATTACCTCCAACGTAGGTCTTACTCGCGCCATAGTTTGTGGATACCCAATCAGATCCGTCATTGGGTGCATTAGGACCTGTACTGTAACTCCATAATACATTACCGCTAATGCTTATTAGGTACGCATGATTATGACCGCCAAAAGCATAAGAATTTGCAGAACCGACAACTATATATTGACCGTCTGGACTGAACGAGGCCATATTCGGATCAGCTAAGTTGTTGATGTCCCAAATTACCTGCCCATTGTAAGCATTGAACAATATCACGTAACCACCTGAGGCAAACCCGTTACCAGCAATCATGAGGATGTAATTACCATTGGGAGAAAAGATAGCTTCCTTAGTGCCTAAGAATTGGGATGTACCGTATGTGTAATTCCAAATAGTACTGCCTGTCACCGCATTAAATACTGTTAAATCGCCGTATGGCTGTCCTGAAAGACCGACTGTGATAACAGCGACCAATTGCTGATTAGGAGATATAGTAACACAGCCGACACCACGAACCCATGAATAAGGAAAAGTGTAACTCCATAACTTTTCACCGTTAAATGAATAGGCATTAACAATACCTTGTCCGCCTGAATTTCCACTTAAACCAATAATTACATAGTTAGGTGAAACTGCTATTGACGTAACCTCCTCAGGTTCACTTATACTCCATAATGTCTTAAGACCACCACTTGAAGTCCAAGAAAATAAATAGCCATAGTAATGTCCATTGGAATTAACGCCAACAGCGATTAAGTACTGTCCGCTAACGGATGTAGGGTACATACTTAAGGCGGTCACTGAACCGATATCCAATGAGGACTGAGTGAAGGCAAAACTAGGCAATACCATGACTAATGGAGAGATAATTAATGCTATAACCATAAGATATTTAAATAAGGATATTATTATCACCTATAATCTCATGCTCAATTATAGTATTTAAATTTTTTAGGATTATGCTTTGTTGTGACAATCAATTTTCTTAGGAATTAATCTCATTAAATTCAAAACAATGCTAACTTAAAAGTAAGTTTTACGTTAGCGTTGATAAAAATTGAATCTATCACAGAGCAGTCTCAAATCTTATAAATAGCTGATTAGCTTTTCCAATTGACTTGCCTCCACCTGCTGTTGCCCTATAACTGAAACACCGTATATGCTGTTACCGCTAAGTTCTATAATGCTAGATATTGTCTCACAACACGTCTGGGAATAGACTATAACCTCACTGCTGGAGACGTTTGTTATGCTACTGCCACGTGGTATCCTAAAATAAACCCTACAGAAGATAGCCTGGGCTACACAAGGCTGTGAATAATCATAGTCTACAGTGTGTATCTTTTCTGAATTACCGTTGACAGTCCCGTCTAAACATTCCACGTACCCGTTTTGTGGGAGTGGCTCGGTCAAGGAGAGTAAACAAACTGTACATGAAGACAGTGGATAAGTTTTAGTACTTCCGCTCAAATATTTGACGGTGATACTTCCATTACTATTTACCACAAAAGAGTACGAGTGGTCGTCATTAACGCCCCAGCTCCCACCCAGTACTGACGCGGCTTCTGAAGGCGTTATGAGCTCCGCAGATCTATATAGAGACGATATTACGGCTAATATGGCTATTATCGCTACAATTATAGCCCCTATTGGAATTCCTACTTTCTTCTTACTTTTACGTTTAGTCCTTGTATAAGGACGTTGTGGAGGGACATAAAGCGGTTGAGGAGTTGTAGGAGGCGGTGTGTTTGGCGGCGGTTGTTGGAAAGGATAGCCACACCTCATGCAGAATTTAGCATCATCAACGTTAGGATAACCGCACCTAGGACAATATTTAACCACTTTACCACCTCTGACTAAAAATAATATTTATCGCTTAATAAATATTATGATTTATTATGCTTTGTTGGACTCTTCAATTTTCTTAGGTGTTAATCTCGTAAATTTTTCTTAAATTCTAGATCATATGTAGAATTAAAAGTAAGTTTTACGTGAATTTTGATAAAAATTGAAGTACTCCACAAAGCATGGTTTTGATCATTTTTGGCTAATGTCATCATTTATCTCAAAAAAGAGATTCCCATACTGACTTTTAACGTTTCCTCCTTAAACAGAAAAGAAAAAGTTGGAAAAATGTTGTTTTGACTTTACCTCTTCCTAAATAGTATTATTACGACAGCAACTACTGCGGCAACTATTACTACACCTATTATTATGTACGTCGTGAGAAGTGTACTTGAAGGTGATATAGTAGTTATGGGCGTAATAGGCGTGGTAGAAGTCGTTGTCGTGGTAGAAGTCGTTGTTGATGTAGTAGGTTGCACTGAAGTTGTCGTAGTGCTAGTTTGTGTAGTAGTACTAGAAGTTGTAGTAGTACTCGTTGTCGTCGTAGTAGTTATTTGTGTGAACGTTATGTTTATAACTACGTTTAAGTTATCTACTGTCACTTTCCCGGATGATGTGGAGATAGTATAACCCTCAATGGGGGTGACGGTGTATGTGTAAACACCGTTAGGCACTTCAAATACTATAGTATTTGTAGTAGATGTCTTTGTAACACTGCCCAAAGTAACTGACCAAGGAGTACCTTGGGGTAAACCGCTTTCGACGAAAGTGACAGAGTAATATACCACTTGACTTGATGCAGCAATTATACTTATAGACCCAGAACTACAATCCGTGACATATAAATAGCCGTTATTAGGATCATAGGCTATTTCATGCGGATTATATCCTACTGGTATGGTAGTGATTACTGAGTTGTTCGTAGGATCTATCACAGACACAGAGCCAGAATCAACATTCGCAACGTATAAGTAGCCGTTATTGGGGTCATAGGTTATTCCTTTTGGACCACTTCCTACTTTTATTGTTGAAATAACTGAGTTGTTTGTAGGATTTATCACGGATACAGAGCCAGAAAGCCAATTCGTGACGTATAAGTAACCATTACTGGGATCATAGGCTATCCCATATGGAAAACATCCAACTCCTATTGTGGTGATTACTGAGTTGTTCGTAGGATTTATCACGGATACGGAGTCAGAACCACAATCAGTGACGTATAAGTAGCCGTTATTGGGGTCATAAGTTATTCCTTTTGGACCACTTCCTACTCCTATTGAGGTGATTACTGAGTTGTTTGTAGGATTTATCACAGATACGGAGTCAGAACCAAAATTCGTAACGTACAAATAGCCGTTATTGGGGTCATAGGCTATCCCGTATGGCCTATATCCTACTTTTATTGTTGAAATAACTGAGTTGTTCGTAGGATCTATCACGGATACGGAGCTAGAACAATAATCCGTGACGTACAAGTAACCATTACTTTGGTCATAAACTATTCCTGCCGGGTCAATTCCTAAATCCGGACCGCAATAGTTACCTTTAATCAACGTGTTATTAAATAACAAGAGGGTACATTTAACGTAGCCGGCGCTTGAGTTGTTGCTCGTTGCGTTAGTCTCACCGTGACCCACTAACGTCACAGGAGTAATAACTGAAACTAATAAAGCCAGGGAGAGTATGAGGTTAATTACGAATTTTTTCTCAACTTTATAACCTTTTAATACCATAGGTAAACTTTTTTGTTTAGGTTATTAAACGTTTCGAAAATTTAAGCATCACTTACTCCACGAGCAGTTCAAGTCCACAAGTTAAGTTTATTAGCCATGTAGATATCCCTTAGCGGGAGTGTTCTCATGCAGTCATCTTATTCGATAAGTTGTAGTGAAATTATTAGTATGGTTAGAAATGCCTTCTTTAAACGATAATTTACTCCATAACTAATTTAATGAGGAAGTTCTGGACTTAGAGGACAGTTAAAGAGTACTGTTCTAAATATTATCTGTACTATGATTTACTCTTGATAAAGAACGTCGTTAAGCGGGATTTATTTAAGGGTAGTACAATATATTTCGCTCATGATATAATATCGCTCTAAACTATAGAATAAGATGTCTGCATGAGAACATCCTTGGTCTGCCGAAAAAGACAAGTATCTCTCAAATTGCACATACGTATTTCAGCAGAGAACCTCGCCCTTAAACCTCAGAAAGTGCAAATATATTTTGCCAAATTTACATAGAAAACCAGAATTTTATCGATCTAAAACTTGGAATTTTTATAATCTCCACTTCATGATACGTCTTTCCTTGATTTTCCTTTACTATTTTAACACCTGGAAGGTATTCCAGTCTGACGGACTTTATTACTTTTTTGTCGCTTTTAGTTAAGTAAGTCTTAGCGTTAAATAGCATAGTATAGCTAAATGGTTCTACAATAAAATAGTCCAAGGGAGGGAAGTACTTTAGGTAGAACTCGTACTCATAAGTGAAAGTATCTCCCGGTTTAATTTCAACATCGGTATCAAAGTGGAATATGTAATAATTATCGATAGTTTTCTCTAAGTATATCTCCTTATGTTCTTTCCCATCATATTTAAATGGTTTATCCAGATCTATATCTCCGAAAAGCTTGACTATAACTCCTTTAAAAGATAATGTAGAGTTATTATATTCTTTGATTCTGAGCGAATGCTTCATTATTATACATTTATCATTAACATTAACTATTTCATTTATAACGTTATATTCTAGAAAAATTATATAATCTTGTAACACGGTATAACCATATTCTCCAAGGCCTAGTTCTTTACACTCAGCTAATAAGCCGAGCGTTTTCCCTCTTTTCAATAAGTTTGTAAGAGCTTGGGGATGAAACCCGGTCTCCCTTTTTATATCGGAAAAAGTAATACAAAGGGAAGAGCTACGGTAAATTAAATTATCAATTACCTCAACAACTTTTCTCAAGTTCTCTTCGACATTTGAATACCCCATAAATTATAGTTTGTAACCTACTATTTTTAATTTTTTGGTCACTGTATTTTTTCTGTACGTTGTTTACTCATATTGTAATGGGACTCTAATTACCGTCTTTAACGTTGATAATTATTTCTGATAGATATTTTATAATGTTTCACTGTTTTGTGGCTTTGTTGGACTCTTCAATTTTCTTAGGTGTTAATCTCGTTAATTTTTCTTAAATTCTAAATCAAACGTTAAATTAAAAGTAAGTTTTACGCTGACTTTGATAAAAATTGAACTATCCCACAAAGCACTGAATGACGTAACGTTTAAATATTAAAAAATATAGTGAAGTATAATGATAGAAGATTATAAAGTTAGGAAAATAGCTGTAGCTAATTTAATAATCTTAGTCACCCTTTTAGTATCAATAACTACTCCTGCAATATTATTTATAGGTCACGCTGATACGACCACAAGCAATGGACAATCTATCGCGGGTTACGTTAAGTATACCTTATTACTCTACGATAACGTACTCATCGACGGCAACTATAACGGTACTTATTTAGGCATTGGCCCTTCAGGGATAGCCTACGATCCAAATAACGGATACTTTTACGTTGCAGATTCTGCGTCTTGTAACGTATCTGTTATTGACCCAGTTAACAATTCAGTCTTAGACACAATAAGAGTTGGATTTGGACCTTATGGAGTGGTATATGAACCATACGTCAAATATATATACGTTACAGATTATGAGTCTTGCACAGTAACGGTTATTAATCCTTACCTTAGAAATGAACTCGTCTGTACGATAAATGTAGGACCGGGTCCGTATGGGATAGCTTATATTCCACCAGGTACTCCATTAGGTGGATACTATGGAAGTTTGATTATTACACATTATGGGTCAGTAGTACAGGGTACTACTACCATAACGTGGATCTTTAATATTGGTTTATCTCCTGCTGCTGGGACCTCTGGTACCACAGATTTGGGAATTATACCATGTTCGCTGGGAATATTTTATGATCCTAGCAACAATCTCATATATGTTACAGATTTTGGAAATAACACCTTAACTGTTATCGGTTCCTCCTTTTCTTCCGGTTTATATGTTAAAGCTATAATAGGTGTCGGTTCAGGTCCTTACGCAATAGCACAAGACCCAACTGACGGATATTTGTACGTTACAAATTCTAGGTCTAATACGGTGTCAGTTATTGACCCTATCAACAACTCTGTCATAGATAGTATAAAAGTAGGGCTTGACCCTCATGGAGTAGCGTACGATCCAAGCAATGGGTACATATATGTTGCAGACTATGGGTCTAATGCGTTATCTGTCATTGAGCCTATGAATAACTCCGTCATAGCAACAATACAGGTTGGGTCAAACCCCTGCCAGATAGCCTACGATCCTAATAACGGGTACTTATACGTCACAGACCGCGGATCCGGTTCTATAAGCGTAATATCTACAGTAGTTCCGTCTGTGGCATACCAGATCACTTTCACAGAATCAGGATTACCTCCTGGGACTCTGTGGTCAGTTACCTTAAACGGCATTACAGAAACGTCTAAAACTAACACTATAACTTTCAACGAACCAAACGGAGTTTATGAATACACTGTCACACCGTTCCAAGATTATACGGTTTCGCCGTCATCAGGTAAAATAACTGTAAGCAATTCCAACGTTATCCAGCAAATAGTCTTTACTCAAGTATCTACTGGCCAGACATCTACTAGTACTTCAACGCAGAGTACTCCAAGTAGCACTTCAACGTTGCCTATCACCAGAACTTCAACCAGTCAGACATCAACGTCGTCAAGCCAACCTGCTGTTATACCTAATATAACCACTATTACGGGTGTGTCTATCACCTACATCTTATTAGGTGCTATGATGATAATAATCTTATTATTAGTAGTAATAATGATACTGGTCTTGAGAAGACATTAGGTAGTTTAATTAAGTCTGTACCGCAGGAAAACCCATGATTGAAATGCCTACAATAGAGAGGACAATGAGTGTCCCTATCATAGAGAAGGCATTTTAAGTAAATCCTCTCCTATATTCCTGTCCTCACCCTTTCAGGACTTAACGTAAGGCGGGAGTTTAAGGTAAATCAGTTTTTCTTTAACCGCCTTTGGCTGTATATACGTTTATAACCATCTGATCCACGTCTATTATAAATACAACAGTTACCATAAAGCAGCAACCTTATTTGCAGCTTTGTCAATTTCTTTAGGCGTTGAGCTTCCAAGTTTTTAAAATTCTAAATCGCGTTAATGAGTTTAACTTTAATAAAAATTGAAATATTCCACAAAGCATGAATTTAGAAAATGTTAAAGAGTGCTGTTTTAAATATATCAGCACTACGATTTACTCCCAATAGATAACGGTATTGAGCGATGCTTATTTAAGGGGGATACAGTATATTTCGCTCCTGATATAATATTGCCCTAAATTATCGAATAAGATGACTGTATGAGAGTACAACTCAAAATTGAAGTGACCCACAAAGCAATAATTTCATATAAGTTTAAAAATAGGCAAAACTTAAATTAATATGAGGTGAATTAGAGTATTGAAATCGGTTTCCTGGCAAGGTATAGTACCCTATACACGTCAGGAAATCATCAGTAGGGTAGAACCACTACTTAGCACTAATAATTACAGAATCGACACGTCAAAAACAACAGAAAATACGCTAAGATATGTGGATGGAAGGGAATACAATAAGGTTCTGTTTATCTTGTTACTTGTGCTTATCCCATTTACATTTGGCATTAGTGGTCTGGTTGCGTTAGTATATTATTTAACTAGAAAAAAGAACGTATTGGAGATAACTATAAGGGAAGACCCTAACGGGACCGCAATAATGGGTAATGCTAACGGGGTAGGTGCCATTAGAGTGTTGAGCACTTTGACCCAGATGTTAAGCTCATCACTGATGCCGGGCTCATTGCCACCTTTCGTCGTGAACAGCACTCGCTCTTATAGGAAAGTAGTGACTGGCGCATTTCTGCTAGTACTTGGTATAGCCATTCTAATATTGGACGCAATATCGATTAAGTGTGGCGGAGTCTTTTTTATCTCGTTAGCTCCATTCGTAGCATCAGCCTACTACTTTAGGCAGTCTGAGAAGACTTATATAACAAACTTACCTATCTCTTACGTTAATAATCCTCCTCAAAGTAGCAGTCAACAAATACAGGGAGGTACTGGTAATGTGGAAAATAAGATTGTTAATTTCTTACCAGACAAGGTATGCCTAAACTGCGGCGCTACAGTTAAAGCGGACATGGCTTTCTGCCCGAACTGCGGTAGCCCAATTGAAAAGGTTTATGCAATAATCCATAGTCCAAATATATGGCCGGCACACAGACACATTAGAGGTTATGCAATCTTAATAACAGACAAGAGAGTTGCCGGAAGAGGATGGCACAAGCTGATGGGTGATATTGCCTATGCCCGATACTATAGCTATTACCTAGCTGGTGCAGAAAACGGGAGAGCCCCACTCTCGATAAGTATAGAAGAATACCGTAAGGCGTACGATGAGGCATATAATGTAGCCAAAAAACCCGACTTTTCCCTAGACAAGAGTATGATAACTAGAGTTATTATCAAACCTAAAGGCACTATAAGGAATGGCTATATAAACATAGAGTCACCTAACGGTACAGTAAAAATAAATATGACGTTAAAGAAAAAACATTTGAACTACAGGTTCCTTGTATCTGGATTTAAGGAATTGCTGGGCGATAACGCTGTCATAGAGTTGCAAAAGTAACGGGAAAGATCAACGTTATAGAATTATTTTCATATTATTTTATCAAATACACTAGTCTATAGACTTAGTAGAAATATTGGGGGACTGTTCTCATGTAGTCATCTTATTCGATAGGTAGTAGTGGAAATCTCGGTATAATGGGAAATGCCTTCTTTAAACGATAATTGGTATCGTCAACCAATAAGGGGGCGCGGGACTTAGAAGCGTTAAGTAGTGCTATTTTAAATACATTGGCACTACGATCTACTCCAATAAAAAGCGCCGTTAAAAGAGGCTTATTTAGAGAGTACAATATAAATGAGGGGATTAGTTTTATCAATTTGATTAGTTTACCCCTTTACTTCAATTTATAAGTAACTTATTAATGGAGAAGTGTAAGCGTTTTGGAAACACTAGCTTTTTTAACTCACTTCCGTTTCCAAGTATGGTAATCTTGGGTTAACATACGAGATTATTTTATGCTTTCCTTTTCCTTGATTAGTTAGTGAAAACGCGTTTGACACTGCTTCTAATAGTTCAGAGGCAAAATCTTTATCGAACCTCCTAGTCAGTAAATAACTAAAAACACCAAGATCTTTAACAAATTTAACTGCCTGAGCATATGAAAGCCACTTATCTGGAGTTATCATTATCGACTCCGTATCTACTACCTTAGCCCCATTCTCATTAACGACTATGTCCTTGCTTGGAATTAGACCTAGTGTATAAAAGTACTTCTTTTTCATTACCCCCACGGAAGTATTGAGTAAAACATACGAAAATTCGGCGATATTTGTGAAACATTTGACTAACCAATCCTTTATCCCGGGTCTTACAATTTCATCTGGGATTTCTTCGAAACTTACGCTGTACAACCCTTTTTGCGCTCTAAACCCGGGGTAAAATTCCCTAATTTCTTGAAATACTTTCTTTCCTCCTATCGTGTAATTATGGCTCACTGTCGCAAGCGTTTTAGTTATTAAATAAGCCTTACTAGTTCTATCAAATATGGCTGAAACTCTCTCAGAGTTCCTTGCAAACTCGTAACTTTGTCCGCCTACGGGCTTATCCCCAAACCACAGTAAATCAGGGATTATGACTGCGTCTTCTTCAGTAAAAGCCTTGAGCTTTTCCAACGCCTTTGACCTTAAATGTTGTAAGTCTTTTATTCTTGTACCTGCGCCTTTAATTTCTATGCCGTATTTAGAATTAAGTGGTATTTTTATTCCTGCACTTACCAAGGATTTATTTGGGACGTAAACGTTTCTCCCTCCACTACGATATCCCTCTACTTCAACTACTTCTGTCCTTCCTCCTTTAGGCAATTCTATATATTTTAATAAAGAATTAGGTAAAAATACAGGGATATCTGTGTCTTTTTCTATTATTGCTACTAACGTTTCTTTATTCTTTTCATTCTCTATTTCATGGAGAACGAATTCACTTATTGAAGTCATTCTCCATCACGTCATGAAGTCGTATCAGTAAATTGCTTTTCCATCTTAGTGATAAGAGAATAACGGGGACATAAGAAAAGAGGGGTAGTACGCCCCATTATTAAACTTAATGTTACAGACAGTAATCCGAGAAATCTACTAAGAATGATCGTTCTAGACAAGTATTGAAGGCCTAATGGAGAGTAATTTGTGAAACCCGTTTTTCTTCTTACTCTCCAAAGATACGCAGTTACAGGTCCAATATCGTAAATTATTGGTCTTCCAGTCATATTTTCAAATTCTAATATTGCAAATACGTCTGGGTCTTCGGTTAATATGTTAGATAAAGAACACAACACTCTATTATGTTCTCTCACAAAATTCTTTAATTTAATCATACAAATAATGAAATAATATATTATTTAAATCTTTCTAAAATACAGGATTGGTAGGCATACTAAAACTTACTTTCATATCAACGTTTGATTTAGAATTTTTAATAAGAACCAATGGCTTAACATCTAATTATACAATAGAGCATTTCAAAAGATTATCCTTTTATACTCATATTGTTTAATTCTATGCAATGGAGAAGTGATAAAAACGAAATATAATAAAGGAACCAAGTTAGTAAGTCTCCTATTATTGGCTCTTCTACTATTTCCTCAAGCGTTAGGAAGTTTCCCCACAATTTTTAATCATTCTGGACCAGTTCCTCAAAATAATGTTACGACACAACAGTTTAACCGGCAGGTTTTTCAAAATTATATGCAATTAGATCTCCAATATTGGCTATCACACGCAAATTATAGGCAAGTCTCTGAGGAAAGTCCCTTTTCTCAGTCCGGTAACGTAGTTTTTACTCAGACGGGCATACCAAATGGGAATGTGTGGGTTGTTAGGATATTCTCTAAAGGAAACGACTGCATAGCTAGGTACACTAGTGATTCTAGTCGACTAGCGTTCAATCTCCCTAATGGTAAATACATTTATGCTGTAAATTCATGTAACCCTTTATATGTTACTAGTAACGCTGTTGACGTTTTAAATGTGCAAGGTAACGCAGACGTGTCAATTCATTTTGTTCCGGCACCATGGGCAGGAGGACCTAACGGTTATCATCCTTATGAACCGATAAGCGGATACCAAACAGTTACGCTAGCTCTTTGTCCGACTGATGGACCTGAAGGCTTGAGTTTCGGTGCCATGAATTCGACTCTCGAATTCTGCGTATATTTAGGCTCTACTGAAATTTACTCCAAAGTTATAGTGGGTCATCCATTCTCCCTAGTTTCAATAACGCCTAACAACGATTACGGTTACGTGAATTTCAATTATTCTGGGCAAGGGATGAAATTGGTGGTCAAAAACTTAGGCCCTTCCACTGGATATTACGCTTACAGTCTCTGGGACTATTATATAGACAATTATACTGCCTCACTCATAACTATCCCACCACAATTTGCAGCAAACTTCGGTCCTGTTAACTTTAATGTAAATAAGAATACGGGGATCTCGTTCTTAGTAAAAGCACCAAATTACACACGTGCCTATCCCTTGACACTTTGGATAGGAGAAGGGTTCTACTATCCAAATGGTAAGGGCTGGTGGGCTCAAATTGGCTTTGGCAATTGGTATAATGGTTCTTCAGGCTCTTTCTATATATCATATCCTTTTTTGTCAGCATTTTCAAACATATTTCCAGGTATAGCTATTTCAGATACTAATTATCCCCTTATACCTGGAGATATTTATAACTTTACTATGGCACTTATTTCTAATACAACTTGGGGAGTGTTTATAAATGGCACACCCATTATATGCCCTGAATTTAACGGTTATTTTAACGCAACCACTACATGTTCTAACGGAGGATTCGACCTAGGATTCGAGGTCTTGACTGAGGCTAGAATAGGTTCTGAGAACGCGACCTGCTTCATCTCAAATCCTGTAACAGTAATTCAAGGGATGGAGATGAAAATTGGGAATCAATGGGTGAAAGTCCCTAACCTAGGAATGGGTGTAATTGGAGAAAATTGGTGGACTATAGGGACCTCATATTCCCCTGGCATGACTTTATACAGTGTACAAGGCAATATTCAGAATAGTAGTATACCTCCGGGGGAATTAGTATTTACTAAATATAATAACTTAATGATGGACATCCCTGTTCATTGTGGTTATCCAACAACATACCCGGTTTACGGTAGTTTCAACTATCCAGATATGACTTACAATACAAAGCTCAATTACTTTAACGCCACAGTCTCTCAAGGGATGTTGAAAATTACTGTAAACCAGAACCAGACTGTATTATCTATCTTCTCGTTGAACTCTCAAGGGATATTAACATCCTTCAAAAGTTATTTATTTAATAAAGGGGTCTATTATCTACCTTTACCGCAAAACGTCAGTAAGCTAGCGATATCTGCCTCGAGTACACAAGGGATCTACTGTTTTAATTCAGTACAAAGCTTTGGTGACTACGTAGAGGAAATATCATTGGATAACATGATACCGCATCAAGTCACTTTCGTTGAATCCGGCTTACCGCCGGGCACTCTATGGTCAGTAACTTTTGACGGGCAAGAGGAATCGTCTTCGTCTCCAACAATAACATTCAGTGTACCTCCGGGTACATATTCCTACAACATAAGCAATGTATCAGGGTATGCTGTCTCACAACCCACTGGGGTCGTGACCGTGACTACTTCCAACGTTATAATAAATATTTCCTTCACTCCTTTATATAGCGTAACTTTCAAGGAGTCAGGTCTACCGTTTGGGTCTGCCTGGTCGGTCACTTTCAACGGGACGACCAAGATTTCCACCTCTAACACCATAACATTCGTGGTATCAAGTGGAATTTACTCTTATCAAGTGTACTCAGCGTATTATACCTCATTACCTTCTCAAGGGACTATTCACGTGACATCAAATGAGACTGTCCAAGTGGACTTTGCCCCGAAAAACTTTACTATAACTTTTGTGGAAAGCGGTCTGCCTGAGGGTACTGTTTGGTCAGTCTGCGTCAACGGTATTGTAAGGAACTCTACAACGGATAAGATATGCTTCCTTTTACCTTACGGGCACTATGAATATAAGGTGTTCAACGTAACGGAATACGGTGTAACACCGTATACGGGTTACGTTAATTTGACCCATAATGTGACGTTAAGCGTAGGATTCTACGTTTTACGCTATAACGTTACTTTCAGAGAAGTAGGGTTGCCTAATGGCGTGATATGGTACGTCTGCGTGAACGGGACAAAATATAACAGTAGCATGGGCTATATCACGTTAACACTACCCGTTGGGATTTACGTGTATAGGGTATTCTCGGCCCACTATATACCTAACGTTAGCGAGGGTACGGTAAACCTAACAGAAAAACAATTAATTTGCTTGGAGTTCATGCCCATGAATTACACTCTAATTTTGGTGGAAAGCGGTTTGCCAAAGGGATATGAGTGGGTGGTTGACATAAACGGTGCTAATTATACTACTGTTTCTGGAGGGTTTAACATAACGTTACCTTACGGTGAATATAAAGTAGAGGTGTACTCTAAGTATTACGTAGTGTCACCCGAGGAAGAGGAAATTACCTTATGTAAGAATAACGAAGTCGTGTTTAAGTTTGTCCCTGAGAACTTTACAATAACATTTGAAGAAACAGGTTTGCCCAGCGGTGTGTCATGGACTGTATGCATAAACGGGAGGAATTACACTACTAAATCGTCTTCGATGAGTATAACTATGCCATACGGCAATTATTCTTATAGGGTATTCACCACAAGTAATGGGTACGTACCAAACATTACTGAAGGTATGTTGACATTAACTAAGACTGAAATAATATCATCAACGTATAAACAAATTATGACAACATCTACTACGACCACTTCAACGACGACAACATCTAGTATTGTGACATCTCCGTCTAACACAAAGCCCCAAAGTAACCTAGGTCTTGTATTAAGCATAGTTGTAATAATTATAGTAATAGCAGCTGTAGCTATATTCCTAATAAGAAAGAAGTAAAAATCTTTTCTTCCTGTTTTGTTGTGCACTTCAATTTCTTTAGGTGTTAGACCCGTTAACTTTTCTTAAATTCAAAATCAGACGTTGTGTTAAAAGTGAGTTTTACGTTAATTTTGATAGAAATTGAAGTATTCCACAAAGCATTTTCTTCCCATTTAGTTTTTTCCTAGTGTTGTCTTGTTGCGTACTCCAATTTCTTTAGGTGTTAAGCCCGTTAGCTTTTATTAAATCAGACGCTAAATTAAAAGTAATTTTAATAAAAATCTGGTATGTCCTTGTGCAGCCACCTTAGTAGTAAAATTTTTGGAATTAGAAATGCCTTATTTAACGGTAAATTATTTGGATATAGTGCTGGGTGATGAGGTCTACGGCTTAGAGGACTGTCAAGTATTACCTCACGACCTTATTAAATCAGGTTTATCCAGAGGTCTGGGCGTCATTAAATTAGGCTTATTTAACGGGAGTGCAGGATATTAGATACTGATCATATATAGCTTTTATCGGAAAATCCTTGCAAAGTTAGATAACCTTAAAAATATTTTAATAGTAATAGAAGAGAAATTAACTATAAAGCCTGAGAAGTCTTCATTGTAAAATGGGCAAGATTTGTTTTATCATAGTGTAAAAATGAAAATATTTGAGTAAATAGAAATTCCCGTAAACTGTTACACATATAGTCTTTTTCATAATAGTTGCTAAGGACTAACTTTACCTTAAGAAGTTAAAAGTGAACTAAATAATGAAAGCTGTAAGATGTGCTTCTTGTCGATAAAATCTTTATCCTTAGCATTTACTATAAAAAAGACTACAATATTACTAGAAATTATCAAATAGGACGACTGCATGAGAACAGCCCCGACTAAAGAGTTAGACTAAAGATCCGGAAACGCTATACATAATTGGGAGTGCTGGAACTAATTTGTCCCAGATCCCTCCTCATGGAAAAACGTTTAGAGAGGACCAAGTAAATTAGCTTAGGGGCAGACCTGGTGAAGTCCCGGTTGAACTTCGTCCGTTTGAGTCCTCACGTTTCATATGATTAGGTTTTGCCATAAATACAAAATTTTCTCTAGAAATTTGCATTCTCTCAACTTTTTCCGTTCTCATTTTTTACCCTAAAAATGATATCCCCATACTGACGTAAAAGTAGAACGACTATTGTAATAAAATAATATCTGGACATGACCATTCTAAAGGTAAACTTTAAGTCTACCTAGATGGGGCAAGTCACGGTTTTACTAAGACTTAAAGACTTGTGAACCACTTTTCCTTCCCAGCTAAGGAATATTCACGTGACTAATAAACTTAACTTGTGGACTTGAACTGCTCGTGGAGTAAGTGATGCTTAAATTTTCGAAATGTTTAATAACCTAAACAAAAAAGTTTACCTATGGTATTAAAAGGTTATAAAGTTGAGAAAAAATTCGTAATTAACCTCATACTCTCCCTGGCTTTATTAGTTTCAGTTATTACTCCTGTGACGTTAGTAGGACACGGTGAGACTAACGCAACGAGCAATAACTCAAGCCTGGGCTACGTTAAGTACACCCTCCTGTTATTTAATAACACTCTGATTAAAGGTAACTATTGCGGTCCAAATTTGGGAGGTTATCCAAGGGGAATAGTTTATGATCCCAGTAATGGTTATTTATACGTTACGGATTATGGTTCCGGCTCTGTATCTGTCATAGATCCTGCTAACAATTCTGTAATCGCTACCATAGGGGTTGGAGGTGGTCCATTGGGAATAGTTTATGATCCCAATAACGGTTATTTGTACGTTACGGATTATGGTTCCGGCTCTGTATCTGTCATAGATCCTGCTAACAATTCTGTAATCGCTACCATAGGGGTTGGAGGTGGTCCATGGGGAATAGTTTATGATCCCAATAACGGTTATTTGTACGTTACGAACTGTCGTTCTGGCTCCGTATCTGTTATAGATCCTGTGAACAATTCCGTAATCGCCACCATAGAAATAAGTATAGGGAAATTTGCAAGTCGTCCGAATGGAATAGTTTATGACCCCAATAACGGTTATTTATACGTTATGGGCTGTGATTCCGGCTACGTATCTGTCATAGATCCTGCTAACAATTCTGTAATAACAAACATAGAAGTTATAGAAGGTTCACATGGAATAGTTTATGATCCCAATAACGGTTATTTATACGTTACTTCTGGTTTTGGTTATTGTAACAGCGTATGGGTCATAGATCCTAATAGCAACTCAGTAATCGCCAAAATAGGAGTTGGAAGTGGTCCATTTGGAATAGTTTATGATCCAAGTAATGGTTATTTATACGTTACGGATTCTGGTTCTAACTCCGTATCTGTCATAAATCCTGCTAACAATTCTGTAATCGCTACCATAAGAGTTGAAATTGATCCATGTGATATAGCCTATGATCCCAGTAATGGTTATTTATACGTTACGAATTATGGTTTTAATTCTGTTTTGGTTATAGATCCTGCTAACAATTCTGTAATCGCTACCATAAGAGTTGAAATTTATCCATGGGGAATAGTTTATGACCCCAATAACGGTTATTTATACGTTACGGGTTCTAATTCTGGCTCCGTATCGGTTATAGATCCTGCTAGCAATTCCGTGATTTCCACCATAGGATTTGGAAGTAGTCCACGGGGAATAGTTTATGATCCCAATAACGGTTATTTATACGTTACTTGCGGTTCTAACTCCGTATCTGTGATAGATCCTGCTAGTAATTCTATAATCGCTACCATAAGAGTTGGAAGTAATCCATTGGGAATAGCCTATGATCCCAGTAATGGTTATTTATACGTTACGGATTCTGGTTCTAACTCCGTATCTGTCATAAATCCTGCTAACAATTCTGTAATAACAAACATAGAAGTTGGATGTAATCCATGGGGAATAGTTTATGATCCCAATAACGGTTATTTGTACGTTACGAACTGTCGTTCTGGCTCCGTATCTGTTATAGATCCTGTGAACAATTCTGTGATTTCCACCATAGAAATAAGGATAGAAGAATTTGCAAATCGTCCGAATGGAATAGTTTATGATCCCAATAACGGTTATTTATACGTTACGGATTATGGTTCCGGCCACGTATCTGTTATAGATCCTGCTAACAATTCTGTAATAACAAACATACAAGTTGGATGTATTAATATATGTGGAACAACTAATCCACGGGGAATAGTTTATGATCCCAGTAATGGTTATTTATACGTTACGGTTCCTTGTTTTAGATACGTATCTGTTATAGATCCTGTGAACAATTCCGTAATAACAGACATAGGAGTTGGACATGGGCCACAGGGAATAGTTTATGATCCCAACAACGGTTATTTGTACGTTGCAGATTGTGGTGCTGGAGCCATAAGTATAATCTCTACATCGGCCAAGACACTATGTTACTCGGTCACTTTCACTGAAAATGGGTTACCCCCGGGAACTCTTTGGTCAGTAACTTTGAACGGCGTCACTAAGACTTCTACTTCAAATACTATAGTATTTAAAGAGCCTAACGGCTTTTATTTATACACTATAGGTTCAGTGCATGGATACACTGTATCTCAGTCGTCCGGTACAGTAACCGTTAGTGGTTCTAACGTTGTTTTGAGTACAACGTTCACTCAGATATCTACACGGACGTCAACAACTACCCCTACAAGTACTCAAACTACTACGCAGACAAGCGCTACAAGTGTTATACCACCTATAACTTCGCCTACTCCAAGCACTACTTCACCCTCTATCTCCCCAATAATCTATGTAATAGTTGCTGTGGTCGTAATAGTTGTTGGAGTCGCTGTAGTCCTAACAAGGAGGAAGTAAAATAAGTAAATACCTTTTTTAATGTTTGTATCATGATAGACGTATTTAATGAATACGTAGTAATCTGCTTTGTAGGGTCATGATCTCATGGGTCATCTTGTTTTAGCTTTATCTAATATGCTAGTTTGTTGGTCCCTTCAATTTCTTTAGGTGTTAGACCCGTTGACTTTTCTTAAATTCAAAATCAGACGTTGCGTTAAAAGTGAGTTTTACGTTAATTTTGATAAAAATTGAACTATTCCCCAAAGCACTATGCTTATAGCTTTTATCGGAAAATCCTTGCAGAGTTAGATAACCTTAAAAACAATTTAATAGAAGAGAAATTAAATAGCTCACTGTAAAGCCTAAGATCTTTTCGTCGGATAAGAGTTATTTTATCACATCACAAAATGAAAATATTTAAGCAATAAAATTCCGTAAGCTGCTAATACTCTCATCAAATAGGTTTTATTCAACTGGTTTTCCGCCGAGGGTAGATATAGTCTTTTTCATAATAACTATAAAGGGCTAGCCTTAAGAATAGCAGTTTACTCTACTTTAACGTGGCTTGAAGATTTTCTATAAATTTATATAGTTTAATAAACATATTTTAACGAACCTGTGTAACTCCTCAATTTAAGGGCACTATAACAGTTAATCTACTTCAGAGACTTTACACTTTTCAACTAATCGAACGTATACATAAAAACTTTATCGATAATATCGGAATTCTGTACTGCTGAGGGGAAGTAGAACAACTGCCACTTAAGACGTTAAAAGAGAAATAACGAAATCTGTAAGATGTGCTTCTTATCGATAAAATCATTACCCTTCGCATTTACTATGAAAAAGACTATAATAATGTCTAAAATTTAGAAATGCAATTAACTGTTCTTTAATCCCGACTCCTTACCAAATTGGTTGACAATGCCAATTATAGTTTAAAGGATGCACTTGTGATTCTACCTAGATTTTCACTATAACTTATAGAATAAGGTGACTGCATGAGCGCACAGTTTGAAGAATTCTCGGTTATGAGCTAAAACTATTATAAATATTTACGCCGTTCTTAATCCCTGCCTTTATTAACTCACTATCATAAGTTGTGAGTTCTATGTTGAGCCTCTTAGCCAGTGCTAATATTATATAATCGTTAAGCATCCTCAAGGATTTGTCATATTTCAGCATTTCGACTCCTTTTATAATATCCTCCAGTTCCTCCTTAACAATCTCAAAATCCTTAAGTTCCTCCAGTTTCTGTTTAATGAGGTCAACGTTATTAGTTAACTTTGCTAAAACCCACATGTACTCATAAATTACTATTTGCGGGATTACGACCTCGTTTTCAGTTAGGACTTTCACTGCCTCTTTATGTCGTTCAGAGTCCTCAAAAGTAGAATATACTAGCACGTTAGTGTCAATTAGAATCCTTCGTGAAGTCATCTATTGCATCCTCTATTGCTTTATCAATATCACTCTGGTTTATCCTCTTACCTAACCTTACTGTAGTCCACTTTTTACGATAAGGTTTAATAATAATTATCCCCTCTTCTTCATTAGCCGTAACGTCGACGTACTCACCTTCCTTTATGTTCAACTTTTCCCTAACTTCAACCGGTATAGTAATCTGGAAATTCCTAGTAACTTTAACTCTCATAGTAAGTAAATACAGTTACAGGTTTTAAGGGTTATGGTCAATTCCTCTTAGCTCATTCCGTCAAGCATATGTTAGACTAATCCAACACGATTAGAACTTTACAGTAAGAAATAAACTGAACACCTATTGGAGTATCTTAAGAGAGATCCTCATTACCTTTATGATGATGACAGGTTATGCTTAGCTAGACCCTGAAGGTCAAGGATAAACATGGGACAGTACACAACGCATATAGCTTAAGATGTTAAAAGGGAACTAGAAACTTGTAAGATGCGATTCTTATCGATAAAACCATTTACTATAAAAAAGGCCTCGTATCAGCGTGAAAAGTGTTTAGCAGAACGAACGAGTATCACTTCTGTAAGAGCAAGCTTATCTTTAATAAACGCAATTTTCAGTAGTATACTTATGGAAGAGATAATAAAAAAGGCTAAGGAAAAAGGTATTGACGTAGAGGACGTGCTTATAAGAGAGATAGCTAAAAACGACCCTCACGAAGGGGTCAGACTAAGGTTAGAAATAGCGGAAAAGTACATGAACGAGGCTTACGATTATTTAAAGAAAGGTGACCCAGTTCAAGCTTCTGAGAAGGCTTACAAGGTAGCTGAAGAAATAGTTAAGACATTAGCAGAAAAGTTCAACATTAACGAATATAGGCAAGCAGTGACCGAAGGTAGATGGTATACGTACTTGCTCGCTAGTGCGACTAATGAGTTGTCAAAGAGGTTGGGTGACTGGGTTGCAGACGGATGGAACGCAGGGTATGTACTACATGTCTGGGGTTTCCACGAGGGTAAGTTGAGCGTGGATAAGATTACTGTAAACGTGGAAAAAGTGAAGAAAATGCTGGAGAAAGCGAAGAGTGCATTAACGGTCTGAATGCTTATTTCCTCTCCTTATAGTCGAGTAATAACGGGTTTGTTTCAATTTCACATCGTTAAAAGGTCTAGCGTAACGCTTAGAATCGCTAGTCGACTATCCAATCGTATTACCTACTAGCTGATGAGAATTATTTTCACAGCAAGATTTTTGGTCTACTGAAAGGGCTAGGGTGTCCTATTGTATATCCGTTGGCGGAATTAATTAGACCCACGTTTAGGTTAACTTCTAACGATGGCGCAAAATGCCTAGTTAGTTACTGCCTTACTCACGTTAAGGAAACTATATATTAGAGCACATCGTGGTTATTTCATGGATATAGAAAAATTGATAGAAGAAGGTTATAAGAAACCTGATGAAGAATTGGAGGATTATTTTAAAAAGCTTTATCAAGAGTTTGGCGATAACCCTAGGGTCATCTACGAGTACGCAAATGTGTTAGATTACTTGGGAAAAGAAAAGGAGGCAATACCGTTATATAGGGAAGCCTTAAGGAAAGGTATAACTGGGAAGTACCACGATATGTGCTTAATACAGTTAGCCAGTTCCTTACGTTTGGTTGGAGAATTGGACGAGAGTTACGAAATCCTTTCTGACATTTACAATAAGAGTAAAGAACCTTCTTCTCTCCTATTCCTTTCTCTTACAATGTTTAATCTAGGCAGGGCTAGTGAAGCGTTTTGTCTAATGTTTAAGCACATTTTAGGAAGAAATGAAGGCTTCCTTGGAGAGTATAGGAGGGCGTTGACGCAGTATATAGACGGGATATGCGTCGACAATTCTCAAAGAGCTTAGTAAGGTTTAAGACATGTTTGAGATCCTTATGAATATTTCATTTAATATTTATTCATATTTCTTAAGGTAGGAATCAGAACTTTACGAATTAAATTGTATACTTTATAAAATCCTAGAGGAGATTTTAAAAACTATTAAATTCATTATCTCGGAAAGATAATACTAAAACTTGATTATTCTATAATACACACAATATTTTGCTAACTTCTGGTACAAAGTGTTCATTTTCACTAAAAGGAACTGTTCTAATGTAGTTAGCCCTAATATCCTTTACCTCCGTCAAATAAGCTCAGTTCAATGACGTCTAAAACTCGAACCTTCTACATAGGGTAAAAAGATGCTAACCGTTCTCTAAGCAATACTTCGCTATCCAATTGTTATAGCCATGTCGTTGAAAAAGGGTTTCTAATTATACTAAAGATTTTAAGGTTAGGTAGGGAAGTCATATTATGGAGTCACAGTTACCTAAGTTTTTCAAGGAGCCGGAGAAGTATTCTAGACTTAGGTTACTTGAGGCTTTGCAGGAGCTTTACTTGAGTATTGAAATGCTCAAGAATGGCTATAGTAGAAACTCTGCAAGTAAACTCTTCCTTTCATGGAAGACACTGTTAAGCTCAATTGTTGTTGCCAACTTTAATAAAATAATGGAGATGAAGAAAGGAAAGGAAGAGGAAATTAAATTGTATATGAGGATAGGGTATTCAGCACCTACTACCGGTCTAGTTGGGATTTCGAGAGACCTTGAAGACCTCGGTTTTAAAGGTTTGGTAAATTTAACTACTGCAATGTTAGGCATTCATAAGTATGCGTATAATGGCTTAGATAAGGACATAAGTCCATTTCACAGTAGGAGCGAAGCTATAATCTCTATAAAGGAGTTAATAAAGGCTAAAGTCGATATAATATCGTCCATGAAGTTAGGTGATGAAGAGAAGGAACTCTTTGAGAAAATAAAGAGGTTAATCTCCTTTTAAGAGTAGTTATGTGTCATATGCCCGCTTTGTGGTGGGTCATTTCAATTTTCATCAAGGCTAACGTAAAACTTTTAACTAACGTCGTAAAAGCTAGCCTAAAGAACTACGCAACAAAGCAATGCCAAAATAAAGCTGAATGGACTACACTGGAATAAAATGGGCACAGTGGGCATATTTACGTATGACATTTTTAAATAAATAGAGTCGCTATTCTATTTTAACGTAGCTAGAATTTTTTAATGAATCAAGGTATTCACATAAACTTATTTTAACGAATTTGTGGAACTACTTGACATGAAAGGCTAAACACATTCACATACTTTACACTTTTCAATCTGCCAAATGCAAACCTAAAAACTTTGTTGGTAATTCAGTATTACCAAGGAAGGTAGAACAAATGCTAAATGTCACAACGAACTTCTGGCACTATCTCAGCTTTTCTTTTAGTGCAAATTTTGCACATATAAATTAAAATAAATGACACAAAGTCAAAATATAAACAGAGAGACATGATAACCTTTAGGAGTGATCCAACATTCTACCCTTCCCCTAAATCAGCAATGAAAGCGAAGCCCGAGGAATTAGCCTATGTAGCCTGCCTCTACGAAGGGACTGGTGTAGATGCTCAAGACTACCTAGCAGTGGTAGACGTAAACCCCAGTTCACCTACGTATTCAAAGATCGTTGGAAAAGTTAACCTACCTAATAAGGGAGACGAACTACACCACTTCGGCTGGAACGCCTGCAGTTCTGCTTTATGCCCTAACGGGATCCCGGGGATAGAGAGGAGGTATTTAATAGTGCCAGGCTTGAGGTCTTCGAGGATATACGTCATCGACACTAAGCCTGACCCAAGGTCGCCTAAAATAACTAAAATAATTGAGCCGGAAGAGGTAAAGGAGAAGACGGGATACAGCAGGCTACATACAGTACACTGCGGTCCCAACGGGATATACATAAGTGCTTTGGGTAACGCAGATGGCGAAGGCCCAGGAGGAGTCCTAGTTTTAGACCACTTTAACTTCAATGTATTAGGGAGGTGGGAGATAGACAGGGGAGACCAGTACTTTGCCTACGATTTTTGGTGGAACTTACCGAACGGTGTAATGGTAACGAGTGAGTGGGGAGTACCGAATACAATAGAAGGCGGGCTAAAGCTAGAGCATTTAAAGGACAGATACGGCAACAGGGTACACTTATGGGATTTGGAGAAGAGGAGGGAGGCATCTTCACTAACCTTAGGTGAGGAAAACAGGATGGCTCTTGAACTTAGGCCTTTCCACGACCCTACAAAACTCATGGGTTTCGTTAACGTTGTAGTAAGCCTCAAGGACTTGAGCAGTTCGGTCTGGCTTTGGTATTATGAGGGAGGTAAGTGGAACGCTGAAAAGGTAATTGAGATAGGTGCGGAAAAAGCAGACGGTGGGCTTCCGGAAATCTTAAAGCCTTTCAACGCAATCCCTCCCCTTGTTACAGACATAGACTTATCGTTAGATGATAAGCACTTGTACGTCAGTTGCTGGGGCACTGGGGAAGTAAGGAAGTACGACGTCTCTGATCCCTTCAAGCCCGTGCTAGTAGGGAAAGTAAAATTGGGAGGGATAGGCTCTAACGAGACCCACCCATCTGGCGGTAAACTTACTGGAGGACCACAAATGTTAGAGATAAGCAGGGACGGTAAGAGAGTTTACGTTACTAACTCCCTGTACAGCACTTGGGACAACCAATTCTACCCCGAGGGAATAAGGGGTTGGTTAGTTAAGCTTAACTCAGGGGACGGCTTTAGTCTTGATAAGGAGTTCTTCGTGGATTTCGGCAGTGCTAGGGCTCACCAGGTTAGGTTAAGTGGTGGGGATGCAAGCTCAGATTCTTATTGCTACCCTTAGCTTCTTGGCAGGGGTTGCTGAAGGGCTAAACGTGTATAAGGGACCCCTTTTTTCTTTATATTTGAGGAAGTTCAATAAAAGGGTTGAGGGTTTTTTACTCCCCGTCTTATCTTTGCCCTTGTTTTTGTGGACTGCAGTCTTCGTTGAGTTTGATATACCGTCTGTCACAGTCTTAGGCGTAGTCTTAGTAATAATGTACGTAGTTAAGTTCTTGGTGTGGAAGTATAACCATTACACAGGTAGTTTTAGCCCTAACTTTAGGACTGCAGTGAAATGGATGGTGATAAACTACTCTATAAATATGGAGTTCGTCCTCCCTATATTCTTGGCAGTACTTAATATTACGTCATACGTCATTTTCATGCTGACTAACTTTTCGTTAAAAGTAGTTTTCTCCGTTTCTAACGAAGACTTGTTAAGGAGGTTGGCAATGCTTAATATGGAAGTAGTTAGCATACTCGTCGGTTTAACGCTAGGTTTATTCCTAGTAGCTTCTCAATTTATATAGTAGATTTTATCTAAAATTCTTGTTACGTAACCTTAAGTAATAGAAGAGATTAACTAAGCCTTTGACATCTTCACGGACAAGATTTATTGTAATATTAAAAAAATGAAAATATTTATGAAGAGAAATTCCCGTAAACTACTGTTATATAGTCTTTAAATGCTAATGCAAAGGACATCTTGTAGCTTCCATTATTTACTAGTCCTTTGTAACTAAAGACTTTAGTATTCTTAATATAATGCAACGTACTTTACAAGTGTCTCCTTATTCTTTCCATTCTTACACTTTCGTCAAACCTCCTAGCTTCTTTCTTTATTTTTTAATTATGGAATTTACTATCACCTTCTCTTTATCTCCTTCATAATCTACGGATATTTCTATCTTCTCTTCAGTGACGTTGATGATTATTTTCCCGTTACCCTTAGGTGGGACTCCCTTGTAACTCCTGTCAATTAGGCGATCTAAAGTTTGCGATATTAAACCGGGTTGAAGTATGAGTATGTAAGTTACGGACTCAGTTGAAACGTATTTCCTCACTCTAGCCTCTACGTCGAAGGCTGAAAAGATGGAATAGAGTTCGCCGTATATGTAGAAAACGTTCTCATTTTCTTCATTAACTATAATAAAAGGGGTAAAATTCGTAAAAAAGAACTTTTGATTCGAAAATAACTTTAACATTACATCTTTCTCAAACGATGATGAGATAACTACTTTATTATTCACATATATCTGTAGATTTTGGTTATATATAAATGTATTCTTTTATAATCATGTGTTCAGCAATATCCCTTTCTTTTCTGTAAGTTAATATTATAGTGAAGTTATTCTGATTGGTACTTCGTGAGTATTTAACGATGTCATGTATGCCTAACAAGTCTGAATAGTGGGAGGAACGATTAAGAGATTATTAAAAAGCAGATTTTAATTCAAGTGTTGTTGAGGCTGAGTTTCGGTGTAACTCTATTAACTCTGACGAACATGAGAAGGAGAGGGATTGGGTACTGTATCAGCTTAGTATCTGTGAAAGGAGTGATTAAAAACAACTAAAAGCATTATAGGCATTCATCCTTAATCTCTATTGTGATCCCTTTAACAAGTTTGTTTAGATGTTTTCTGAAAATATATGCTATTCTTTATTAAGTATAAATGATGGCATAATCATTTGTATGTTGATCCATTAATTAAGGAAATCTCCATAAAAAACTAATATTGATAGATTTTTGTATATTGCTGAAAATCAACATCATAATCGATTTTATGTACTCAGTAATAAGCTCTCTAGCATTTCTTAACTTTTTATCTAGAAAATAAAATTTAAAACTATTAAAGAAAATAAAGGTTATTTTCATATTTAATCTGTGTTGTTCAATTGTTTCCAATTTAAGCTACTTTGCTAAGTAAGTTCCAATACTAAACCCCCATATTAACTCTGGATATACTATCATCCTCTCCATTCCCCCTGGGCCCAAAGGCCCGTAATAACTCGTTACGTAGAGAACCAGAGAAGATAGCGTCATTAAGCCTAATATAACCCAGAAATATTTTACTGCCCCATGAGCTAAAGTTAAACCACTCAATATAGCTCCGATTCCTCCGAATAGGAACGCTATTAATGCCGAAATTAGGTGAGGAGCCCCAGTAGTTTCCGGAAATATTCCAACAAACATCGCACCTAATCCCGCCAGAAATACGGCAAACGAAAACAACTTTCTTAATAGCACAGCCGACACCATCAGTAAAATCCCCAATACAATTATTGATGAATTAAATATTATTGCAGTTCTTCCAACTCCTAAGTCGCTTATATAATTAAATTTGACGGAGTAGTTTGGATACAATGTTTCAGAGATAAACATAAGGAAGAAAAATTCCGTAACTCCTAAGAGTATAAGATAACTTGAAATTTTATATTTATCCATGACTAATTATTTAGAAATTAAAGTTAATAAATCGTGGAGTTTACTTTGCGGCATGTTAACGCTTATAGGAGCTATGACTTTTCACATTAGTCATATAATTTGTCATTTATTACGTACTTCTTGCTACAGGGAATTGAAGTTAGAAGTCTAGAGAATTTGGAAGTTTTTGATTTATTGCTAACTGAAAGCAAGATATTAGAAATTCACGCTCTCGTACTAATAATAGGCTACAGAAGGAGAGAAAGTATAAAGAGCTAAGCAGATTTTCATACCCCTAATGTTTAAGGTGAACATTTTTAATATACTAATAGCGTCACTTCCTCACATGCTATTAGTATATTTAACGTTGATCATGGTCGTTATACACGCATTTGGGACTTTACTATCTTTTTCTAAAAGGACTTTCCCAAAGTCGATAGGATATTTAGTTGCAATCTATGAAATGGCGTTTTATTTCATCCTAGTGCTTTCGCCAATACTTTACTCTAACGAAATTATCGCTATTATTGCTTACATATACCTTATAATTCACGTTATAGGAGGAATAGCTTATTTGAGAGGATCTTTAAGTAAAATATATTCTCCAGTAAGATTAAAATACTACGGAGTTTATGAACTAATTGAAATGACATATTTACTCCTTATTTTGATTATAGTTTAAAGGGCAATAATACTCATTGCATAAAACGCCTCAATGAGAAGAAGATCTTGCTCTTTAAAGTTTTATGAGGTATGGCGAATTCCATTCTTAAAATCCTGAGTATACACTGTATCACGACGAATTGAAATGATGGAGAATTATAAGAGAGATAATCATAAATTGATGAAAACGTAGTTGACGAGTAAAATTATAGTGCCTTTCATGAGTTATATGTAGCTAAACTTAATTCTGCTAAAGCTATCCACGTTTTCCAGACATCTACAGTGATGCGCCATCACAATATCTTCTCTCAGATTATATAAGGAAAGGTGCATAGAATACTTGAATGTACATAATAAAACCTTATCCATTAGGTGTCATGTATAATTAGTTTCTAAAACAAAATGGTTACACATGAATAAGGAGGAATGGAAGACCACAATAATGGAAGGTTTAAAGGAGGTTTACGACCCTGAAATCCCGATAAATATAGTCGACCTGGGATTGATTTACGATTTGAAGATTAGCGATAATGGAGAAGTGTACATAAAAGTAGGTGCAACGTCTCCGGGTTGTCCCGTAACTGAAGACATTGTGTATACCGTGGAACAAGTAATTAAAGAGAGAGTTCCTGCTAAAAAGATAACTGTAGATTTAGATTTGGAAACGCAATGGACACCGTTAATGATGACTAAAGAAGGCAGAGAGGAATTCAAGAAGAAATACGGATATGATATAGTTAAACAATGGGCTGAAAGTTATGGAATACAACTTAACGAAACTCAATAAATTCCAATTACTTAAGCCACTAATGATTTTTAACTCAGAGATAGGATTTATAATCAATTTTATTACAGGATTCCTTCGCGAGAAAGATTTTCTAAAAGAAGGTAATAATAAATCATCCCGGAATATTCTTTAAATGGGGAAAGTATATCCTCAATTTTTTCTACACCTAGAAATCTTTTAGCCTTATTCCTAAATCCAACATCTCCCGTGGGAATCACGTCAATCCTCCCTAGTCCTCTTAGCAATATGTAGTTTATTGACCACTTACCTAAACCCTTTAGACCCTTAATTGATTCGAGACTGTTATTATCCTTTATTGCGTTTACGGCATTTAATATGTATTCAACTTTTCTTGAACTGTAGCCTAGACTTCTGAGGTCTTCAGGTTTAGCCCTAGTCAGACCCTCAACTGTGGGGAAAACGTTGATCTGCATACTATCCAACAAGATTTTTCCTCCTAACTTTTCAGCTAGTTTATTGACTAAAGTTAAACACACATTAAGTGATATTTGCTGACAAGAAATTGCATTGATAACGGTCTCTAAAAGAGTTGGGAAAACTACTGGCTTAGCACCCATGAATTTCCTTGCTAGACCGGAAAAGTATTGGCTATCTAAAATTTTATTATAAAAACTTGTTAAATCTATGTCCAGCCCTAAAATTCTTCTCAATGTTTTGATTACCTCATCTTCATCTTTACTACCTAAGATTTCCACTCTGAGCTTAGGGTTATAAATTCCACCAATCTGTTTTACTTTTACTACTGTATCTTTATTGAGGACTCTAACGTAAGATTTGTCATCTAATATTTCATCTATTTCGTTGTTCTTTACCCTCTTCAAAAGCCAAACAGTATAAAGCAGATTAAAAGGGGGTATTATATCCTCTATCTCCATACTAGGCATTGCTTTTCACTATATCTTCTTCTTTTTTAATTAAAAATTCGGGTCAATTCAAGTCTCATAAATAATGGCTGAAAAAGCAGATTTACCTTTTATTTAAAAATCTACTTCTTGAATACCTTTCATAGCTGCTCCCATTATTTTCTCATGATCCTCAGGTGAAGGACTAGGGACGACTATATGGAGTGCTTCCATGTAAGTTTCAGCTTTTATTCCCCTCTTGACTCCCCTAGGTACTATAATTATAGATCCTTCTCTTATCTCAACTTCCTTATTGTCAACATAAGCTGTCCCCTTTCCTTGGAGCACATAGAATATTAGGTCGGAATCTGGAGCGTGTACTGGAATGTATTGTCCCGCTTTGAAGAAAACTAAAATAACTCCATACTCGTTTTTCCTTAATACCGGGACCGGTGTAAATGTGTCTCCCATCTTCCTAAATTCAGAAATGTGGGCAATGATTGCCTTAGAACCTTTCTTTACTTTTAGCACGAAATCTCCGGTATTAGTTTGCTCCACATTATATTTTTCGATTTGCCCAGATAAAAGTTGTATTAAGTGTGTAGGATAGTGATCTGCTATTACTGTTAATTCCTCACCGTCCTTCATCTTACTAAATGTCTCCAGTACTAATGTATGCCTATATTGCGGTTCAACACTTCTGAGATCTAGTTCCATGAGTAAGATCTATTTTACTGGATATAAAAATGGAATAACTAAAATATAAGGTACGATTTCGTTTAAGGACCTCTCGCTTAGATGCTAAAAGTTTAGGCTAAAGGTATAAAAATGAATGGAAAGAAAAGGATAGCGTGAAGTCTTACCTTATCGATATGAGGGCCTTAGGAGATTATGCGTTTAAAGTACTTGAAATGATTATCGATAGAATGAAAGAAGGCGAGATGCTAATATTATTTTCTTATAAGGATCCGTCGAAAGTATTAAGAAAAATGGGAATTAGACAAAAAGTCGACATAGTAGTGAAGAGAAAAGCTTCAGGAGAATGGATAACGTATATAATTGCACGATCTTCAAGAGTACAAAATTACTAGGCAACCTTAGGATATTATAGTTTTAATTCATTTTAAAAACTGTTAATGATTAAAGAGATAGTCCTAGTGGGAATAACTTGTTACTAGTGAGTGATTGTATAAAGCTAATTTTTGCACTGCCTTAAAAATCTTTAATTCATAAACTCATCAAGATAACAGAGACGTTCTCATGTTGACAAGTTTGTCGAATATTTTTCTAAAGCGAATTCGCAAAGAAATTACTCCATAGTATAATCGAAGAATGTATCGTCTGAGCTGAAATATTAAAACATATTATTAGTAAATATTAATGATAATATTGGAAACTATAATTGTACTGAAAATTTTTATGATCACAGGATTAGTGCTTGCGAAGGTCATTCTTCTCAGACGTCGTAGTTGAGATGAATTAAGGAGTAACTCTTATTTATAGTTTGTTAACGTAATTAGTTAAAAACGATAACTTCAATCTTAATGCGTAAAGCTTTGAAAAGCGGTATCCTGATAAATGAAGAGAAAGAAAGAAAAATTCCTTTAATGAGGGGGACTTCACGGTGGTTTTACATCAATTGCTGCAACTGGGCATACGTTTACGCAGGCCATGCAGAATATGCAAGCTTGTTCATTTATTGGGTCTGCCTTCTTCTCAGATGCTGGATGTCCTGGCGTATCGTACCATTGGAACACATTAACCGGACAAGCAGTTATACAAGAGCCATCAGCAATACATACATCGAAGTCCACACCAACTATTGTTCCGTGAATTCCCAACACTTTGGGAGACTCTACTGGACCGTATATTTTATGCCCCTCATGCTCGCCAACAACTTGCCTTGAAGTACGGTAGTTCGGGTCTATTCCCATTACGTCACCTAGTATAAGTCTATCTTAGTTTTTTAAAAGCGTGACACCTAATACTTAAGTTGTCTAGCTGTGGTTAATTTACCCTTCTATTATTTTAAGGGATTAGGTTATGAGTTTTTATACTACCAAGGGAATGTATTGAATTGTGATGAAAGATGTTAGCCCAATATCAAATTCAAGAACAAGTGAAAAAGTTAAGAGGCATATACGACAAAACGTTACAAATACCTATAGGAGGTACAACGTTTTACTTTAACATACCGGCTAATCCTATGGTTTACGTCAGCGAAAGTAAAGGAGCAATTTACATAAACGGTTCTACATACTGGGACCTTGAGTTATACACGTTTTATGATTTAGAGAACGAATTTATAGACCAAGTGGTTCAGTTGAGTAAATCTATTGGAAAGAGCGTTAGTGAAGTACACGATGTGCTGTTGAGCTTTGATAAGAAAAAGCTCGTAGAGAAGAGGAATTTCTACATTAAGGTCGGAGACAGTATAATCGGATTTTACTACAACCTTTACTTACCTACAGAAAAGAGGAACGGAATAGTTGAAATTATATCTTATTATAAGCAAGCTTAGTGTAAGGAGATCTAGAATTGCTTGCTTCAATTCTGACGTTAGATCATAGGAGATTAGAGAACTTAGTTGAAGAGTTCATGAAGTCTCCAAATGAGTCGACATATAACGAAATAAGGAACGCTTACGTTAATCATATTTATTGGGAGGAAGAATTTCTCTTTCCTAAGATAAACAATACGACGCTTTTAACTATTATGAGGGCTTTAGAGGTTGAGCACGGTAGTATGTGGATGTTATTAGATAAGGTTAAGGAATATTTAGAAGGCGGTAAGGTTGAGGAAGCTCAGGAGAAAATAAGCGAATTCATGAGAGTACTTTTAGAACACGATGGTGCAGAAGAAGGTAGTGTGTATCAAGAATTGGATCAATTGAGTGATGAAGAGCAAGCTGAGCTTATATTAGAGGAAATAAAAATAGCTGTACCGCCGAAAGAGTGGAAATGTAAAGCAATACGTTAATCGTTTTTATTCTAGCAAGATAAAAGTACTGTAGTAGAAACTTATTTGTATTCAAAAGTTTATTGAGTACAATCTTGTGGTAAATATTGTAATAATAGCAGTTGTTTTACTTTAACTAGCTTAAAGATTTTCAACAAACTTAGGCTATTCCATAAAACGAATCTGTGAGGTTCCTCAGCTTAAGAGAGTAAACCACATTCGTCTATTTCTTAGCTCAACCTAACGCAAATCTAAAACTTTATCAATATACTTGGTTAAGCCTTAGAGGCCAGGGCACAGGATAATGTTGTCTGAACTTATGATTCCTCCGTTTAACAAAGTTAGATATGTTATGACTGTCCGTATTTTCCCTTGACCTTCAGGGTCTGACCAAGTATAATATAGAGAGTCTGTATTACCAAATAAAAGCAGACAATTATATCCAAATATTAATAAATACACGAACCTTATCATTTTGATAAACCGATTCTCTTAAAAGTGAATGATAAGTGTAAGTTTTTTCTGAACTTCTCTTTAGACCGTTTACGGCCGTGCTAATGCTGTCACTTGTGTAAATTCTGTCTCCTTTTCCTTTCCTAACACCCTGACTTTCGTAGTTAAATTCATTACCTTTTCTAGGGAGGAGTAATCTTTCATCTTTCCTGAAAATAGTCCCCACCAATAATATGAGAAGTAGTCCGCTAACTGTAAAGGGATAGTCATGCTATCTTTCCTCGAAAGTGATACTTTAAACGCTTTTTTAACTACCTTTTTTATCACGTTATCAAATACGCTATTATCGTAAACTGCAAAAGAGTCACGGCTAACTAAGCTTTTCATTACCTTTATCAAGTCCTTTTTAACCCTGTCCCTGTCCATGACGACTATAATATAAGACCTGACGTCGTATTTGTATAAGGTTTCTACCACAAACCTCCTCACTTTCTCCGAGTCGTTAGTGGCGTGAAGTATGTAGTTTCCTAGAGACTTCTTAATTTCCTTATATGCATTTCCGAGGATCGATTCTTCTATTGAAGGGCTATTGTCTGAGTAGGTAATGCTTACTACGTAAGGGGTTAAAATATCGTGGTCGCCGGAAGTGTCTATTCCTAGATATATCATAAAGTTTTTTTAAGCAAGAGTATAAATAATCATGATGACGATGAAGCGGATCCTCCCGGGGATACGGGGGGGATGAAGTGGAGGAGAAGTGTATAATTAAACCTTCCTTTTTATGACAGTTATGGAGCTTTTAAATACTGTGTCTTTGGAGTTGTGAACACTGGATCTACTTTAGAGAATGACTATTTAATCTGATGAGATAAGGATATTATCTATCTGCTGATATGATTTTATAGTATTAAATAAACTGTACAAAACCACGTAGCGCAGATCTCTTGCGATTATGGGTTTGACTGAAGTCTCTACGCCACGGGTTCTGCACTCTTTTTATCCAGTTCCATTATAGAGAAGAAAATCCCTTGATAAACGTAGTAGCCTTTCTCTTGGAAACCCAGGTCAAAGAAGTCCTTTCTCATTTTCCTTAAAAGTTCTATTTCAATGAGGATTAATGTCCCTCTCTCCTTAATTACTCTATATACTTCTTTAGCCATCTCCTTCCTTACATCCCTCTTGACGTTACTGAAGAATAGTGGGGAATAAATTAAATCGAATGAATTATCTCTGAAAGGAAGTGGGAAAAGATTTTCAACCAGTTGGGACTTAGCGTATTTTTTAACTTCCTCTAAAGGTATTTCTTTCCAGACGTCTATTGTTATTACTCCTTTTAAGTTCAACGAAAAGAGGCAATTACAACCGCCGATCTCTAGGGCTTTAGAATACGGTTTTAACAGCTTCCTAAGGAATTTGGCGTAAAGGATTTCTTCATCTATCGTCATCCCCATCCTTCTGCAAACCTTATAATTCCATGCGTGTAAGCTATCAAAAAGGGAAGACATGATTTTTAGTTTAATTAATTAAATAAAAAAGAGACACCTAATATTTTGCTTGCCTTACGACACTCCCCAAAGTTATACCGAAGAAGGAAAGAACTCCTATACCCTGAAGTGGAGCTGAAAGGAGTAAGATTGGTGAATTTACGCCTAGGTCGAAGATAACTCTCATTGTTAACCCTAAGTTCAGCAGGACTAAAGGAATGTAAGAAGGGTGGATTACAACTCTCTTTCCGGTTATCCCTATAATCATGTCCATTAATACTGCATCAACACCGAAGACAGTATTAAATAGGAAGCCTACTGCAATTGCGTGAACGAAAATATCGTAGTTAGTGTATAGCAATGCTGAAACGAGTAACCAAACCCAAGCAATGTTTAATGCCACCTTTGGATATCTCCTCCCCTTAGCTAAGGGAAGTTTAGTTGCGTAAAGCGAGAAAGCCCAGGCTAAGATAATTAATGGAGGGTAAAAGATTATTCCAAAGGCTAAAAATATGTAACCTACAACCATTGCCGGAGCGTTAATCTTTTTTCCACCTAACACAAGCCCTACATCTCTGGAGAGTATTGCAAAAATCGTTAATGTAGGGAAAGCCAAACTTAAGGCTGGAAGGTAAAATACTGACTGAAAGCCTACTATGAAGAGGGATAGAATAAGGGTAATAAAGAGCAGGTAATTGTAAGTTGTGGGAGGTAAGCCTATACTGGATGGGTGAAAATACGCCTCAGAGTACGAGAGAAGTATTCCTAGGGATATTAAAACGAGATAGTATTGGAATGGATTAACTGAAAAGTAATTTAGGATGTTAGCCAAAAGCGTTACTAAGCCAAAGACTGCAATTACCGGCGTAGGGGCTACTTTTCTTGTCCATTCGTTGCTAAGGGCTATGAGTATTTCGTTCCCTATTAATATTAGGAAAAATCCGTAGATCATGGAAAACCAGTGTGCACGTACTGGAAAATTTACGCAGATTTGGAACCCCTGCATTGACATGAACTCGAGGACCATTGGGACTCCTGCAAAGAGGAGTAGACCTATGCCCATCAATAGCAGTGCCATTCCTGCCTTCATTTTAACATCACTATTAATAATAAAAGGATAAAGACCAGGAGAGTCCTTTTAATACCTTTTCTTCCGAGGCCTTTAATTTCAGATGCGGACTTTAGCTTAGCTCCGGGATTAATGTACCTTATTGTGGGTTCTATTAACGGGAGGACTAACAATGGGTTAATTATTACTGCAAAAGAGTTAAGTATAAGGGAAGCTACCCAAGATAACCTCAGTTGGTTTATACTCACTTTCCTAAAAGGTAACTTATACTCAACGTAAATAGCTTCAACCAGTGTGTACGTAGACCAGACCAAGTAAACTCCAAGGTTTAACATACTCCACCCGCCGAAGATCTGAACAAGAGGTAAGTAAAGGAGTGCTAAGCCTAAAGTCCCTGTCAACTGAGGAAGCATTTTTGACTTGGTGTATGATAATATAATAGTAAGGAGGAATGCCGTTGCAGGAATAAATATTAACGGTGTGAAGAAGTACAGGTAAGGGATGGAATTTAACGCGAATAAACCTATTTCAGTTAACCCTATTTTCCTCGATAGCACTTTTGGAAGGGTTTTATCTATTGTAAAGCCATGTAAAGCCATTATTGGGAGGAATATGAGTGAGACTAAGGCAGGATGAGAGGCAACTGCTAGAATGTAAGTTAAGAGTAAAATGAAATATGCCGCGTCGTTTCTCCTTCCTCTTTCCATAGGTAGTAGTGAGTTAAAGTAATTTTAAATTAGTTACCCTAAACCTTTAGGCGTCTGTAGGTTCAAAGAAAATGTTTATCGTTAAACATTCGCGATAATCTACCGCTTATTTATTAAAAATTTTTTATAAACGAGTGTAGGACTAAGAAGTAAGATAAAAGATGTTTATTAATTTACGATGAATATTATAATTTTTATGAAGGGAGTTTCCTTAAACTTTTACGTTTTGGAAAATCTCGATTCAATGACGTTCTAGCTATTGCTGTTTGCCTCTCTAATTAGTCTCGTAAATTCTAACTCGCATTAAATACTCACAAGACACTAACAATATCCCTTAAGTTTCTCTAGATAGTCCTTAACTCTCCTGCGTTCGCTTTCAGAATTTAGGTAATCCATGTCGATGTTACTTAACTGAGTACAATAAACTAGAACTGCTTTAATCCTGTCCTCAGTACTATTCCAGAATTTCCATGCCTCTAAGTAAGTTATTATAACTTCCTCCGGCGGTAGTATGTAAACGTAGTATGAAGAGTCTACTTGCATCCTAATTGGAGGCTTACGCCTAGTATAAACGTCATCTACTATGTCTATCCCTTTTTCGGATATTTCCCTTATCTTTGGTAAGTATATTCTAAGCCCTTGATCTGAGATCTCCTTCAACACTTGTCTAACTAATTCCTCCGCTCCTCCCTCAATAATTATATCTACGTCTCCTGTCCTATAGCTCCTACCGGAATATATTTCTGCAGCAAAACCTCCTACTATTATTATTCTACCCAATTTTTTCTCTTCTAACAAAGTGTTCAAAATTGCCAGGAATTTTAAGAAACGGTCAGTCTCACTCCCTTTTAGTTCACTCACTCTTGAAAGTAATTCCCTAAGCAACCAGTCTTGTAGTATATTACACCACCTTCTACCTTCCAACAGCCCAGCTCTTCCAATAATTTTATGTTCTCTTCCCCCAGCTTAGCCAGCCTCTTTAGGTCTTCTTCAGTAATCTTACTCCCTCTGGGTCTGGGTCTATCTTCCAGCAACCTTATTATTACCTTTGGGTCTACCACAAGAAGAGTATATCTCACACAGAGATAATAAACATAACTTTATACCGTTGAACAAGCTTTACACTTAATTTACGAAGTTAATAATTATATTTCAAGATAGTTACTACAATGAATGTTTTTGAACGATCTTCAAAAACTCTCTTAAAACTTTAATACTCAACAGCGGAATATCAGATAATGGAAGAGCTAATAAGGAAAGCTGAGGAGAAAGGAATAGACGTTGAAGATGTTTTAATTCAACTAATCTACAAAGACGACCCAGACGGTGAAGTAAAGTTTAGGTTAGAGATGGCTAAAAAGTACATGGCCGAGGCTGAGGATTACGTTAAGAAAGGCGACCCAGTCCAAGCTTCTGAGAAAGCTTATAAAGTTGCAGAGGAGCTTGTGAAAGCCCTTGCTGAGAAGTTTAACCTACCGGAGTACCAGAAAGCAAGAAATGAAGGGAGATGGTATACATACTTGCTCGGTTCTGCAGCAGGTAAACTTTCCTCAAATCTGGGAACATGGGTAATGAATGGGTGGGATACTGCTTACGCTTTACACGTCTGGGGTCTTCATGAAGCTAAGTGGAGTATTCAAGATATTTTACCCAGGATTAATACTATCAGAAAGATGTTAGAAGAGGGAGAAAAAGTCCTGCAATGATGCGGGTTACTATACATTGTCTTCTATCTTGTGCTTGTGGATAGTCCAATTTTTTATCAAAGCATACTTTGTGATTTAGAATTTGAGGCTTAACACCTATAAAGTATCTGCCTTATCTCATGTCTAAATGCACTCATATTGCTAAACTTGTTTACTCCTTAGGTAACATTCTGCTTTCTACATAAGCAATGCCCTTCAGAAGTTTAGCAAAGTTCCCTTCGACGTAATTTTCTCCAAAGTCACCAAAATATTCATCCCCTATCCTCAGTATCGTGGCAGTCCTTTTAGGGATAAACTCCTCTTCTTCTCCTAAGGTATTCTTTATTGCAACTCTCCCTGCTTGGACTGCAACATCTGCAGACATTGGTATCTCAGAATTCTCAAAAGTTGCACAGTCTCCTGCCGCGTAGACGTCCTTGTAATCTATTGACCTTAAAAATTTATCAACTAACATCCTGTGGTTCCTATTCTTATGTAGAGAATTTATTATCTCAGGTCCTTTTAGACCTCCGGCAAAGATCGTAAGCTCAGATTTTACTTCACCGTGAGTAGTTATTACTTTGTCCTTCTGCACTTCAACTGCTTCAACTCCCAGCAAAAGGTTTACTCCTTTCTCTTCAAGGAGCTTTTGGGCTTTCTTAGCAGATGCAGTAGTCATTGTAGGTAAGAGTCTGTCCCTCCTTTGTATTAATGTAATGTTCTTTCCTTTTATGTTTCCTGCTAATTCTACTCCCGTAGCTCCTCCGCCAACTATTACTACGTCATTTACTTCCTCAAGCCTCTTCTTCAAGGCTGTTGCGTCTTCAAAGGTTTCAATCTTGTGGGCAAATTCTCTAGCACCTTTTAACCTAGGTAGGTTTTGGTGGTGACCTATGGTAAGGATCAACTTATCGTAGTTGAGTGCCTTCCCGTCGCTTAAGTACACTTTCTTTTCCTTAAAGTCAACCTTACTTAGTTCACCCACTATAACGTCTCTATATTTTATTGTAACGTCGTCCCTAAGCCCACAAACGTAGTCAATTACCCAAGGAGTTAGGAGAAAGTAGTCCTTCCTGTCAACTAGGACAATCTTCTCTTCTTCTTTTTTACCTCCTTTTGCCGAAAATCCTGCAAATCCTCCGCCAACTATTACGATTGTCATATATTATTCTTTGAAAACTTCTTTATATTCGCGAGTTATAAAATCCATGCTTTATTGTGTACTTCGATATTCTTGGGCTTTAAGTTCATCAGCTTTTCTTAAATTCTAATGCTTTTAGAAAGTTTATAGCTTTAGACTAAGGATATAACACTAATCGTGGTCTAAGAGCTTTTCCAAAATACTAACGGTAATTTAAAAGTAAGTTTAAATAATTGATAAAAAATGAACTACTCTCAAAGTATGAAATTCACATTGATTTCAGTATTTCCTCATCCTTTACTTTAGATGCTGGTCTCCAACCAGTCGCGTAAGCTATTGCAGTCCCTATCCCTGTCACTACCAAGTTAAGTGCTAGAGCTATTAATGCAATGTAAACTGAGCCTATCGGGGTTGACATAAAGACGCCGTGGTAATAATAGTATAACCCTACCCCTGAAGCTACTCCAGCTATTAACCCTGCCAATAGCGACCACTTTTCTAACTTATGAGTGTAAAGCCCCAGAAAGACGGAGGGCATTGCTTGCGCTACTATTATTCCTCCTAATAATTGAAGTGTTATTGCGTAGCCTGGAACTGCGAAAACGAAACCTAATGCTGCGAACTTGAAAACTGCAGACATCCATTTTGCCAGTGTAGATTCTCCCTTCATCGATAACGGTTTAATTTCCTCTACTATATTCCTTACGAATAGGTTAGAGATAGCTATTGCCATTATTGCAGCCGGAACTAATCCGCCAATGAATACTCCTACTAGTGCGATGCCTATAAACCAAGAAGGTAGTGTGTAAGCTATTGTAGCAGGAACTACTAAATCTGCAGCTGCTGACTTGCCTATAACTGGGGCTAAATCGCTTATTGCTTTCAATGCGTTAGGTACACCGTAGATCAAAATGCCGAATAATGCTAAAAATACTAATCCTATACCGTAAATGGGTAGAAGCGAAGTGCTGAGCTTAAGTTGTTTCTTGCTCACCGAGCTTAATGAACCGTTTATTGCGTGAGGATATAAGTACAAGGCAATTGCACTTCCTAAAGCTAAGGAGAAGTAGGCCATTATTAATTTTGAAGGTAACGTCTCATATATAGCTACCTTCTTTGAAGGTATGGAGGAAAAGGCTGCGTGGAATCCGTGTATTGCAAGCGGTATTGCTATGATTGAAACTATTACTGTGAGCCATATTAATGCGTCCTTAAAGACGCCGGTAAGAGTTGCTCCCCTTAGTCCGCTGGTGTAAGTAAAAGCTGCAAGTATTGCGAAAGCGATTACTAGGGATACCTCGTTGATTAAGGTTATTGAACCGTTAATTCCTAAACCTATTATGAGCATTGTTAATGCTGCCTCCATGCCGACTATCTGTAACGCTATGTAAGGTAGTTCTGCAACTATTCCTACTAATGCTACGGCAAAAGCTAAATGTCTACTGTTAAACCTGTCCTTTACGAAGTCGGCAGCAGTTATATAACCCTTATTCCTTGATACTGTCCAGAGCCTCGGCATTGTTAACATAGCTATTGCAAAAGTCCATGCTACGTAAGGCACTGCGAAAAAGTAAAGAGAACCTACGCCGAATAATGCTGCAGGAACAGCTATGAAAGTGTAAGCAGTATATAAGTCAGCTCCCATGAGGAACCAAACTAGGAAAATCCCTAATCTTCTTCCTGCCAGTCCCCACTCATGAAGTTGTGATAGATCTCCTTTTCTCCACCTTGAACCGTAAAAGCCAAGGAATGCAAATAACGCAAATAGTACTAGGAAGACAACTAAAGTTACATCATTGATATTAGTTTGCGGAATCATTTTTACTCCTCCTCCCTAAATATGTACCCTACTACAAAAAACATTAAACTACTTACTGCTAACATAATGGTTTGATACCAGTAGAAAAATGGTACTCCTAATAAGCAAGGAGTAACTCTGTTGAAGACAGGAAATATGGAGTACAGTACTATATCAACTAACAAGATTATGAAAATTGCGGGATAAAATTTTGACGCCATAAGAACCTCTAGTATCGCGTTTACTTAAGTTTTCTTTATATTTTTCGATAACAAAGATTTAAGGGAAACGTATGAAATTTAAAAAATTATTGTAAAGTATGAATTACTTCATAAGTTTCTTTATCTTTTCCCACATGGAATCAATGTAGTTCTCCAATGCTTTATATTCTTCTTCATTAATGCGTTTAAACCTCCCTTGGACTTGAATGAAGTCCTTTAATGGCCTTCTAGTAGACTTTTCTAAACAGTGGAGGGACTCCGGACTTACAGTAAGCTTACCGTTCTCGTATTCTAATAAAGGCCAGTAACAAGTTTGAACTGCAAGTTTCCCTACTTCTGCAGTCTTCGAAGGGTCAAACATCCAGCCGTAAGGGTCTGGAGTTAAAACTTGAACGTATTTGAAGCCAAATATCTGCTTCGCCTTCCTCAGCTTGTTAACGAAGTCGTGAGGATATCCTACAGAGGCAGTAGCCAAATAAGGTATATTGTGGTCCATCAATATGAACATTATCTCTTTTTTATTCTCCTTTTTACCCTCAGGAGTAGTAGAAGTGTAAGCTCCGAAAGGCGTTGAACCGCTCCTCTGACCGCCTGAGTTCATGTATGCTTCGTTGTCTATGCATATGTATATGAAGTTCTCGTTCCTCTCTGCAGCACCGCTCATTGAGCCGAAGCCTATATCGGCAGTTCCTCCATCTCCTGCCCATACTACTACTGTAGTGTTTTTATTCCTCTGTTTGTAAGCCCTCCACATACCTGAGGCTGCAGGTGGTCCTGCTGCAAAGGCTATGTTAAGTACAGGGAAGTTATAGGAGTTTCTAGGTGCTAAGCCCTGTATTACTGATGAACATCCGGCTATTACTATTAAAGCAACGTCATTACCTAAAGCCATACCTACCATTCTCATTGCCATGTTCTCTGGACAGCCTGGGCAAGCTGAAGTCCCGGAGAGGAGGGAATTACTCTTCAGCATATCTCGGAGACTTAAGCTCAATTTTCTTACCTCCTTTCGGATAATACCAACCTACACCTTTTGCATTACCTTGTTTTGCCTTCTCCACGAATCTGGAGATGATCTCTTTGAAATCTCCTTTATTTAGCAAAACTCCTCCCAAGCCGGAAACTACACCGCACATTTGGTCGTGGTGTAAAGTCGCTTTCAGTTCAAGGTAAAGTGGCCCACCTCTTCCTAAGGAAGTAGCCCTATCGATCACCAGGATTGCCTTCTTGTCCTTTAATGCGGAAGTTATTTCATCCTCGCTCCAAGGTCTTATATACCTTATCCTATATAAACCAACGCTTAAGCCTTTCTGCCTTAGTTCGTCTATTGCCTCCATTGCGTCTCCTGCCCAAGCACCCATTAACACTACTGCATAATCTGCGTCGTTTAGTTTGTACTTAACATTTAAGGTTGAGTAATTATTTATCCCGGAAATCTTCTGATATTCCCTTCCTACCTCTTTAATAACCTCCTCTGAATGAGTTATCGCCTCATGGATTGAGTTTCTTAGTCTCATGTACTCTATTGGAGGAAATATGTTACCCATTCCCACTGGATTTTCAGAGTCTAAGACGAATGGTTGTTTCCTTGGCGGAAGGAATAAGTCGACGTCTTCCTGCGAAGGGATGTTTACGTTAGTTTTCATATGAGATAATATGAAACCGTCCATTCCTACCATCATAGGTAAATAGGCTCTCTCATCCTCTGAGACTCTAAATGCTTGCAAGGTCAAGTCTAGGGCCTCCTGAGGATTACTTGCAAAAGCCATTAACCAACCGCTGTCCCTTTCGCTCATAAAATCAGTGTTTTCATCCCATATATTCCAAGGAGCACCTACTGCTCTTGTTGCAACTACCATTACTACCGGAACTCTACTCCCTGCAACCCACCAGGTCATTTCGTGCATGTAAAGAAGTCCTTGAGATGCCGTAGCAGTAAAAGCCCTAACTCCTGCAACTGCTGCACCGAAAGTTGAAGCCATTGCAGCGTGTTCGCTTTCAACCCTTATGATTTCAGCCTCAAGCTCTCCGTTAGCTTTCATTTCAGCCAATTTCTCAATAATAGAAGTCTGTGGAGTTATTGGATATATCCCTACCACTCCTACTCTTGCTAACTTAACTGCTAAAGCAACTGCCTCATTTCCGGAAATTGTCTTCATCATTGCTCCATCACCATGCTTATCGCCTTTACTGGGCATACTGACGCACATACACCGCATCCTTTGCAGTATTCATAGTCAACGTAAACTCCGTTGTCGACGTGGATGGTCGTTTCTGGACACCAGAGGTAACAAGCTTTACATTGGATACACTTTTCTCTTGAGATTACTGGTCTTACTACTCTCCAATTGCCCGTCTTTCCTCCAGCCCCTTTGTCGGGGACTGAGATGGGGAAATATTGGTAATCATACTGCAAGTTGGTACACCTCCGAGACTATTTTATAAGCGATTTCTGCCCCTCTCTTATTTAGCTCTGCCGATTTTCCTTCAAATTCTTCATCTATTGCCTCGTTAAGGGATGTTAAGGAAAGGTTGATTATTCTAGCTAAAGCCCCCAGCATTATGACATTCACCATAGGCCATCCTGACTTGACTAGACCTATATCTCTGGCTATTTTATAGGCGTCAATAGCGAAAGTAGTGAAAGGAATGTTAGCGTTTTTTGCGTTTATCAAAACTTTTCCTTCCCTCTTAAGCCCCCTCAATGGGTTTGAAATATTCAGGAGTGTAGGATCTATGATGACTATAATGTCGGGATTTTCGATAGGAGAAGTAAGCCTAATAGGCTGGTCTGAGATCCTACAGTACGCCTCTATTTCCGCACCTCTCCTCTCAGCACCATAGATGGGGAATGCAGATGACCATAAGCCCTGCTTGCCTGCCGCAACTGCGAGAAGTTCAGCTGAAGTAACAACTCCTTGTCCTCCTCTTCCGTGAAAGCGTATCTCAAGCGATAGTCTCACCGAATTTATTATTTGTTATTTAACTTAATAAATGTTTATAATAAAAACTTCAATAATTAGGAATTCCATAGTATATAACCTTTTTAAAGAACTCTACTCTGTGATTAACTTCTGAATATATTGCTAAGACAAAAGCTATAATCGACAACGGTGCAAATACGAAAGAGAGGACGATCAAGACAATATATGGTATGTTAAACAATGTCCTTTCATGTGTGTTAAATTTCTTCGCCTTTTCATGTGCAGTAATTATTTCTAGAGCACCCACTAAAACACCTACTGCGATAAAAACTACGTCATGAGTAAAGAAGTAAGCCAGAGGAAGTACTACAGTGAGCCCAGAACCTATAAAGGATATCGGCGTATCAGCATTATACCAAGAAGGCCTACTCTTCAACATGTAAATCATTATTGATGAAGCTACTCCTAAAGCTAAGAGTACTTCTGCTACGTAATATGCCGGTGAGTAAACCAAATCTAGTGCGAAGAAAGGTATTGAAAGGAGGGAGAATATAACTTCCCTGCTAAGCCAGGAGTTCTTTAGGCCGTAGATCATTTTTAAAGACCTAGAGAAGAACTTTGAGTGATTAATGGAGAGGAGCAGAGTAACTAAAAGGAGGACTATGGAGATAGGAGCATAGTAAGGTAACCTAAGAAGTGAGTAGAAGAGTGCTACCTCACTGCCTATTGTGAAGGAGAGGAGCCCTAAATAGTTCTTCTCCTCTTTCTCCTTAACGTATTCTCCTTCTATTTTTCCTTCCTTAGGCGTTATGATCTTAAAGTTTGGTTTAGTTATTTCAAAGGGCGGTAAATAATCTACTTGGTTTCCTCCTTCGATCCAACCGAAAGCTAACGCTCCCGTAGGACAAGCCTCAACACAGTACGGCATACCGTTGCCCAGTCTGCTCATACATAGGTCGCACTTTGTCATGGAATCTTTACCCATTTCCAATGCCTCATAGGGACAAGCCCAAGTGCAGTAACCACAACCTATACATTTCTCCTTCGCAATGTGTACTATCCCGTTATCCTCTTTCTCTATTGCATCAGTTGGGCAAACGTCCATGCATTTCGGGTCTCTGCAGTGATTGCACGCAATTGAAAGTGCTGTTTTGTAACCGTCTATTTGGAAAACTGGTAATTTCCTCCAATGATAACCGTAAGCCTGGGTGCAGGCGTTTACGCAAGCATTACATAGGATACACTTGTTGTGGTCAAAAATGAAACCTAACTGTCTCTCCATAAGGTAAAATTAGTAATGATAGATATTAAACTTTATTATATAAAGAAATAATAGAATGTTATGGAAACGAATTTTTATAGGCAGGCATTGATTAGAAATTTTTTATCTATAATTGCATTATCTGATGATATAAAGTATCAAGTGAAAACTCAGCTTTCTGTAGATAAAAACAGGGAAAGAGTATGCGGTTTAACAAAGGAAGAACTTGAAAAATATCTTGAGGAGGTTGAATTCATTGTAGGTCAGATCGACAGAAAAGAGGAGATAGTTGATGGGATATTAGAGGAGTGTAGATCTTTTGATGAAATGTAGTCTGAGTTTGAACTGCTTTCTTGGTCAATCTAAACACTAGATTTTGAGCTTAATGGAGAATTTATGCGCTCAGTAAGTAGGTCTGTCGAGAGTCTTTTTCATTACTTCCATGATGAACTCTGGAGTTATGGGAACTTCTATGTAGTCAAGATTAACGTTGAAGTAGTCCTCTATTGCGTTAACTATAGCAGCAACAGGCACTGTGGCACCCCCCTCTGCAACTCCCTTAGTCCCAAGAGGAGTAAAAGGAGAAGGAGTTTCCGTGTGGAAGATCCTCAGTCTTGGAGACTCTAAGATTGAAGGTATTAGATAGTCTGAAAAGTTAATCTGTAAAGGATTTCCGTTCTCGTCGTATTTAACTCCCTCCATTAAAGACGCCCCAACGCCCATTATAGTCCCGCCCATTATTTGACCGTCTACAATTACGGGATTTATCATGTTACCGCAGTCGCTCAAAACGACGTAGTCCAGCACCTTAACTTCTCCCGTATCCTCTACCTTAATCCTCACTGCATGAGCGTTAACCCCGTAAGTTGAGGAAAAATTGACTCTCCTTTTATCGTCTGCAACGTTAACGTTAGGGGATTTCATGACGTATGAAGTCTCTAACCCTATGTCGCCGTCAATTATTACCTTATTATATATAATGTTTGCAATTTCTCCTATTTTATACTGTTTTCCGTTTACTTTAACTATTCCCTTCTCTATGCTAACTTCATCCTTTTCAACGTTAAATGCCTTTGCAGTTAATTCCCTTATTTTTTCCTTCAACTTCTGTAATGCCCCATAAACTGCCGATATCGTAACTACAGAAAACCTACTACCGTAAAATCCGGTTCCTGGAGGACCGTCAGTATCTCCCAATACTACCCTTACGTTTTCTGGAGGTATACCTAAATCTTCTGACACAACCTGGGCTATGGAAGTCTCATGACCTGTACCCATGGAGTTCGTGCTAACTACTACAGTCACTTCTCCACCGCTGTCCATCTTAATGTAGACTCCTTCATAATACGGAGTTCTTCCCTTACCTACAAGACTTTGAAACGCTAGGGAAGAACCGGGTTCAAGTGCGAAAGCTATTCCAAGACCTCTTCCTCCCTGCTTTATCTCCTTCATCAAAAGTCTCAAGCTATTAGTGTAATCCCCACTGTCGTAAACAGCACCGGTTATCGTGGTAAAAGGAGTTGACTTTATGAAATTTTTATACCTAATTTCGTCTTGCCCTATGCCGAGCTTCCTTGCAACTGAGCTTACTAGGTTTTCTAAGACTAAGACTGCCGGAGGAATTCCAAGACCTCTGTAAGGACCGGTAGGGGGCTTGTTAGTGAGCACTCCTTTTACTTTAAACCTCAAGAACTTCATGTCGTAAGCTCCGGTGAGGTGGTAAATTTGCCTTAATATTGGCAAGGGTTGGTAGGTGTGGAGATAAGCTCCGAAATCCTCTATTTGAAACACGTCCATTCCTAGCAGTTTATCTCCCTTATACAATATCCTTGCTTTGTAAATCCTGTCTGGGCCTTGCACTGTCATTATATTTTCAGTCCTCGTCTCTATGTATTTTACCGGTCTTTTTGTTACAATTGAAGCTAGGGAAGCAAGGACTAATGGCTTTAAGAATATCTTCCCTCCGAAACCTCCTCCGCTGTCAGGAACTATTATCCTAATTTTACTCCTAGGTATGTTGAAGACTATGCTTAATGCAGTTCTGAAGACTTGAGGTACTTGAGTATTTGCATAAACTGTTAGAGAGTTTTCCGCAGGAGAGTAGTCTGCAATGACTCCGTTTGTTTCAATAGGTGAAGGGCATATTCTATTGATTCGAAAAGTCTTTTCCAAATATTCGTAATCATTGGGTTCATCTCCATATACGAAAGCGTCGTCGTATGCAATATTTGTCCCGAAGTCCTCGTGAACTAACTCCTTATCTTCCATTGCCTTTATCGGATCTACGATAGGTGGGAGAGGTTCGTATTCAACGTATTCTTCTGCATCTTCTACTTCATACCTATCCCTTGCCGTGACCAACGCTATAGGTTCTCCCACATATCTTGCTTCCTTATAAGCTAAAGGATATTCCTTAGGCGCTTTAGGAGCGAAGAAATTCGGTAAAGGGTTTGTCAAGTCCATTACTTCCTCTTGGGTTATTACATTCTCAGAGCTTTTTACGTAAAATTTAGCCCTTGCGTATTGTGACCTAATAACTCCTAAGTAAAGCATTCCAGGCAGTTGAATGTCATCGACGAATTTCCCTTTGCCGGTCAGAAACTTTGGATCCTCTACCCTCCTCAAATTTCTACACCCAACTTTTTCCTTATTAAGAACTTCGCTGCAGAAAGCCTCTGAATGTCGTTAGTTCCTTCGTAAGTCTTCAATATTTGTAGATCTCTAAGCATCCTTTCCAAACCAGTAGCCTCAGCTACTCCGTAACCGCCGAAAACTCTCATTGCCCTCAGTACTATCCTTTCTACTGCCTCAGTTGAGAAGAACTTGGCAAGTGAGGCTACAACTACGTAATCCTCTCCTTTTAAGTTTCCCGCCCAGTAAGTTATTAGCCTAGAAGTGTAAAGATCTGCCAACGATTCTGAAATGTGTTGTTGGACGTTTTGGAATGAGGCTATTTTCTGTCCGAAGGAGTTCCTCTGGATTGAGTATTCTATCATCTTCTCTAAAGCAGCTTGACCGATTCCTACTGCTTGCGCTGAGACTAAGGTCCTTGCGTAGTCAAAGGAAGATACTGCATACTTGAATCCCATGCCTTCTTCTCCCAGTAAGTTTTCTGCAGGAACTTTAGCTTCATTGAAAGATATTTCAGCAGTGTGAGATGCTTTTAATCCCGTAGTTCCTATCCTTCCTTCTACTTTTACGTTGTCCTTCTCTATAATAAACATGGATATTCCTTTCCACCTAGGGTTTCCTGCAGAAGTCCTTGCAGTAACTAAGTAATAGTCAGCTATATCTCCGTTTGTTATGAATATTTTCTTTCCATTAATTACGAAGTGATCGTTGACTTTTTTTGCAGTAGTCTGTATCCCTGCAACGTCAGTTCCTGCGTTCGGCTCAGTGTTAGCGAACGCTGCAATTTTCTCTCCTTTAGCTACTTCTGTGACATAATTCTTTTTCTGCTCCTCATTTCCGAAAGTAAGTATTGCGTGGGTGAACATCCAATTGATTAGGAAGAAAGTAGCAAATGATGACCATACCCTGCTAATTTCTTCGGAGGCTATTATGTTATACAAGTAATCTCCCCCTTGTCCTCCGTATTCAGTAGGGACATCGAGGCCGTAGAGGCCTATTTCTCTAGCCTTAATTTTTAATTCTTGCGGTATGTCCTTTTCTCTTTCTCCCTTCTCAACTAGAGGTGAAACTTCTCTATCGCAGAATTCCCTTATTGCATTCCTAAATATCTCGTGGTCCTGGGTTATGTTTACCTTAAATTCCTCGATGCTATTAAATGGAAATACCATATGATAATATCGTAATCCGGTTATTTTAAGTTTATTAGATTACCTGCTCTATTTATAAAATAAAGTATATAATTAGTAAATAACAGATTGAACCTCTTCTATAATATCAATGGTTATAACTTTTGTAAGTAAATTTTGATTTCAGAAAATTTATTTTGTTAAATAGTGATTGGCTTACTACATTTTAAAAGAGAATTGTATAATTTAAGCGCATCTGAAGACGTAACTCAAAGTTTTTTAGATATTAAGAGAAATAGATATTATGACTTTCGAACCGGATAATGAATGGGTCGAGAACAGTAACGTTTACGCGTTCATGACAAACAAAGGGCTTGCTAACTTAGATCAATTCATAAAATATACTTATGAAAACTATAAATTCTGGGAAGAGTTCGTAGATTTAATTAATTTGAAATTTTATAAAAAGCATGAGAGAATCCTAGATCTTTCAGACGGAAAACAATGGGCAAAGTGGTTTGTAGGAGGTAAGTTAAACATAGGAGACCAAATTCCAGAAAGCTCCGAAGTATTCATAAAATGGATGGATGAAAATCTAAATTCTAGGAAAGTAACTTACAGTGAAGTACTTAGCGAGGCAAAGGCAATCTCCAGCTGGCTGAAGAAGATTGGACTAAAGAAGGGGGATAGAGTTGCGATATACATGCCAATGATTCCGGAAATTGTTTCAGTAATGTTGGGCGTTATAAGGGCTGGTATGGTAATTGTTCCTCTATTCTCAGGATTTGGACCGGAGCCTATAAGAGTTAGAGTAGAGGACAGCGAGGCAAAGGTAATATTTACTGTAGATAAGAGTATTAGAAAAGGCAAGGAAGTGGACATGCTTAGCAATCTTGAAGGAATTAATGCTGATAAAGTAGTGCTGAACCGTTCTGGAATAAAGGGAGATTTCCACGATTATAAAGACGTCATAAGGACTGGGGGAGACGGGCTAGAACATACAGATTCCGAAGATCCTATGATGATAATATATACTTCTGGTACTACAGGAAAACCTAAGGGTTGCGTTCATACTCACGACGGCTTTCCGATAAAGTCTTCTGCTGATATATATTTCCAGTTTGACATGAAGAAAGGTGAAACGCTTATGTGGATTTCAGACATGGGCTGGATGATGGGACCTTGGAACCTGTTCGGTGCCCTTCTGCTAAAAGGTAAGATGGGGATGATTGAAGGCTATACGGACGGGAGAGTTATATCCAAGTATATAGAGGATATGAAAGTCGATATTTTAGGGCTTTCAGCAAGCTTAGTTAGATTATTGAGGAGTACGGATAATAGCATAAAGTTAGACGTTAGGCTTACTGGAAATACTGGAGAACCCATAGATCCGGAGAGTTGGTATTGGTTGTTTACTCATTCCGAGAATAAGCCTGTTATAAATTATTCTGGAGGGACTGAGATTTCCGGAGGTATCCTTGGTAATTACGTGATAAACAAGATAAAGCCGTCATCATTTAACGGTGCGTCTCCTGGAATTCACGCTTCAGTATTTACTGAAGATGGGAAGGAAGCTCCACCAAATACGGAAGGAGAGCTCGTTATTCTGAGCGTGTGGCCTGGAATGACCAGAGGTTTCTGGAGGAGTCCAGAGAGATACATAGAGACGTATTGGTCGAGGTGGGAGGACGTTTGGGTTCACGGGGATTTAGCCATCAAAGATAATGAAGGCTATTTTTACATTGTAGGTAGAAGTGACGATACAATAAAAGTTTCCGGAAAAAGAGTAGGTCCTGCAGAAATAGAGAGCGTCATAAATTCCCACCCTGAAGTAGTGGAATCTGCATGCATTGGAGTACCAGACCCTGTAAAGGGAGAAAAAATTATATGTTTTGCAGTGCCTAGGGGTAACGTAAGCGGAGATGAATTGCTAAAATACGCTGAAGAAAAGTTGGGTAAAGCGTTTTCACCGTCAGAAGTGAAAATAGTTGGAGAGCTACCAAAAACGAGGAACGCTAAAATAATGCGCAGGTTAATAAGGGCTATTTACTTAAATAAATCATTAGGGGACACTTCTTCCCTTGAGAATCCATCATCACTGGATGAAATAAAAAAGGTAATTAGAAGATAGAAAAAGAAGAAATAAGTAGTTCTTCTATTTAAATTACTTGATTTTCTTTCCTTATTTTTTCTAAAGTCTTTAAAGCCTCATTGACGTGATTTGCGGGATTTAATTGTGATTTATACACATGCCTTATAATCCCTTTTTTATCGATTACGAAAGTCACTCTGTCAGGTAATATGAAACCTTTAGCGCCGTATAACTCCCTTATCCTCTGGTCTGGGTCACTAATTAAAATGAAAGGAAGTTTGTATTTCTCCTTAAACCTCTTGTGAGACTCTACGTTGTCTGAACTTACTCCTATTACTACTACGTCATAATCCTTAAGCAAATCCCAGTTGTCCCTAAACGCGCAAGCTTCTCTAGTACACCCTGGAGTATCATCCTTAGGATAAAAATAGAGCACAATATTACTCTTTCCTAAGAAATCTTCAAGGGATATTTTATCCCCGTTGTCTGTCACTCCTTCAAATATAGGTGCCTTATTTCCAACTTTTACCATAAATAGATATATCTTTCTAAATTAAAAAAGTTAATTAAGAATAAGATTATTCGAATGGGCTCTTCTTTAGCTCTTCTTTAAGTTCCTCCAATATTTTCGCGTCATCTAAGGTAGAAATATCTCCCGGATTCTCATCGTTGACTACAGCCTTTAACAGCCTCCTCATAATTTTCCCGCTCTTGGTTTTAGGCAACTTCTTAATGAACACTATCCTATTTACAATGTATCCTGCGTTCCTGCAATAGTTCTTAATGTCATTCCTCAGTTCGTCTCCTGGCTCAACTCCTTGCTTTGGAACTACGAATGCTACAATATTACTCCCTTGTCCTATTACTGCTGCCTCAGCTACTTGAGGGTGTGAAACTATTACGCTCTCAACTTCCAAAGTCCCTATCCTCTCCGTTTCGGACTTAATTACGTCATCTGCTCTACCTAGTACGTAAAGGTAACCTTCTTCGTCTACGTAACCGTAATCACCGGTGTAAAAATAGCCTGGGAACCTTGACCAGTACTTCTCAATAAGTTTCTCGTGATTAGGATCGTTCCACATCTTAGCCTCTGCAGGGTTTAAAGGCTTTAACACAATGTATCCCTTTTGCTTAGGAGGTAATTGTTTGCCTTCATCGTCAACTACTAGGAAATAAGAGCTAGGAAACTGTATTCCGGCAGATCCAGGCTTATAAGGAATTTCTCCTAAGCCGTAAGGAGTACCGGCAATTGGGCATAAGTGCTCAGTCATCCAGTAGGCATCAGCTATCCTAACGTTAGGTAAGTTTTCATTTAACCAATTCCATGCTCCTATGTTAAGTGGTTCTCCGGTATTAAGTATTTCCCTCAAACTGGACGTATTTCCCTTCACTGACTCTTCTCCTAAGCTCTTTAAAGTGTAAAGAGTCGTAGTCGAACTCCACACAAGGCTGACGTTAAATTTCTCAATAATTCTTGAAAATAAGTCCCTCTTGTTGGCAATGTACCCCTCAAATAAGACTCCTGTTAATCCCATTATCGGAATCACGTATAAGTTAGCCATTGGCCATACTGGCCATCCTAATTCTGAAATGGTCCACCAAGTGTCGTTTTCAGTAGGGTTAAACAATGCTCGGAAAGCCCAATTTAAAGCTATAACGTAACCCCCGTTAGTATGGTATAAACCCTTAGGTCTCCCGGTAGTTCCTGAAGTGTAATAAATTGTAGCAGGCTCATTGGCTTCTACTTCCTCCGGTTTTATGAAAACTTTACCTTTAGGTTTAACATCCTCATAAGCAACGTCTCTGTGTCCTATAACGTTAAAGTCAGAAAATCCCCTTGATATAACCAGAACTTTCCTTAAGGGAGTTGAATGGAAGTCCAGAACTTTGTCTACGAAATCCTTAATCCTTATTTCATTGCCGTTCCTAAAAGCCTTTGAAGCTACTACCAAGACCTTTGAATTACAGTCGTTGAACCTATAAGAAAGAGTCTCTTCACTCAAGCCTACGTAATGAATTGCTAATACTGCACCAAGTCTGTGTACCGCTAAGGAGAAGTACACAGCCTCAGGAATGCTAGGCATTAAAAGAGATACTACGTCTCCCTTCTTTACACCTAGCTGACTTAAAACGTATGATGCTTTATTAACTTCTTGGTATAAATCGTAATAAGTAACTTTCTTAGAATCAAGGTTCTCATTTACCCAATAGAAAGCTACCTTATTCCTCAACTCAGGTAAGTGTCTATCTACTGCGTTATATGAGATGTTTGTAATTCCTCCGACGAACCACTTGTCCTTTGGAGGATTACCTTCTATAATTTCCTCAGGTTTTCTAAACCAGCTAATGTAATTAGCCTTATCCTTCCAGAAAACGCTTGGGTTTTCAACTGCTGATTTAGCCATTGACCTAATTTGATCTAAGGAATAAATTTTCCAGCTCATCATTAGAATTTTTATTTAACTAATTTATATACTTTAGTTTTCATTGATAAGTGATTTTAAAAACATAAGAAATTAAGTAAACATATGAGTGAAATAGATCTCATAACCAAATCATTAAGGGAATTCTTAAAGAGGGAAGTAGAGGGCATTGCGGGGAAAATAGATAAAGAAGATTTTTACCCCAGAAACACAGTAATGCAATTAGGAGAGTTAGGTTACCTAATCCCGATTTACAGTAATTTGTCCCACTATGACATGTTTACCACACTTGAGGAAATTGCGAAAGTAAGTGGTTCATTGGCTTTAATTGCAGACGCCCAAGGAGAGCTGGCAGGAGAGATGATAAGGCTTTACGGTAATGAAAGCCAGAAAAAGGAATTCCTTGAACCGATGAGTAAAGGAGAGATTATAGGGAGCTTTGCGCTAACAGAGCCCTCCGGAGGAAGCGACATAGGTTCAATGAGTACTAGGGCAGAGAAGAAGGGATCGTGGATAGTGAATGGACATAAAATGTGGATAACTCAAGGACTTTACGCAGACGTATTTGTTACTGTAGCAAAGACTGGGAATTCAAGAACTGACTTATCTGTCTTTATAGTCCCAAGGAGTAATTGCGTGGAAACTCATAAGATAGAAGTAATGGGAAATAGGGGTACTGGGACAGCTGAGGTTATATTTCACGAATGTGAAGTCACGGAGGAAAACGTAGTAGGCGAGGTAAATAACGGCTGGAAAATGGTCAATTCAGTATTGGAAGTAGGCAGGTTGGCAATATCCGGTATTGCAATCGGTTTAGCTGAGAGGGCGCTGGAGGAAGCCTTTAGCTGGGCAAACTCTAGGACTGCTTTTGGAAACAAATTATACAGCTTTCAAGGGCTAAGGTGGTATTTTGCAGACTCGATAGCTAAAATCAACTCAATAAAGGCTTTGACAAAGGAAGTTAGTAGGAAGTTTGATGAGAATTCTAAGGATAAAGGAGTTTTCGTTTCCATGTTAAAACTGTTATCAGCAAACATAGCTCAAGAAGTGATAGACTCGTCCCTCCAAATTTTCGGAGGGTTAGGTTATGCGAAGGGAACTGTGGTAGAAAGGATTTTCAGGGATATAAGGTTAATGAGGATAGGTGAAGGTAGTGACGAAGTGCAGAGGCATATTATATCAAAATACTCTGAGAAATACGGTATTCCTATATTAGATTAAATTTTATAAATATTATGTTTATTATAATGTTAATAATATATCAAAAGTTAGAAAGCTTTAATAAATTAGGAGAGGTAAAATTAAGCAGGGGGATATTTTGAACCAAATAGCAATTATAGGTACAGGGTGGTACGGCTTTAGACCATCAACCCCAGAAGTATCTTTTAGAGAAATGGTTTTTGAGGCAGCAACAAGAGCTTATCAGGATGCAGGCGTAAACCCAAGGAATGACGTAGACTCTTTCATCTCATGTCAGGAAGATTTTTGGGAAGGAATATCAATAAGCGATGAATTTGCACCGGACCAAATAGGCGGAGCGTTGAGACCTACAATGACAGTAGCAGGAGATTCACTACAAGGGCTAGCACACGCATTTATGCACATAAATTCTGGAGTAGCTGATGTAGTAGCTGTAGAAGCACATTCAAAGGTAAGCGATATATTGACCTACAGCGATATAGTAAAGCTATCCATGGACCCAGTTTACGTTAGGTCAATAAACCCTCAAAACCTCCACTTCATTGCAGGGTTAGACGCAGTGAAGTTCATGGAGAGAAAGAAAGTATCTAGAGAAGACCTAGCAATGGTAGTAGAGAAGAACAAAGTTGCAGGACTCTCTTCTCCTAGAGCTTCGTATGCAAGCAAAATATCTTATCAGGACGTAATTGACAAGGACTACGTAGTATACCCTTTAACTGAACTTGACATAGCTCCATTAGTTGACGGGGCAATAGTAATGATAGTATCAACAGAAGAAGTGGCAAAAAAGCTGAAAAAAGACGATTATGTTCTGGTTAAAGGAATAGCTTACGCTACAGACTCTGCAAACTTGGAGACTTCAGAACTGGGTAAGGCTAACTACATGAGGATTGCCTCAGACCTCGCATATAAAATGGCAAACGTTACTTCACCCAGGAGGTATTTTGACGCAGTCTTCGTTGACGATAGGTACAGCTATAAAGAACTGCAACATCTGGAAGGCTTAAAGATTTCAGAAGACCCTTCAAGGGATTTAAATGAAGGGAACTTCTCACCTCAAGGAGAAATCCCGGTAAACCCATTGGGAGGGCATTTAGCTAAAGGAGTCCCACTGGAAGCTTCCGGATTTTCATTACTTTTGGACGCAATAGACTACATTAAACAAGGAAAAATAGAAAGGGCATTAGTTGGTTCTTGGAGGGGAGTTCCCACATTTACGGGTTCGGTTGTGGTGGTGGAAAAGCCATGAAGGTAAATATGTACTTAAATAAAAGGGTAGCAATAGTAGGGGCAGGGTTAACCCTGTTTAGGAGGAGGTTACTGGAGACTCCTCAGGAAATAGCATGGGAAGCGTCAAGGAAAGCTTTAGATGAAGCAGGATTAGAATTAAAGGACATAGACTGCATAGTAATAGGCAGTGCCCCAGATGCGTTTGACGGTGTACACTTAAAGGGGGAATACTTGTCCCACGGCTCTGGAGGGATAGGAAAGCCAGTAAGTAGAGTATACGTAGGAGGTGCTACGGGAGTTATGACTGCAATAGCTGGTTGGTACCACGTTGCCAGCGGGATGTGTCAGAAAGTTTTAGCTGTAGCAGAAGAGAAAATGAGCCCAGCAAGGCCCCATCCTCAGTCGGTGTTCAAATACATATGGGATCCAATTTTGGAAAAACCCCTCAATCCGAACTTAATATGGATATTTGCAATGGAGATGCACAGATATATGGCTAAATACGGGATAAAGAAGGAGGAAATTGCTCTGGTCTCAGTTAAAAATAAGAGAAATGCTATGAACAATCCTTATGCACAGTTAGGGTCTAACATAACTGTAGACGACGTTTTGAACAGCGAAGTCCTAGTCTGGCCTGTTCAACTTTTAGACGTCAGTCCAGTAAGTGACGGAGGAGCTGCAATAGTTCTAGCCTCTGAGGACGTAGCCAGAAGATATACTGATACTCCTGTTTGGGTAGAAGGAGTAGGTTGGACTCTGGACAACACTGAATGGCCTGCTAGGGATTTATCTTATGCTAGGTATGTTGAGTTTGCTGCAAGGATGGCTTATAAGATGGCCGGCATAGAGAGGCCTAATAAGGAAATTGACGTAGTTGAGCCTTACGATCCTTTCGATTACAAGGAATTGCACCACTTGGAGGCATTGCAACTAGCTAAAAGAGGAGAGGCACCTACGCTTTTGAAGGAAGGGATCTTTGACATAGATGGAGATATTCCCAGCAGTCCCAGCGGAGGTCTATTGGGAGTAGGAAATCCTATAGCCGCAGCGGGCTTAATGAAAGTCGCCAGCATTTATTGGCAGTTGAAAGGAACTGCAGGGAAGATGCAGGTTAAGAAACCGGTTCATACTGGAGTTGCCCAGTCCTGGGGTGACTTAATGCAGGCTGGCACGGTTATAGTTTTACGTAATTAGAGGTGAGCAAATTGGTCACACCTTTAAAAGAGAACGAACTGGATAAACACGTAACAATCTCTTATAAGCCAAATGCAAAGTATTCATATACTGCAGGGCAAGCACAGAGTAAATATCTTCTCGGATTTAAAGAAGGTAAAATATACGGTAGGAGATGCAATAAATGCGGTAAAATATACGTCCCACCTAAAATGTACTGCGATGAGTGCTTCAGACCTACAGATGAATGGGTGGAAGTTAAGGATGAAGGAATAGTAATGACGGCTGTTGCCAGCTTCATAAGCTGGACTAGGGAGAGGTTAGAAGAGCCGGAAATAGTTGGCGTTATTAGGTTATTGCCTTCAGACGAGAGGGACTTCGTATATCCTGGAATATTCCACAGGATATGCACTTCTTATGAGGAAGTGAAAAATATGAGCATAATAGGTAAAAGGGTTAAGGCAGTTTGGAAGTCAAAGGAAGAAAGGAAGAGCAGTATAGAGGATATACAATGCTTTAAGGTGATCTAAATGTCCTGGGATAAGTCCGTAAAGGAAATTAAATGGAACGACGTAATGGAGACTGAAAGGTACGAGTATACTGTTGGTCCTGCAGGAGAGGAGTTCTTCAATGGATTAAAGCAAGGTAAGATTGTAGGTAGTAAGTGTTCAAAGTGCGGTAAGGTTTACGTTCCCGCTAGGTTTTACTGTGAGGATTGCTTCGTTAAGATCGATAACTACGTTGAAGTTGATAAGGGCTCTGCATACGTAGATTCTTATACCGTAATTTATAAGGACGATGAAGGACATGTGTTGGAGAAGCCGGTTTACATAGCGTTAATTAGGTTTCCAAATACTGTAGGAGGACTACTGTGCTATGCAGAAGGTAACGTTAGGATTGGTGCAAAAGTAAGGATAACAAACTTTGACTGGCCATTAAGAGTGATGGTAGAATAACTAAAGAAAAACTTGCTTTTTTATTTTCTAGTTCAAGGTATACATGAGGAAATTTATGGCGTACTGCTTGGCCACTTCCTCCAATCACCGAATTTCTTATCGTATTCAGGGCAACCTCTTCTATAATTAAATCCTCCTATCCAGTTCACGTTAACGAATGTGTTAAAGAAGAATTTCTCTCTACTGTTAGGCTCTTTAACATAATTCTGTAGTTCTTTAATTGCTCTCATCATCTCTTCCTTACTATTAAAGTACAGAATTATTACCCCCTTTGATAGTAAACTTACGGGGAATGGAAAGAAACCGTACTTTGCAACATAGTCCTTTATTTTGTCAATGAAATCCCCAACGGGAACGTTAAGTGATGATATAGGGATTCCCAGTTTATAACAATGCAGAGAATTTACGTGTTGGACACCATTCTCGTAGGCAAACCAACAATCCCTACATTTATCCCAACCGTTTATATGCTTCCACACTTTAAAACACCGAAAATTTCAGTCCGTTACTTTAAATGTCTCTACTTCAGCGTTGTCGTTAAATCTAACGTAAAATTTGAACTCATTTCCGCCACTTTTTGCAATACATGTCCTACCCTTATAGAAATTTCCATTAATTGTAATTTCATCAATCTTCTTCCATCCGGTCCTATTTTTAACTTCCTTTAGCATATTTTTAAACTCAGTAGCACAGACGTCACAGCAGAAGAATAACCTTTCGCCGTCTATTTCCTCGTAATAATCTCCCCAAGTAGCTCCGCATAATGCACAGCCACTTTCCTTATCTCCTGCTTTACTTCCATTAACCTGGATTTTCATTGTAATATCACCTTACTATCAAATTCCATTGCTCTTTCTAATCTTGCGGTTAAATACTTTGCGAAAGCGTCGAAAGATCTGAGTACTGTAACTTGTACCCTCTCCTCATCTTTGGAGTATTTATCTACAAGCGTTAGGGCTTCACCTGCATGGCTTTGATCCGCTTCATATCCTTCCCTTAAAAAGTCCTTAACCTCTTGAGGATAGTCGTTAGAAGTCAGTATTGCTTCATTGAAATAATGCATTTTTGCACCGTATTTTCTTAGTGTTTTATCGGCTACCAGCTCTAGGCTGTGCATTGCCGCAAGTGTTTCTACCCAATCCCTTTCAATTGCTATCCTCCTCCAAGTATTTATTGCAGTCTTAGTAGACGGTAATGGGGAATAACCCAATATTTCTTTCCTCGGCATACCTAAGCTTTCCCCCATCCTTAGCAGGAGTTCGTAATGTGAAGGCTTACCATTGTAACCAAAATATTCTACATTTATGTTATCTAATTCATATTTTACTACATCATCCTCATCTGTTTTGAAGATTATTTCAGATAGCACCTTAACCCAATTCTTAAGGAAGTGCTGATGCTCTATTACGTAACCTAAAAGTACAGCCCTATTAGGTTTCTGCATTGCTAAAATGAAAGGATGAGGATTCTCACCGTAAAACTTTTGGATAAACTTTTCCCTTATCCAGGAACTTAACTCACCTCTTATGCTGAAGAATTCCTCTAGCATTTCCGAAAGCTTCTCAACATCTACTTCTTTTATGGTTAAGTTCCTATTTAACCACATTACGTGGGTCGCGTCACTTTTTCTCGTCAATGAATATAAGTGGCCAGCTACTTCCTTCCATTCCGTGGATCTATATTCGCATACGGGACAAATGGGCATAAGTTTTACTTAATTATTAAAAATATAAGTTTTTATTCATAAATTTCCTAACTTTAAAAATCATTGAAACAACACTTGGAAAGTTTAATTACGTTAGAACCAAAAATATAATTATGGAAGACAGACACGTCCCTCCTCTAGTTTTATCCTTTCCTCTCAGAAAACTTTTTGAGAATCCTTATAAAATCCTAACACCTTTCGTAAAAAGAGGAATGATAGTAGTAGACCACGGATGCGGTCCAGGATTTTATACAATACCTTTATCACACCTAGTAGGAGAGAAAGGCTTAGTTTACGCTGTTGATTCTAACGCAAAATCGATAAAAGTTCTCGAAGACAAGTTAAGAAAGAAAGGCATAAATAACGTCAAGAGTTTCGTATCCAGAAACATAAACTTCATTCCCTCAAACTCTATCGACTTTTTACTTTCAAAAGATGTTCTATGTTGCACTGTACTTCATAAGGAATCAGCGGAAGAGATAGAGAGAGTACTTAAACCCGGAGGAAAGGCATTTGTTACAATAAGGATCGGCAGGGGATCCGATCCAAGATCCCTTTCAGCAGGAGAATTCTTTTCCCTTTTCAATTATATAGAGAGAAAAGGATCTTCGAAGTTTCACGCTTGGGTTGTATTGCACAAGAGGTGATAAAAATGAAGGTAATCTACAAGAATGATGGAATCAATTCTTGGATAATTCTTAATAGAGAAGATAAGCTTAATGCTCTAGATATGGAGAGCTGGGCGGAATTAAGGGATTCATTGAGGAAGGCTGATGAAGATTCGTCAATAGCTATAGTCATAACCGGAAAGGGAAGGGCTTTCTCTGCAGGAGATGATATATATGCAATGGAAGGACTCTCCAGCGCTGATGAGGCTGAAAAGTTCTTTAATACTTTGTACTCTGCAGTAGAGGCTTTAATAGAAGTTAAAAAACCCGTAATTGCTCTGGTAAATGGTCTGGCTTATGGGGGAGGCTGTGAAATACTACTCCTTTCAGACATAGTCGTATCATCTGAAGACGCCGTCTTTTCCATCTCTGAGGGGAAGCTGGGCCTTATTCCTCCCATGGCTTGCGCTATAGGTTATAAAGCACTGGGAAGGAAAATTACAAGGCTCCTATTTACAGCTGAGGCAATAAACGCAATGGAAGCTAAAGAAATAGGACTTGTGGATTACGTAGTTCCTAAGGAGAAATTAATGGAACAGCTTAATGCAGTAATTAAAATGATTTCTCAGTTAGATCAAGATGCAGTTAGGTCTATGAAGAGTTGGACAAGGTTGGATTTGAAGATGATAGAGAAAGCAGTTAAAGAGCTTTCGATTTTGTGCTTAACTTCTTCAGCAAAGGATAGAATGAGCGATTTCATTTATAAACATGCTTCCTAAAGTTTTATAAGTAAAGTTATTTTTGCTAATTGCAAATCATATCTTATGAAAAAGTTTTCTGTTGTAGGAGCAGGAACTATGGGACACGGAATTGCCGAACTGGCAGCTATTGCCGGTTATGACGTCTGGGTTAATGATGTTAATGATGACATATTACTTAACGCTAGGAATAAAATAGCTTGGAGCTTGTCTAAACTCAGAAAGGAGGAAGCTCTAGAGAGGATTCACTTTACTACGAATCAAGAGGAAGCTTTGAAAGATGCTGACTTTATGGTTGAGGCCGTAGTTGAGGATCTGAAGGTAAAGTCACAAGTGTTCAGTAAAGCCTCTAAGCTAGTGTCAGAAAATGCAGTATTGGCGTCAAATACTAGCAGTATTCCTATTTCAGAAATTGCTAAAGCTGTGGATAAGCAGGAAAGAGTAGTAGGAATGCACTTCTTTAATCCTCCACCCTTAATGCCTTTAGTTGAAATAGTAAAAGGAGAAAAAACCTCGGAAGAGACTGTAAAAGTTGTTGGTGAAGTAGCCAGAAAAATGGGCAAGGAGACGATCCTCGTTAATAAAGATATCCCTGGCTTTTTAGTTACAAGGATCATGTTCAGGATTAACGAAGTAGGTTGTTGGTTAGTAGACAATAAGGTTGCTGACGTGAAAGATGTAGATTATACTGCAATTCAGGTCCTGCAGTTTCCTATGGGAGTGTTTTTACTACAAGATTACGTTGGGCTTGACGTGAGCTACTTAATACAAAAAGCCTTAATAGAGAGGGGATTCGAGTTGTACTATTGCAGGGCATTTGAGGAAAAATACAATTCAAAAGAATTCGGAATGAAATCCGGTAAAGGATTTTACACCTACGATGGCAAAATCATACGACCTACCTTGGAAAACGCAAGAATGGTAGACCCTTCATTGTTAGTTTCCTCAGCAATAAATGAGTCCTACAAATTAATTAGGTTAGGAATAGTGTCAAGAGAAGACGTGAATAAGGGATGCAAATTGGGACTGAGTTGGCCTAAGAGCCCTGAGGACTACTTGAAGGAGTTCGGATTAAGCCCAGTAATAAGGGACTTAAAAATGCTTTACGAGAATACTGGTTTACCTCATTTTATCCCGGATGAAAGCTTAACGAGGTCTTATTCATGATGAATGTTAAGAAAATTATTAAAGAAACGGAAAAATACTTGGCCACTACGACCAGAGATCCGGAAACTTATCCAATAATACTAGATAGGGGAGAAGGAGTTTGGTTATACGACATTGAAGGTAATAGATTCCTGGATTTCACTTCCGGTATAGGAGTCAACAACTTAGGTTGGCCTTCCCATCCTGAGGTAATAAAGACTGCAATTGCCCAAATGTCAAAATTAGCCCATGCAGCAGGCAACGATTTTTATAACATGCCTCAGTTAGAGCTAGCTAGAAAATTGGCAATATGTTCTCCAGGTAATTTTGAGAAGAAAGTCTTCTTCTCCAACAGCGGTACTGAGGCAGTAGAAGCTTCGATAAAATTAGTGAAAAGGAGAGAAAAGAAATACTTAATATCGTTTATCGGTGCATTCCACGGAAGGACTTTCGGCTCAGTTTCGCTCACTGCAAGTAAGCCTATACAGAAGGCTGAAGTAGGACCTTTCCTGCCCGTAATATATGTCCCTTATCCAAATCCTTTTAAGAATCCTTGGCATATTAACGGATATGACGACCCCAATTCACTAATAGATAGGGTAATAGAATATATAGAAGAATACATTCTGGCTCACGTAGTTCCTCCTGAAGAGGTTGCCGGAATATTCTTCGAGCCCATACAAGGTGAAGGCGGTTACGTAGTACCTCCAAAAGGATTCTTCCAAGCGTTACAAAAGTTAGCAAGGAAATATGAGATACACTTAATAGACGATGAAGTACAGATGGGGATGGGAAGGACTGGAAAGCTTTTCGCCATAGAGAACTTCGGCGCAGAGCCAGACGTAATAACTTTAGCAAAAGCCTTAGGCGGTGGATTGGTTCCTATAGGTACTACCATATTTAAGGCGGAGCTTGACTTTAAACATGGAATGCATAGTAATACTTTCGGAGGCAACGCTTTAGCTTGCGCTATAGGTTCGAAGGTCATAGAAGTTACTAAAGATTTACTTCCCCATGTAAATGAAGTAGGGAAAATATTTAGGGATGAACTTTCAACAATGGACGTAGACGACGTAAGAGGTATGGGTCTTGCTTGGGGAATAGAATTCGGCAGGGTTTACGATAGGGAAATAAGAGATAAAGTAATACAAGAGGCAGTAAAAAGAGGATTACTGCTGTTGCCCGCAGGAGAAGGGGCAATTAGGATAATCCCTCCGTTGATAATAAGCAGTGAAGAGGCTAAGAAGGGATTAGCAATATTGAAGGGAATTATTAACGATGTTACAAAGTTAACTTAGTTATGGTGAACTAATTTTTAATTTAACCCTTTTTCTTCTCTAGTTATGGTGAAAATTTTAGTCCTGTTTTACGGCTACGGGAGTATTGTAAATTTAGCAAAGGAAATAGCTAAAGGAGCTGAAGAAGAAGGAGCTGAAACCAGGATAAGGAAGGTTAAAGAAACTCTATACCCAGAATTAGTTCAGCAGTTTCGCATTCCCTTAGAGAGTACAAATGATATCCCTGAAGTGACTTTTGACGATCTAAAATGGGCTGACGGGTTAGCTATAGGTTCTCCAACAAGGTACGGAAATATGGCTGGAGGAATGAAGACTTTTCTCGATTCTACTGTACCGTTATGGAGAAACGGAGACTTATACGGAAAACCCGTGACGTTCTTTACAGAGGCTTCAACAGTCCACGGTGGTCACGAGACTACAATCCTTACCATGAGTACCTACGCCTATCATTTCGGCATGATAATTGTCCCTCTGGGTTACGCAATCCCTGAAATTTCAAAATCTACTACCGGAGGAAGTCCATACGGAGCTTCACACTTAAGTACAAAGAAAGAGTTGGATGAGGACGAAATAAAGATAGCTAGGTTCCAAGGTAGAAGGCTTGCGCAAGTGGCTAAAAAACTATTAAGTTAGATTTATCTCAATACTTAAGAAACTTTTTTATTTTTCATTGTAAAGTTATACATATGAGGAAATTATCTTGTGCATGCGGAGGATTGCTTGCTTTATCTGTGTATTTGATAGTCTCAGACTTCACTGCACCAATACCTTACTTTAAGGGCTCTCCAGATGTGCCAATTTATTTAGGTATACTCCTTGGGATAATATCAACCCTACTCCTGGCTTCAGAAGGAGAGTTTTAATACGGGCAGGAGGATTAATCATTATGGAATTAGCGGAAATTCTCGCTGAATATTCCTCCTCTGTATCTTATGAAGATTTAGGGGAAGAGGAAATCCACGAGGCAAAGAGGAGGATAATAGATTCTATGGGAGTAGCAAAAGCATCAATAAACTCCAAGCCCGCAGAAATTATAAGGAAGTTAAACTTAGAAGGAAACTTCCCAATGTTGGGAGGGAGTAAAGGATCTCCGGACTACGCTTCTTTTTACAATACCTTCCTAATAAGGTATTTGGACTTTAATGACACGTATTTATCAAAGGAGCCTCTACATCCGAGCGATATAATTGGCGGTTTACTTACGTTAGGAATGAGGGGTAAGGACATAATCCTATCGATAGTAGTAGGTTACGAAGTAGGCACCAGGCTATGCGACTCAGCGTCTTTAAGGCTAAAAGGCTTCGATCACGTAAACTTCACACAAGTAGCTAGTGCGGTCGCACTGAGTAAGCTCCTCAACCTTAGCAAGGAACAGACAGTTAACGCAATATCCATGACCGTAGTACCTCATGTAGCTTTGAGGCAGAGCAGGGTAGGAAAACTTTCAATGTGGAAGGCAGGGGCTACTGCAGAGGCAATAAGGAATTCAGTATTTGCAGTCCTCTTAGCTAAGGAAGGCTTCACAGGACCGGAAAAACCTTTTTCCGGAGAGAAAGGGTTTAGGTTAATTACTGACCTTGATTACTCACAATTTGAAAAGATGGGAACGAGAAAGATATTACAGACTAGCATTAAAAAGTACCCAGTTGAATACCATGCACAAGCTCTAGTTGAAGCAATACTTAACTTAAAGTATGAAGGAGAGATTAAGAAGATAATAGTGGAGACTTACGAGGCAGGAAAAAGTATTTTAGCAGATGAGGAAAAATGGAGACCAGAAACTAAGGAAACTGCAGACCATAGCATACCTTTCATAACTGCAACTACGTTACTCCTAGGTAAGATGTGGTTGGAAAACTATTCCTTAATAGGAGACGTGAAGGTGAACGAATTAATGAAGAAAGTTGAAGTCGTGGAAAACCCTGACTACACGAAAGTTTACCCTAAGGAATTGCCTGTTAAAGTTGTTGTAATAACAGATAAAGAGAGGTTTGAGAGTGAAGTGAGATCTCCAAGAGGTTATTACAATAACAGAATGTCTGACCAAGAAGTTGAGGAGAAAGCACTAAGGCTGGGACTGAGTAAGGAGGTAATAAATAAATTATGGAATTTCGAAAATGAAAATGAGGTAGATAAAATTGTCGGAAGTATTTAAAAAGGAGAAATTCCTCGTGATACCCGGAGTTTTTAATCCCTTTACTGCTCTACTCGCCGAGAAAGTAGGTTTCAAAGCCGTTTACTTGTCCGGAGGGGCTCTTACTTCATCCTTAGGTCTCCCCGACATAGGAATAATAAGCCTTGAAGAGCTAGCAAGCGAAGTGAGGAAAATTAGGGAAGTCACTCAAATACCTATGATAGTTGACGCAGATACAGGCTTCGGTGAAGCAATAAACGTTTACAGGACTGTTAGGGTTCTTGAAAAGGCAGGGGCAAACGCTATCCAGATAGAGGACCAGAAGATGCCTAAAAAGTGCGGTCATCTGGACGGTAAGGAGGTCGTAGAGAGAGACGTAATGGTATCGAAGATAAAGGCCGCACTTGAAGCTAGGAAGGACGCGTTAATAATAGGAAGAGTAGACTCTAATGACGTCTTCGGGTTAGAAGATGCTATAGAAAGGGCTAAGGAATACGTAGAAGCCGGGGCTGACATAATATTTCCTGAGGCATTGCACTCTAAAGAGGAGTTTGCGAGATTTGCTAAAGAGGTAAGAGCGCCTCTTTTGGCTAACATGACTGAGTTTGGAAAAACTCCTTTAATAACTGCTAAGGAATTTGAGGAATTAGGTTATAGGTACGTTATTTTCCCAGTGACGATCTTTAGGGTTGCGGCAAAGGCAATGAAAGATGCCTTAGAAGTCCTGATGAATGAGGGAACTCAAAGATCCTTAATGGATAAGATGATGACTAGGAAGGAGCAGTACGAAGTAATTAACTACGATTTCTATGATAAATTAGACAAGAAATTAGCGAAACTTTTATAATTATAGATAATAACTATTATTTTGACGAAGTGACCTTATGTTCCAAGTAAGTAGGGGTCTGGAAAATGTAATAATTAAGGAGACCTCATTAACTTACATTGACGGAGAAAAAGGCATACTTAGGTACAGAGGTTATAATATAGAAGACCTAGCAGAAAACTGCGAATATGAGGAAGTAGTATACCTTATGCTCTTCGGAGAACTACCTAATGCTAAACAACTTCAGGAGATAAAAGAGAAGATTAATCAATATGAAGTACCAGAAGAAGTGCTAGATTCTATGAAGAGCCTACCAAGGAATGCGGACCCAATAAGCTATATGGAAACTGCATTTAGTGTAATGAGTATTTGGGGAGAGACAATAAATAAATTTACAGCTTTAGATATAATAGCTAAGGCATCTACTATAGTCTCAAACGTTTACAGAATTAAGGAGGGGTTAAGGCCAAAAATCCCGGAACCTTCAGAGAGTTATGCAAAAAGTTTTCTAGAGGCAACATTTTCTAAGAAGCCTTCAGATGAGGAGGTAAGGGCTATGAATGCTGCATTAATCCTTTACGCAGACCACGAGGTTCCAGCATCAACTACTGCAGCCCTAGTTTCCGCATCTACTTTAACTGACATTTACTCCTGCATAGCCTCAGCTCTCTCAGCCTTAAAAGGGCCTTTACACGGAGGAGCGGCTGAAGAAGCTTTTAAACAGTTTGTGGAGATAGGCAGTCCGGAAAACGTTGAAACTTGGTTTAATGAAAAAGTTGTGAAAGGTAAAAATAGATTAATGGGTTTTGGGCATAGAGTTTACAAGACTTACGATCCAAGAGCTAAGATCTTCAAGAAGATGGCGTACTCTTTAGCCAATGAGGAAGGTAAAAAGTACTTGCAAATTGCCGAGAAACTTGAGGAGTTAGGTGTAAATCAGTTCTCCCAAAAGAAGATATATCCTAATACGGATTTCTATTCCGGCATAGTATTTTATTCTCTCGGCTTTCCTATCTACATGTTTACAGCTCTCTTCGCATTATCTAGAGTGTTGGGTTGGTTAGCTCATGTAATAGAATATTTAGAAAATCAACCTGCAATAATTTGGCCAAGAGCGTTGTACGTAGGGCCTGAGAAGAGGGATTTCGTACCTTTAAAGCAAAGAGTGGGATAGTCTTCTACAGTTTCTTTAATACTATTCCATTTTTTAAAAAGATATTATAAAGCCTTTAGCCAATCTACTACTTCTTCGTCTCATTTCATAAGATCAGAAAATTATAAGCGTTAGATTTATAAGTTGAAGAGGTATAATTCTAATTAATATTACCATTAGGTATTTAATGTTTTCTCTAATTTCAGAAGATCATTTCTCAGTGCAAAAAGTTCTGAGTTTCATCCAATTGGAAGTTTATGCAAAGGTTTATTTTGTACTAAGTTAAATTATATATTATGGACGACCTGGAAAAGAAAATAATACAAGCTTTAGAGAGCCAAGATATGAATTCTCTATCAGGCTTAGTTAAGAGCGTATCAATGATGGCTAACTTTGACGGTATAGTTATTTATTATGTTACTTTTGATAATAAGGACGGTAAGATTGTAGTTCCTAAAGAGAGCGAGGATTATTCAAAGCTCATGAGTGCTGTAGCGCCTACAGCAATGACTTCGAATATCGAGAAAATGCTGAAGGCAATGATGGGAATTCCAGAGGAGGAAGAGCCACACGAGGAATACAAAGTCTCAGAAGAGCCGGAAGACTTTGATGTAATACCAAAAGGAAACGAAGTAATTGTTGTGGGTAGGGTTGATAAAGAGCCGGAAGTTAATGTCGAGAATGGAGTGTTGGACGTAGGTAAGAAGGCTGTAACTCTACCTCCTGGTAAATGGAAGATTGTTGATAAGACTTTTAAGAACGGAATTTTAACAGTGCATTTACAAAAGGCATAATTTTTATTCAGCAGTTTTTGTTCTATTTTAACGTAAAGATTTTCACTCTTATTGCATTCTATATTCAGTAAATCTAAACAGCTCTTCGGGTTCAGAGTCGTGAGTAATATTAAAGACTTTAAGTTGAGTAACTTCATGGTAAAGAGTGCAAGTATGAGTGGATTAGATGGGTCTTCCTCAGAGGACCTCCTCGGACTCTGCAATAAAACGCCTACCTAAAACTTTATCGGTAATTGTTAGAATTTCGTATTGAAAAGGAAAATAGAACTGTTATTTTTGTAGTCTACTTTTAATTTCCTCTATCAGAAGAAGGATATTCTCCTTAGCAATTTCGTCAGTCCTAAACGGGCTCAATACTGTATCTCTATCAGGACCGTTATACTGATAATCGTGTACTGCTAAGGCTAATTTTGTGATGAGGTTGATGTCTTTTCCTAAGAGTAAAGATAACTCTTCCATATAAGATGAGGGAACTATCGCTATTAACCAATCTGCAAAATCTACTACTTTCTTCCCCTTTAGCCTCTTCTTACTTGGGTACTTCTTTAATAAATCGCTTCTTTTGTCAACAAGCATTGCACCTAAAAGGGCCTTCCATGCTTGGAAAGCCTTGCCAGCTGCGTTGCGTAGAAGTCCTTCTTTTACAAATTCCTCGGCAATTTTAACTTCAAACATTGCCTCTTCTAACCTCGTCTTCTTATATCCTGCAATATCAAACCAAGGCTTAGGTAATTCCTGCATATGGTTAAATTCATCAGGAGAAAAATAAAGCTTAATCCAAATTAGTGTTAATTTAACGTGTACTAAAATCGAATGATTTAAAAGCTGTCCCGAAGTAACATTACTTCAGTTGTTAGTAAATATTAATATTTGTTCACTGTATTTAAATACTGAATTCGCCTCTTTTCCCTTCGGTTGCGTTGTTGATCTCTTCAATTTCTCTGAGTGTTAAGCTGGTTGGCTCTTATTAAATTCAAAGCATTGGATTAAAAGTAGGTTTAGCGTTAAGTTTAATAGAAATTGAACTATCCCACAAATCACCCTTCCACTCAAATTAAAATATCTAAAGCAGAATAACTAAATCTATGGTGGGATAAATGATGAGATTGACATTTAAACTCAGTATCACTAATAGGATCGTTAAATAAGTAAAAACACTCTTCATGTATAGAGGTTAGATTCTTTATTAGGTATAATTTTTATCAAAACTTATGTGAACTTTTTAATTCAACATGTGATGTTGAATCCAATAATAGCCAACGGGCTTAGCACCTATTGAAGAGACCTACAAAGCATTAGTTAACCTTTTTAAACCTACGTAAAGGAATACCTTTAACATTAACGTGTGTAGTGAAAACCCTACCGCTCAGCGTTTCACCTTCTTTACTTGCAGTAGTTATAAATATGCTATCCATTTCGCGAGTGCCGAACGTGACTGAACTAACGTAAGTCACAGGTAACTTTATTTCGAATACTTTTTCTCCTCGTGGTGACCATATACTGACTTTTCCTCCACCCCAATGGGCTATCCATAGATATCCTTCCTCATCTATTGCCATACCTTCAGGATTGCCCGGTTCTCCGTTGAAGTCTATCAAAACTCTTTTATTATATATCTCCCCACGAGTAAGGTCGAAATCGAAAGCGTAAACTTTCCTTATCGGGCTGTCTATTAGGTACATTGTATCGTTGTCCGAGTTCCAACCTAGACCGTTAGACACGGTTAATTCTGTTAAAACTTTAGTTATTTTATCTTCTAATTTACACAGATTGCCGGTAGGGCCGGTTTTCCTTATATTAATTGTACCCGCCCAGTATCTACCTAAGGCGTCACACTTTCCGTCGTTAAATCTGTTATCCTCATATTCTACCTCAGCTTCCCCAATTTTACTAATTTCTCCGATCCTTAGGTTTACTAGGTAAAACCCGTGCCTTATTGTTGCAATAACTTCGTCTTTCGAAATAACTTATAATGATGATACTAAGTCAGGCATATTATGCACGGTCTCTTTAAGAGTACTCGGATACTTTGTCAAGATCTTCTTACCCTCTATATCTACCCAAAAAGGTTATCTAGCTCTACATCGTAAACCGGACCTTCTCCTAATTTTGCCTTATATTCACTAAATACTTTTACATTCATAACTATTATTATTTGTTGGAGTTTTAAAATCTAATTAAGGAGCTTATTTGAGATATATAATTCTAAAATAAGTCTTCCTGTGAAGAAGCTTTTGGTTCTAGAAAGGAGGAATCTAGTCATGCTTCAGTGCTTCATATAATCATTTTATATGGCCTATTCTGTATATCCTTCCCAGATAAGAGCACCCGGGATAAAACTCTGCATCCCCTTCTAAGGTGGGAATATAATCTACCCTCATTATACCGTTAAGGTTTATGTCAATGTAAGCCTTCATGACCTCTACCACGTCAGTCTTGCCTTTTCCTATTAATGTCTCAACAAAATTATACTTGTTCCCTTTAACGTCTCTAAAATGCACGAAAAAATCCTCTTATTAAAATGCCTTATAACAGCAGGAACGTCGTAAGTCATCAAAGTAAAGTTACCTCAGCAAAAGGTTGTTCCTACGTTATCCTTCTTTACAAGATTTAAGTACTTGTCAAAGTTTTCAACACTGTTTATTATCCTAGCCACTCCCCTATATTCCTCTATTGGTGGGTCGCCAGGGTGCACTGCTACCTTTATATCATATTTTTCATAATTAGGTAATATGTACTCTAGGAAATCCTTCAAAGTTCTCCATAACTTATTCGCAGAAATCTTACCGAATTTCGGAGGAGGGCATTCCTAATGTCTTTAATATCAAAGCTGGAAACATACTCTCCGTTATCTAATATAATGTGAGTATGGGTTCTGCTCCATCCGAACAAGGCCATCCAACTGTAACTCCATAATAGCAGTTATTCTAATTTTACTTGGTAATACAGAATTCTTTTAATTACCAACAAAGTTTTTAGGTTTATAATAGGCTGATTGAAAGGTGTAAGGTATGTAAAGTAGGTGAACGTGCTTAGCCTTTTACGCTGAGGAGCTCCACAGATTCGTCAAAGTAAGTTTATGTGAATACCTAGATTAGTTAAAAATATTTAAGCTACATTAAAATAAAACAACTGCTAATAGTAGTATACTTATTCATGCCAGAGACTAAAGGAGTATCGCTGTAAGAGATGACAAAAGTGTTCAGAAAAGGCTTGATAATACAAGGACAGTATGTTAAGGAAAATGTTCCTTTAGATAAGATTTAAAAAATAATTAGCTTTTTAGACTTTTTATTTTATTTCCAACTTTTTCTCCCCCAGTCTTTTCTGAAATTTCTTCTAAGCTTTTGCCTTTAGTTTCTTTAGCTAAGGCCAAAGACCATATAAATCCCAGCAAAGAAGCGGCAAATATTATGTATAGCTTTTCGTCAAGGGAGATTGCAGGAAAGAACACACCAGTTAATACTCCACCCAATCTTCCTACTCCTTGTTTCCACCCCTCAGCAGTAGCCCTAATTCTAGTGGGAAACAATTCTGGTGAATACACCATATGAGTGCTAGCAGGCCCTATACCTTGGAACATTGCAAATAATGTGAAGGCTAACTCTAATCCTATATAGTTATTTCTAGGTAATAATATAAGGGCTATCATCATTGCAGTCATGCCTGCCCAGCCTATTAATGTATCGGTTCTTCTGCCCCATTTATCTATAGTAAGAATTGCTATAATGTCTCCAACCACGAACAGTGACCAGAAAATAATACTGCTTACTTCACCAGGTAAATGAAGTCCACTCTCAAATTCCGGTCCAAATATTGAAGTGCCTAAGAAAGCTATAGCAAAGAGGAAATAGAATACTCCTATAAATATTGCATCTCTAGTGTGCTTTGTTAACAGTTCTTTATAGTATGTACTATGCTCAGGAGTTACATTAGTAGACTCTAATAACCTTGCAGTATCCTCATCTAGTGGTTTTCCTGTAACTTTCTCTATGACTTCTTTTGCTTCCTGCTTCCTTCCCTTAATTAGCAACCATCTTGGGCTCTCTGGAGTTCCCAATCTTGCCAAAAGTACTATCAATGCTGGCACTGCTGCAGATATTAACATGTACCTCCAGGCTACTAGTTCTCCAAAACTTAATAGCCAGTAGGCTACAACAGTTGCGATAACGCCTGCTATATTAAAGAAGGTAATGTTCATTACAAGGTACTTGCCTCTGGGTTTTACTGGAGTGAACTCGCTTAAATAAGACGTAGCAATAGGATAATCTAATCCTATACCTATTCCTACGAGAATTCTTGCAATGAGTAGTTCGTACGCATTAGTCACAAGCCCGGATAAAATTGCAAATCCAACGAAAAATATTAAATCTAAGATGAATATTGTTTTTCTTCCTATTCTATCCACTACGTATCCTGCGATGAGAGCTCCAATTAAATTTCCTATTATTACAGACAACCCTATAAGACCTAAAAGGTAGGCTGAAGGGTGGAAGACTTCTTCTATTCCAGCCAATCCAAAGGAGATAATTATTATATTATATCCGTCTACGAATATTCCTCCTCCAGTTAACAATAGCATTTTAAGGTGGAATGGCTTAGATCTCATTGAGTTCATTTCAGAGAATACTTTATCCTTCAAGGTTTCCCAATCCATAATCTCTATACAACTATGTATACAATAGGGTATATTTACTTTTTGTATTTAAATATAATATAACTCTTTAAAATTTAGAGGCATAATTCTTACAACAGCTTATGTCTAACAACTTTAGGAACAGTATTTAAAATGTAGAATATTACTAACAATTAAAATAAAAATAATACAAAATCTTTGATAATATATGAGGCTAGTAAGATTTTAGTGTATACAATAAGATATATAATAAAAGTATATTAAGGTGTGATCATATTAATGATTATGGGAAAAGGTTTAATCCACTCTAAGAACGACGACGTATGCGTAGCTTCTACAGACGTAAGAAAAGGAGAGGAGGTCATATGTGCGTACTTAGAGAACCCGTCATCTTACATCCTAATAAAAAGTGAAGACGATGTACCTTTAGGTCATAAAATAGCATTAAGGGACATAAAGAAAGGAGATAAAGTACTTAAATACGGTAGAGTTATAGGTGAGGCTACTCAAGATATAAAGAAAGGGCAACATGTCCACGTTCATAATATAAGGTCATTGAGGTGGGGAGCATGGAAACAATAAAGGCATATGTTAGAGAAAACGGAGCAGTAGGAATTAGGAACCACGTACTAATTTTGCCCTTAGACGACTTATCAAATACTGCAGCAATGGGAGTGGCAAAATTAATAAGAGGTACAACCGTCATTCCTCATCCATACGGTAGGTTACAGTTCGGCAGAGACCTCGACCTCTTCTTCCACATATTAGCTGGTACTGGAGCTAACCCCAACGTAGCTTCAGTAGTAATTATCGGAATAGAAGATAATTGGGCAAACAAAGTAGCTGACGAGATCGCAAAGACAGGAAAACCAGTGGAAGTATTCCCAATAGAAGGTAACGGAGACCTAAAAACTATAGAAAAAGCCTCAAGAAAGGCATTAGAAATGGTACAAGAAGCAAGTGAGAAACAGAGGACAGAGGTGGACATATCCTCTATTGCTATGAGCATTAAATGTGGAGAGTCAGACACTACCTCTGGTTTAGCATCTAACCCCGCAGTAGGAGTAGTAGTAGACAGGATGGTAGACCACGGTGCTACAGCAATGTTCGGAGAAACTTCCGAACTCACAGGGGCTGAAGACATAGTTGCGGACAAAATGGCTACCCCTGAGTTAAGGGAGAAGTTCATGAAGATCTTTAATGAATACACTGAAATTATAAAAAGGGAAGGAGTTGACTTATTGGGCTCACAGCCAACGCAAGGTAACATAAAGGGAGGACTTTCAACAATAGAAGAAAAAGCTTTAGGAAATATTCAAAAACTTGGTCATAGGAAAGTTAATTGCGTCCTCGATTACCTAGACCAATTACCTAAAAATAGGAAAGAAGGGACGTTATGTTTCGTCAACACTTCTTCTGCAGCAGCTGAGGCAGTAACACTTTTCGCAGCAAAAGGTTCTGTAGTCCACTTATTTACTACTGGACAGGGAAACATAGTCGGTCACCCAATTATCCCAGTAATAAAAATAACCGCTAACCCTAAGACTGCAGCACAGATGAGTGAACATATAGACGTCGACGTATCCGATCTGTTAGACTTAAAGATCTCCTTAGAGGAAGCCGGAGAAAGGATCTACAGATACATGCTTAAAGTCTTAAACGGAAGGTTAACTAGGGCAGAGGTATTACAGCACGACGAGTTTTCTCCAATTAAACTATACATAAGTGCATAAAAATGAAGGTAAACGTTTTTTCCTTATCCATACCTTTTATTACTGACCCACCTTCAGACTGGGTAGACCAGTGGGCAGTACAGTTATATGTAAAAGTTGAGAATAAAGAATACGGTTGGGGAGAGACCTTAGTTGCAGGGAGTGGAATTATTGGAGCTTACTCGTCTGTCATATCTGAACTCGTAAAGCCATTCCTTGAGGAGAATGAAGTTAATTCTCCTCATGAGCTAGAGACCCTGCTGGAGAAAATAATGTTCAGTGCAGGTAACTGTGGAGTCGTGACAGGGGCTATTAGTTCTGTAGAAATGGCATTATGGGGGTTAAAAAGTAGGAAATTGAAGGTTCCTCTTTCGGAACTTTTCGGAGGAAAAATTAGAAATTCTGTGAAAGTCTACGGTAGTTTCCCCAGGTTCTCAAGGGTTGAAGATGTAATAAAGGCCGTAGACTTCTCCAAGGAGAAGGGGTTTGACTTCATAAAGCTTCATCAACCTCCTTCTACAGTTCACGAGACAGTGAAGAAAATTAGGGAGAATTATAAGGAAATAAAGATAGCGATTGACCTTAACTCTCCCTTTACTTTGGATGAGGCTAAGGACTTTGCTAATAAGATAGCTAGGTACGAAATAGAGTGGATAGAAGAGCCTTTATGGCCTCCTAATGATTATTATTCCTTAGAGAAATTAACTAGAGTATCCCCAGTACCTATTGCCACAGGCGAGAACGAGTACATGATTTACGGCTTTAGGAAGCTTTTAGAGGCAGGAATTTCTTACCTCCAACCAGACATAGCAAAGATCGGAGGAGTTAGTAAGTTTATGAAAGTCTTGGATTTAGCTTCCTCATATAACGTTAAAGTAGCTCCTCACGACCGTCCTGATAGATCTCCTGTGTCTCTGATTTACACGCTTAACTTGGCATTAGCTAGGGATGAAATAAAGATAGTTGAATACCCAATAGCAGATTTTCCTGGAGACATTTTCCCTTCAGCCCCCGTCTTTAAGGACGGGTATGTAATTCCTCCAGATAACGTGGAAGTAAGGGAGGATACATTAATTAAATATCCTTATATCAATAAGTTTAGAATTCTACATTTTAGTAATTTAGAAGATAAATTAATAAAGAGAGATTAAAAATAATAAGTGATGAGTAACCTGACAGAAAACGCGTATAACGAGATCCTTAATAATATAATCAAAGGGAGATATAAACAAGGACAAAGGTTAACTGAAGACCAATTGTGCAAAGACCTTAACATGAGCAGGACGCCTATTAGGGAGGCATTAAGGATGTTGATGTCGGAGGGCATAGTAAAGAAGGAGAATAAGTCCTACTCCGTAGTTTACATTACCGCGGAAGAGGCTAGGATGTTGTACGAGTTACGTATACCTTTAGAGGGACTTTCAGCGAGGTTAGCTTCATTGAAGGCTACGGAGAAGGATATTGAGAAAATGGAAGATATATTATCTAAAATAAAGGAAGAGATCGAGAAGGAGAGTCCTGACGCACTTACTTTGGCCGACTTAAACGGTAATTTTCACGAGTCAATAGCTGATGCCACGAGGAATAAATACCTTATATCTTGTCTTAAGGACATTAGAGTAAAATTGAAGATAGTTAGGACTTCACTCTTTACTAGCTTTGAAAGGAGGAAAGACGAATATGAAGAACATTACTCAGTATTTTTAGCTATTAAGAATAGAAACCCCGACAATGCTGAAAAAATAATGATAGAGCATGAAAGAAAAGTCTTGGATTTCTTAGAGCAGAGAGTATTCATGTACATGGGATGAAAATTTTACGAGTAATATGTATTCATATTTTTTATCTGAATTAATATTCAAAAGTTCTTTAATCTGCTAGAGTTATATCTGGTTAGGCATTAAAGATCAAGATAATGCAGTATAGCAGTTGTTGTTCTACTTTAACGTGGCTTAAAGATTTTCAATAAATCTAGATGGTTTAATAAACATATTTTAACGTATCTGTACAACTCCTCAGTTTAAGGAAATTGAGACAGTTAGTCTACTTCTATGACTTTACACTTTTCAACTAACCAGCCGTCTACCTAAAAACTTTATCGACAATATTGGAATTCTGTATTACTGAGGGAAAGTAGAACAACTGCTAATATTTTAAATGAATAAAAATCTTGTTCTAATCTATCGTTTTATCGTGAAGATTTTTAATCTAAAAATGATTAGATGAAGTAATACGCCAATAACCAATTTGACTCACTAAATTCCTGGCATCCTCGCATATTCGCGGTTAGAGATGCAGTTGAGACATTTTTCAATACCATCGCAGGTGCATGCTCCCTTGAGTGTCCAGAATTTATCCTCCTCAAGGGCATGATCAAAGGACGTGCATGTAATCCCAGTTAGTTTAGCTTCACCTCTGTTACCCCACTCAATTTTCTGTTCCAAGGTTAGACTACAAGGACCTAAGATCCTCTCCTTAACCTTTGAGGGAGTTCCATCTATAATAACACTGAAATTTAGTCTATTTTCAGAGATAACAATTAGACAATCCGTAACTAAGTTAAGCGGTATACTGAAGATAGATCCGTCTATGAAGTAGATTTTGCTCCCTAATGGTATCCTAAACGTTCCTGCTGCACCTAGATCTATATTTGCGTCAGCAATTACGATTAGATGAGGACCTCTAGCGTCAGTTACTACGGTCACATTGGATGTAGGAGAAGATGAGTTTAAAAGTGCAAAACCGTAGGCCTTCTTAGTAACTTTCATTGTAGAGGAAGAGTAAGCTACTGACGATTCAAATTTGTAACCTGGGTAGATTGAGGCGAGTATAGCCAATACTCTTTCCAGTATCTCCTTCACTTCCTTTTCATCTTCCAGGTTAAATTCTTCAAGTAAAACTCTGTGGGGATCACTAAACACCGCACCTTCTAGGAAACTGGCATACGCTAGTCTCTTAGCGATGTTTTCATGTCTCCAAGACCTAATCTCCTCTATCTTCTCGGGTAAAGCAAGGCCAATAAAAAAGAAATATCGGAGGACGTCACTTGACCCGTGTCCCATTTCGTCGTTTATCACCTTCACTGCTACTTCTCTGAACTTCCATGCCAAATCAGGATCTCCACGAGCTAAGCCGATCAAAAAATAAGATAGCGCTGTGGTAGACTTCTCAATTTCCTTCACTAATATCTCAGACTCTTGTTCCCGTTTAGTCAGACCTATTCCCAAAATTTTAAAGAACTCCTCTTGATCTTTCCTGCCTAGGACCCTTGGATAATACTTCATGGCTAACGTTGGATTAATCTTAGCTAGCTCAATCATGTACTCCATTGCGTAATTTTCGCTCTTTTCGTTCTCCAATAGGTCATAAGCAACGTCACTGTACTTCATCCCAACTTCAGGATAAGTTAACAACAGTCTGGAAAGAAAATATGCCTGAGACTCTGGATCTTTCAATTCGTTGAGTATCTGTTCGTCCTTGAGATAGGCAAAGAAGTCCAATATCCTTTCCCTGAAACTCTCCTGGCCCACCATTTTCCTCACGTCCTCTCTCAATTCCCTTGCAAACTCTGGATTCCTTTGGGCCAGTCTAGGAAGGAAATAGGTGGTGTACTTTAATTTTCCCTTCAATGCGTCTATGATTTCCTTTCTCTCTTTCTCGCTGAGTGACAATGATGCCGCTAGAACCACCAAGGAGCTGAAGACGTTTGACTTCACGTAATGATTATCAAAATCCCTCTCTGAGAATTTTAGCATGAGGTTCAGCAGATCCTTGTGGGGTCTTAACTCCGCCATGTCAAAGAGAAACTTACTTCCCACTAGAACTTTCCATTCTTCCTTGGATTCAAGCCATTGCTCAAATATCGTAGATGGAAACTCGTCTTTTACTAAGGTCCTAATGAGCTTCATCAGCGGGTAAGACATTCCTGCGGAGAGCACATATTCGTCCCTTACGTTTAGGACATTCACTAATCTTTCCAGATTCGCTCTCACTATATCCTTATCTAACTCCACGATCTTCAAGAGTAATCCTAGGGCTTCATCCCTTGATTCTGGGTTCTGGAACATGGAAACTATACCGTCTATTATGTCCATATCACTCTTGATTTTCTTGGTTAAGCGGAAATATCTGGCTGCCAGAACTCTATTCCCTTCTTTAAATTGTCTCAAGAAGTATCCCTCGATCTCGCTGTCGTCGTGCAAAGACAATAACTCCACGATCTTCATCTTGATATCTAAGGAGGAGTTAGCTTCATCTTTATCTGCAGGACTAGTGGAGAGAATGTCTAGCAACTTCTTTTTGGTCTCCTCCGAGAGATGGTAATCTCCTTGCAGATTCTTCAAGGCGTCCAGTAACCACCAACTCGCGTCGTCCTGGGATATCAATCTCTCGATGTCTGATAGGAATTCCAGAAGCGAGTTGGGATCCTTGAAGGATAATCTCCTTAAGGTGATTGCACCTAAGAACCTTCCTTGGCTCTCGCTCTTGAGTAACTTTAAGGCACATTTGATTGCATCCCTGCTCCTAATCTCCCTAGTTAACATTGCTTCAGCGTAGATCTCCGGTGAGTTGTCCGGGCACTCGTCGCCGAAACTACCTAGGGTAATATAATCTATGGGCTCCTTGGCTACATCAAGTAAGATTTGAAGAAGGCTTCTCCCATCGACTTTCTCCTTCAGGATTTGCTGAACTTTCTCAATGTTCTGATCCTCCATATACCTTCTCACTCTAAACAAATATCTCAAGGTCGAGAAGACGATATCATAATTCCGCGTGAGGATCCTTTTCTTCAGAGTCTCCTCTATTGTTTCAATAGAGTTTTCTATGGACTTTCTCCTAATCTCCTCGATTTCCTCTCTCAGATCATCGTAAAGTTCCTTGTTCCTCTTCTCTACTTCCTGCAAAATCATGTCGATAGCGTCCTTCATCACTTCATGAAAAGGTTCAACAAATAGAGATTCATCTACCCTGAAAAATCCAATGTGATTGACCACCCAATTAATCTTATCTTTGGCTGAGCCTCTGAATCTTAGAAGGTCGGTGACCGAACCTATTGCCAAAGGTTGTTGATCGATTTTCCAGAGTCCAGCATATTCGTTGTAGATTTTTAATAAAGTAATTCCCGGGATCCCCTCGCTAGCTACCTTAAGTAAAGCAAACTTGAGCACGTCAAATTCATCTTCATTACTTACGCAATCTTCACTGTATGTGGAGCAATAATGAAACTCGCTTAATAGCATGTTGGCCATAGTTTTCTTTACGTCTCCCATGCCTTCCGAGAAGGAGTTTACCTTCTCTTCAACACATTTCACATCTTTACAAGTTTCCAAGGAGTCCATAATGAGGCTAATGAGCAGCGGGGTCTTTCCTATCTTGATCAATTTATCCTCTATCTGAACGCTCTCTCCAAGTCTGTCTTGTAGTCTCTTCAATCTGACCTTTACTAACTCCTTCAGGGACTCTTGAGTTGGGGATATGTCCCTTATCACATCCTTTAGGTCAAGATCCCTTAGTCCTTCCCTGATCAGTTGTAGGCGATTCCTCCTCATGGTTATTAGCAGGAAGGCCTTTATGTGGGTTTCCTTGAAGGAAAGGATCAGATTAGTAAGTCTGTCCAGACTTATCTTCCCCTGCTCTGGGCCCAGATACTTGTCATCGATAAGGAAAATCAATGGTACGTTCGCGTTGATGTTACGTAAATTTGTTAAAAGCGAGAATACACCAGGATCTAGGTTGGTAGAGTTGACTTGGAACACTTGCGCCTTTCCCATTAACTCTTTGGCCACCTCGTATCCTAGCCATGATTTTCCTACCCCTGGATCTCCACTTATTATCATGAAATTATACTTGAGTCCTCCTTCTCCGTTTAAATATTTCATAATGTCTTCAGAAATCTCCTTGGCGGTAGTTACGTATCGTTCTCGTCCTAGTGACCTCACCTCATACTTAATATCAAATATCTTCTCAGGATGCACTCCATAGTATTCCGCCAGGGACTCTGGATTAAGGGGAGAGGCAAAACTCTGCTGTAAGCTCTGAAGAACCTCGAATACTGTCTTAATCTCACTACGTAAAGCATCAATATCCTGGGACATTTGTTGAGCAACTTGATTTAGTTCCTCTCTGAGTTTTTCTCCAGAAAGTCCATCTAGTGCACTCTTAGCTGTTCCGGGAGGAAGTCCCAACTTGTCGTCTATACCTATTCCTATGATCTCTCTCATTTCTTTCGGTAATTTTTTCCATTTCTCAATTAATTCTATAAGATTTTCTGTAAATTCCTTATTTTCTTTCCTCTTATCAAATAACGATAGAAGTAATACCACAGGGAGTAGAAACGCTATTGTTGATCCCCCACTAAATATGGTGGAAACTACTCCGCCAAGATGTAATAACTTTTCCCCAAGGAAGGCGAAAACGGAGGGAACTATATCCTTGGAAATCCTTAACATCGAATCCAGTCCAATCTCCTCTCCAGAGGCGAAGAGCGATTCCGTGAAGATAGCCCCTATGCCTAGAGCTGAAAGGAATTCTTTCGAGAAAAGCATGTGTTCCCTTAGTTTGTCCATGTAATTGGCGTCATGGGTCGCTTGAGCTAAGCCTAACAGGATCAGTCTAGGGTTTACGTATTTTATCCCGTGCCAGTTAATTGTAGAGTAGAGAATTACGTCCTCCTTTACTCTCTCCTTGTCTATGTTACGCATTTGATAAATGTTGGGTAAATCTAGTCCCGTCTCGTCTCTATAGATATTCTCAAAGGAACCTATTAGAAGGTCTCTTGTTACATTCTTTCCATCTGTAGTCATTATGGCACTACATTCTCCGTCTAGGCATTTCAGAAGTTGATCGACTACCATTGTCCCTTGAACTTCGTCTAGATAAAAACTTGGCTTAAGTTCTGACTGTTGCCGTCTTACAAAATTAAGAGAATTAATGAGTCTTTCAAGAAAATTTTCTTTTCCTTGTTTAAGTAAACTTTCCCCTTGTGCAGTCTGGAGAGACTTTTCCTTATCACTGCAATTTTTTCTAAGGCACTCCGGAAAAGCCTGCCTACACGAGGGGAATTTCTCACAATAAGTTAGAAAGGTGGATTTTCCAGATCTGGGAGGGCCAATTACATCCGTGGAATTGCCCCTATATGCAGCTGATGTATCAAAGAGAATCATACTTGTTTTGTAAACGAATTGCATTAATTTAAAGATTTCTATACTTAAAATCTAGGGAAAATTTATTAAGTGATCTTTAGATAACAATACTAAGCTATTTAGGTTTAATTTTTTCTAGTAATATAAAAACTGGTATAAGCGGAACCAATGACACTGAAAGCAATAGCTATGAATTCATTGAGCTCTTTGCTAGACTATGAGCAAAGTGAAGACCTCAGGATATAATGCTTATATTGTAATTTTAGTTAACGGTAAACTGTAGAGGTTTTATCAGAGACTTCTGGGAAATACTTAAGAAATTGTTGAGCTAAAAGCTAAGCCTATCATTACGTCCGCGGGCTTATAAATTTCTCCCTCCTTTGTTAGGAATGAGGCTTTAACTAAATTATTCAACAATTCAGTAAACCTCTTATCATTTATTTTTGTTCCTTCCTTACTTTCAATAGCGTTTTTAGCCTCACTCCACCTGCAACCTTTTGCACATACAGTCATTATAGTCCTGTACATATCTTTAGCTTCTTCCCTACCTCTAAGGAAGTTGTTGAATTCCTCCCTTATTAAAGATATTGCAGTATCTACTGTTTTCCTTAATGCAGTCTTATGATCCTTCTCTTGCATGTATGTAAACCCGTAAAAGGTAAGCCGGCCCGGTAAACCTCCTAAAGTATCTACAGCCTCCTCCAAAATGTTTTCCTCAACTTTCATATTTAATTCATCAAAGCCTTTCCTTAGGAACTCCAATGCAGTTTCTCTACTAAATGGGTTTGCTACTACTTCTGTGTAAGCTCTTCCGTAGAGCGGGGATTTTGAATCATCAACCTTTAGAAAATCGTAGACCATCCCTATTTCACTACCGGTAAATATGAATTTAACCTTCAAGTTATCATACGCATAAGCCAAGGGATAAAGGAGATTATAACCCTTGAGCTTCCTCAACTCTTGGGACTCATCAAAAATAATTACGACTCTTTCTCCTTCCCTCTCTGAAATTTCTGACAATTTTTCAAGGATTTGTGAGAACTCAACTCTTTCTTCTCCTCCCCACTTGAAACTTAAGTTCACTCCTGCAATGCTAACTCCTCTTATTCCTGAAAAGAGCCTCTTAAGCCTGTAAGGGATTGAAACTTTATGACCTTCTCCAACTCTAGTATTAAGTCCTTATAATGTATAAAAGACAACGACTCAAATTTCCTCAAGTCGAGGTATATCCAAATACCTCTCTCCTCTTTTGTCAGAACATTAACTAGTGAAGATTTACCGCTCCTCCTAATTCCTAGCAATAAGGTCATTGGGTAATTAATTCCTGACTTGAGTTTCTCCATCTCTTTTTCTCTATCAAAGAGATCCTTAGGGTTCTCTTTGGATCGAATAACAGAGGATATCCCCAACAATTGGGGAGATAGCCAGTTAAAAGTTTTATAAAAGAGTTTAAATGACCCTTAATCCACCAAATTGCACAAACGCCTTTTAGTAGAAGGACTTGTTTTAAAGTCTCAGGAAGCCTTAAGTGAGTGCTATCATATAAGGAGTTCTTATCTCTAAATTAAGTGAAAGGTTGCATTATACCATCTTTAAAGATTCCTCTAATTCTTTCCTTGCTTTCTCTAATTTTTCGTCCCAAAAATCTTTAAAATAGCGGTCTAAGGTCACGAGCCATTCTGCAACTTCTTTTATATCACCTATTACTTCATCCTCGTTCCTATAATCTACAAAGTTTGGGTCCAAACCATTGTATGAAAACTTATGTAGAGATAGGGCTATTCTTGCCACGTTCTCTGCGTCAATGTCTAAGTTCTTTAAATCCTTTGATATTCCGATTAATCCAGTAGTAGGTGCAGAGTACCCTACGTTCTCGTACCAATATCTCTCTTTTTCGTTTTTTGACTTAATTACATCATTAAGGTTCTTTACTATTAATGCACTAATTGCGGATTTTACGCTTAAAAAACCTTAGCTGAGGCATTCTGTAGTAAACCTCTCTGTAGCATTTCTATGAATAATTTTCCCTCAATTAAACTGTCGTATAATTTAGCGTAAATGTAAGCCTTGTAATCTTTCTTATAATCTAAATGTCCCTCCATACGTTAAGCTTTTCTAGGTTAGTAAAAAGCTTTGAGCTTAGTCCGTCATATTCTCACTAACTGAAGAGCGATAGCTTAAGGACTTCGTGATATGCTACAAATAATTTTAATACTATTCTCAGAACACATGTTCGTATGTCCGTTAAACCTAAATCGATTTTAACGCTATGGTTTTCCTCAAACACTGCAGTAGTAAAGTACGCAATTGGTTTAATACCTGCTACTTTAGGCCTCTCGCTCACTTTAACAATTATAGCCCTCTTCTTAGGTAACTTTCGCGCATCAATCATTTTAGGTATAGCCACTTACATGGGGCCTAAATTTAACAAGGAGCAAATAAGGATTTCTGAAAACGTATTTAATAAAGGATGGAGAGTTTTCTCTTTATATTCTTAATGAAAGAAATTAGTGTAGCGCTCTTAACCGAGGACACTTACACCCCTGCTTTTATTGATAAAATTATTAGGAGATTAATGGAATCAAAAATAATTACTGATAGAAAAATAAATATATGCAAGGGTAAGAATACATACAGGAAAATACAATTATGTACTGATAAGATAAGAAGGCTTATAAAAAATATAATTGATGTGTGATAAAATTCTAATATTTCAAGACGCTGACGGAGGAGATAGAAAAGAGGTAATTAATGAAATTAAGTCACACCTAAAGGAATTGGAAAAGTACGTTGATAAGAAAATTTTCATAATTTTTTCCGAGGAAATTGAAGAATGGATTATTCCTAACGTTCATAAGCCTTCCGATGAGCTAAAAAGGAGGAAAAGGTATGAAAAGTATTACCTGCCAGACTACGCTGACATGATAAATTTTAACAACATTCAACAGTTAGAGAGTTTCAAAGATTTCATAAGAGCATTAACTGACGACTAAATTTTCTCTTTTGCAGCATGGGCCAATAGTAATCTTATAATTTCCGTATCTTTCTTTGAAGAAGCATAACGAATGGGAGTTTTACCGAGCTTATCCTTAGCATTTATATCTGCACCATACTCTAAAAGAACCTTCACTACTTCAGCATGGCCGTTCTCTACAGCATAATGTAATGGGGTTTTACTTTCATCATCCCTAGAGTTTGAATCTGCTTTACTTTCCAGTAGAACCTCAGTTACGCCTGCGTGACCGTTCTTTGCAGAATAATGCAAAGGAGTCCTTCCATTTTCTCCTCTTGTATTTACGTCAGCACCTTTCTCTATGAGGAGCTTAACTACGCTAGTATAACCTTTCTCGGCAGCGTGATGAAGGGGAGTATTTCCTGATCTGTCTCCTAAATTCGGATCCGCGTCATGGTCTAAGAGAATTTTTACCACATCAGGGTAGCCGTTCATTGAGGCGTAATGAAGAGGAGTTTTGCCAAATCTGTCCTTTAAGTTAGGGTCTGCCTTGTATTTGAGGAGAATTTCCACAACCTTAGCAAAGCCTTTTTCCGACGCCATGTGGAGAGGAGTCTTACTATTTTCTCCCCTTAGATTACTGTCTGCTCCGTGACTTAATAGAGCCTCAACGACTTCTGCAAAACCCCTTTCAGAGGCGTAATGCAAAGGTGAATTCCCAATCTTGTCCTTCTCGTTAACGCCTGCACCTTTTGTAATAAGTAACTCTGCCACATCTGCGTGACCTCCTTTTGCGGCTTCGTGCAGGGGTGTAGAGCCGTATTTGTCCTTAACGTTTGGGTCAACTCCTCTTTCTAAGAAAAGCTTAACGACCCTTATGCTCCCGTTTTCTGCTGCATTATGTAGCGGAGTTCTACCCAATATGTTTGCTCCCTTAGGATCAACTCCTTTTTCAAGGAGTAGTTCTACAATGCCCGGGTGACCGTTATTTGCGGCATGATGTAAAAGACTGTTTCCTTCGTTGTCTATTACATTAATCTCTGCACCGTGACCTATCAGAAGGTCTGCTATGTCTACGTTTCCTTTTTCTACGGCGTAGTGTAGGGGAGTATTTCCTAGTTTGTCTTTAATGTTTGGATCAGCTCCATGCTCAAGGAGAAGTTTAGCTAAGTCTATGTAGCTAAACCTTACTGCGTAATGCAGAGGAGCATAACCAGACTTATCCTTAATGTTGGGGTCGCAATGCAAAGCTAAGAGCGCCTTAACTTGTAATAAACTTCCGTATTCAACAGCTGAGGGAAGCTTTGAGCAGATGACTGATGACATCTATATAAGGATTTCGAGTCCACCTAATAAAAATTACTTATGTTAATTTGAAAATCCTTTATATATTCTATTCATCAAACCTCAGCTATTAAATAAGGGATAATACAGAACTCAACATTATTAAAAAATTTTTATTGAGGTCTAGCTAAGAACAGATGAACGGGAACAGTATCGTTGTCCCCGTTCTTTGAGAGAGTTATTACTTTCTTCATCTTCCCAGCAACTACCTTAACTGCCTTAGCCTTTTCTCTGTATTTTACCTCATATCCCGTCATATCCGGTAAAGTTATGACGTCTATTTCTTCATTCCCGACCTCAGTATAACCTACAGTGTAAAACCTTGAAAGGTGAGAGGCTACTACTCCTTCTACTATAACTGGGTCTTCCGGTCTCCTAACTCCCGTCCATGTAGCCACAACGTCGTAAAATAGCGGGTCTATAAAGTGTATTTTAATCTGCTTCCTATAATTAAAATACCCCGTATTAACGTCGACAAAACGCAGTGTTAAAGTTAGGAACATATCATCGAATAGCTTAACGTATTCGGCAACAGTAGTGTGGTTAACTCCTACCTCCTTGGCTATAGAATTATAATTTACCCTGCTCGGCGTAGTAGAAAGGATTGAAGAAAGTATTTGTTTTGCTATCTTCTCGTCCCTCCCGACCTTGTTTATTTCGTAAATAATCCAGTCGATATAACTCCTAATCGGGGATGACCCGTTAATAGATAAGGGAAGTCCTCCTACCTTTAAATACTCATTAAAGAGCTCTCTGATTTCCTCATACCACCCGGGCTTAGCTTCTATCCTCGGGTTCATTACCTTAATAAATTCATAAAAGCTGAGAGGGTACAACGACACGTCCTTTCCCTTCCCTCTCCTACCTGGGAAACTTTCCTTTTGTTTAAGTACAGAAAGGGAACTTGAGCTAGAAATTGTTATAACGTCGTTCAGCAGTTCACCCCTGTCTATTAAGTGCTTTACAGCCCTAAACCAGTCCTTTACGAAAGTTACTTCGTCCAAGAAAATGAAGGAAGACTTTATTCCCTCCTCCTTTTTCATCCTTAAATATTCCCTCAGCCTCTCGAGTAATTCCTAGTGATCGGTTAAAATATCGCAACTGCAATAAAATATTGATAAAGGGTTAACGTTTGATTCTAAAAGCTTCTTTATGAGCAGTTTAATTAACGTAGTTTTTCCTACTTGCCTTGGACCTACAATAAAGTTTAGCGAGAAAGGTTCCAAGGAAACCTCGTCTATCTCTTTAGGAACCCACCTGAATTTAGATGAATTCCACTTTTTTATATCAACGTCGTCTTCTATGTAATCCTTTCCTCTCCACCAGATGTTTTCTTCCATTGCTATTCTAATTAGCAAGAGGTTTAAAAAATCTTGAGAGTTAAAGTAGCAATAGGTTTAAAAATACGAGTAAGCATGACTTCATGTCATTCCTTCTTCAGGATGTATTTTACCTTACCTTTCTCCCTAACCTCCTCTAAATAGCCCATGGCTGTCAACCCCTTAAGCCTCCTATATACTGTAGTTTTAGGTAACCCGGTCTGCTTTACTAGATCTGAAAGAGTAGAAACGCCTCCGCTCTTCTTCACTGCATCCAGCACGAGTTTATCCCTCTCGTCTAACTCTACGACGACTGTTTCTTCTTCCTTCACTTCTTCTGACCTCTTTCCTTTGACATAACGAAATATGATAAACAGTAGGGAAGAATCACTCACTATTAATGCTATTATATATACTAGAGGAGAAAGCGAAGACGACCGTTGAGTTGTAATGTCGTCGTAAAGCACTGTAGTTTGGCTTACATTCTCGAAAGTTATGTTATATAGGTCACCTTTCACTGTAAAGCTTGACGGCTGAGGGTATAAATAGGTTATTGAAGACCCTGCAGGTATTAGAACGCTTATGCTCAAGTTTTCAGGCTGTTGGGTTTCAATAACTCCTTTAGGTAATTCCGTCCTGTAACTTAACGTAACGTCACTGCCTTGAATTATAATTGTTTTATCTTGAATTACATAATTCCCTCCTTTAATTTTTAGGCAAGTGAAGTTATTTCCTATCAAGTTAATTTTAGAAATATTGTACAAATACGCAGTTACTGTACCATTATAGTATATATTAATCATTCCGCTTGAGGAATGCAATATAGGTACCAAAAGCATCGGTAGCAGTAAGAGCAGTAGTCCGGCTTTTTTCATCTAACTAAATATTTGTCTCTCCGTTTATTAGTTTACCGTTTGGTGGAACAAACGTTTAAATTCTTTTTTTGGCGAATATATATTCGTGAACATAAAAATACTGACATCACTCCTCGTTCTCACCTTAGTCCTTAATGTAGTCTTAGGTTTTGAGCTATATGAAGCACTTCACCCATCTCATGTAAGCAGTGTAACACCTAATGTAAAGACTTATTCCTTCTCATTTAGTACAAAGTATAAGTTCCACGTTAAGAAACTTGGAGAATACATTTTACAATTAAAGGTTCAAGAGGGGATTTTTTCACAGCTTTATGTCATAATTTACTTTAAGCACGGAGAAACTATAACTTTGAGTTTAAATAATACTAATGCAAGCGTATATTTTAAGCATAAGGAAGAAAATGCAGTTGCTTATATAAGTGGAGAAAGTTATTCTAATCTATCGAAAGAACAAATTTTGAATAATATTAAGTTATGTGTAATAGAATCCTAAATGGAACTGTTCCGGAACGCGATCCTTAAAAGGAGTAAACTACTATCTTAGCATATGAAAACAACTCTGTTGTTAGCGTTAGTGGCAATATCCTCGTTAGGAGCGGGAATAGGAATAGCAGGAGTAATGGGGTACGGACCGTTAGCGTATATTTCATACCATATACAAACTCAGACACAACAAGTAATTCCTGCACATATTAATTTAGGAAATCTAACTGCAGGAGAAAGCAGTAATGTAACTGCAAACGCTACAGTGACGGTAAGGTCAAACGGTACTTACGAAATTAAGCTCCTCCACGGAGAAAAACTTCAGAAAGCTTTCAGCGAGTTTGAGGTCAAAATAACAATAGGGAACACAACGCTTATGCTTACTCCTAAGAACGATACCGCAAGCGTCAATCTAACAAAGGGTACTTACGTCGTCTTCATAGAAATAATATATCAAGTTTCACAGCATCCCAAAGGAGACCTAAATGTGCTTAATGAGCCACTCTTAATAATACATCCTAAAGAATAAAAAGGCAATTTTTTCTTTTTTCTCTTTTATAGTATTAAAGAAATTTCATTGAAACTAGTCGTAATAATTTTTATAAGATTAGTGCTAGTTATAAGGCTTTAAAGTTGCTTATGGAGGTGTAAATTGATGAACTTATCTTGTAATGCTGAGTTATGTATTTGTCTTAGTATCAGGGGTCTGAAGAGACGTTTTTATGCCAAGTATCAATGTAGGCTTATGGCTTATACTACAATAAAGGTTACAGATGAGGTAAGAGCGAAGTTAATGAAGATAGCTGGTGAACTTAAGGCGGAAAAGGGTGATAATATTAGTATTAATGACGTGCTGCAATACCTCATTTCCCTTTATGAAGAAAGGAAAAGAAATAAGAAACCGTTGAATATGCACGACTTTGATGAGCTAATTATTGAAATGGATGAAAATTCATCAGAAAAAATCGATGATGTAGTTTATGGATAAGTTAATATTAGATACCTCATATTTCATAGCTTATCTGGATAGTAAAGATAATCATCGTAAGGAAGCGTTAAAACTAGCAGAGAAAATAAAGGATTACGAAGCTGTAATTACTGACTATATATTTGATGAACTTATAACCTTCCTAACATATCACGTAAATAAGGACTATGCAATTAAAATAGTCACGTCGATTTTAGAGAAAGTGAAAGATGGTGAATTGGAGATATTTCTAGTAGATTGGGAAGTATTTACCAATGCAATAAATTATCTTATTGAGAAAAAGTTAAGCTTCACAGACTGTACAATTCTTTCTTCAATGGATAAATTAAAAACGTAGTACTTGTTAAGTTTTGATAGTGACTTTGATAACATAAGCTTACTAAAATTGGGAAAGGAAGTAGTAAATATAAGATATTTGCAGTAACTGATGAAACGCATTTATCCATATTTTTATTACGAACCTCTAGATTAGTGACAAATATAATAGATAGAACGTATTTCTGAAATCTCTCGGAGAATTACTTAAGTAACTGTCCTATTCTTCATATTCTTACTTTAACATTTGAACAGTTTATATTTTAGAACTTTCTTACAGTGTAGAACTTTCTTAGAACAGTCAATTTCCTTATTTCGGACATTATACTCCATTAAATCGTATTTCATTCTCTCTAATAAAAATATGAAAGTTCATTCATATATTTACTTTTGTTCGTATTTAAGTCTAAAAAGGAAAAAATATATAAATAATCTCTCGCAATAAGAAGTGATGTATCCTCCAGAATTTGGATATTACAAACCTGAATCTCTAGCTGACGCTCTTGACTTTTTAAAGGGCGGGAACGTTAAACCCATAGCAGGAGGGCAAAGTTTAATACCTATGCTGAAGTTCAGGATTATTCAACCCAAGTTTCTTCTAGATCTGAACCCTTTAAAAGAGCTTTCCTATGTTATCCCAGAGGAGAATGAGATTAGGATAGGTGCTTTAACCAGGTATTCTGAAATGGTTAAGAGCGGTATAGTAAGGAGGGATTTACCACTACTCCATGAGGCTTCAGGAAAGGTTGGAGACCTACAAGTAAGGAACATGGGAACTATAGGAGGTAGCTTATCTAATGCGGATCCTTCAGCAGACTTTCCTGCAGTGTCATTAGCTTATGATGCGAAAATCAAGCTAATTTCAACACAAGGGGAAAGGGAAGTAAATGCAAAGGATTTCTTTAAAGGACCGTTTACTACTGAGCTAAGGGAAGACGAATTACTGAAAGAGGTGGAGTTCCCAATACTTAAGGGATATAAGCATACTTATGCTAAGATAGTGAGAAGAGCAGGAGATTTTGCACTGGTAGGAATGGCGGTTTTAGCAAAAGTGGGAGAGACGGTAGAGGACATTAGGATTGCCTACACGGGAGTTTCAGATAAACCTTACAGATCTTACGAATTGGAGAAGACGTTGATAGGCTCTAAGCCTAATGAAGACCAATTAAGGAAGTTCTCTGAGGACGTAATAAAGGAAGTAAATCCGCCCTCTGATTCCAGGGGTTCCTCAGATTATAAAAAGAAGGTTATGAAGAACTTAACTTTCAATACGTTAAAGGAGGTGCTCCTACATGCTAGCTAGACCGGGAGAAAAAGTAAAAATAAAGGTAAAAGTTAATGGAATTTGGTACGAAAGGGAAGTAGAACCTAGAAAGCTTCTAGTTCACTTCCTTAGGGACGATTTAGGCTTAACGGGAACTAAAATAGGTTGTGACACCTCTACTTGCGGTGCCTGTACTGTGTTGATGAATGGAAAGTCAGTAAAGTCTTGCACCGTCTTGGCAGTCCAAGCTGACGGAGCTGAGATAACTACGATTGAAGATGGAGACGGTAAGCTTCGTGCAATCCAAGAGGCATTTAAGGAAAATTTTGCACTCCAATGCGGTTATTGCACTCCAGGAATGATAATGCAGAGTTATTACTTATTAAGTGAAAACCCCTCACCTTCGGAGGAGGAAATAAGGGAAGGACTTCACGGTAACATATGCAGGTGTACAGGGTACCAAAATATAGTTAAAGCAGTACAAGATGCATCAAGGAGGTTGGTTAAACAATGAACTACGTAGGTAAAGCCGTAAAAAGGTTATATGACGATAAGTTCGTTACTGGGAAATCAACTTACGTTGACGACATACAAATAAATGCATTATATGCTGGATTCGTTAGAAGTCCCTACGCCCACGCTCTAATAAAATCAGTAGACGTTACAGACGCGTTAAAAGTCCCGGGAATTGTTGCAGTATATACTGCTAAAGACCTTCAAGTGAAGGAAGGTATAGGGATTTGGACTACCTATGAGGATCCTAGGCAGTGGAAGTTCATTCCAAGAAAACCGTTAGCTGAGAGGGAAGTAAAATACGCTGGAGACCCTGTTGCAATAGTTATAGGAACTGACAAATATAACGTGAGAGATGCAATAGATAAAGTTAGCGTGGATTATGAAAAGCTTCCGGCAATAGTTAAAATGGAGGAAGCATTAGAAGACAAGACGCTAGTTCACGATGAGTTGAAAACTAATGTTGCATTCGACCAGACTTTTTCAGGAGGTAATGTAGACGAAGCGTTCAGAAGTGCTGACAGGAAAATTGAAGTTGAGATAACAAATAATAGAGTCATCCCTAACCCGATGGAGCCTAGGGGGATAGTTTCCAGGTATGAGGGAGGCTTTCTAACAGTATGGTACTCAACTCAAGTGCCCCACGCTGCAAGAGCTGAGTTCTCAAGAGTTCTAGGAATTCCAGCATCTAAGATAAGGGTAATAATGCCTGACGTAGGAGGAGCTTTCGGTAGTAAGGTCAATATACTTCCAGAAGACGTTGCAGTAGTGCTTTCATCAATAAAGCTTGGAAGACCGGTAAGATGGACTGCCACAAGGAGCGAGGAAATGATATCTTCAGAAGCTAGGCATAACACATTCAAGGGAGAGGTCGCATTCAAGAGTGATGGGACAATACTCGGCATAAGAGGAGACCTAATAGTCGATATGGGGGCATACTTAACTTATACCTCACCTTTACAACCTGCAATAGTTCCTCTAATGATCCCTGGACCTTATAAGATACAAGCGATTAACGTAAGGAGCAGGGCAGTTTACACTAACACTCCTCCAATAACAATGTACAGAGGTGCAAGTAGGCCAGAGGCAACTTTCATAATAGAGAGGATTATGAGTAACGTTGCAGATGAGCTCGGTATTGATGATGTGACAATAAGGGAAAAGAACTTGATAACAACACTCCCTTATGCGAACCCCTTGGGATTAAAATACGACAGCGGTGATTACTTAAGTTTACTTCACGAAGGAGTAGAAAAGCTTGAGTACAATAAGCTTAAAGCTTGGGCAAAGGCGATGAGGGAGAGAGGAAGGAAAGTAGGTGTAGGATTAGCTTTCTATCTTGAAATAAGCGGTTTCGGTCCATGGGAATTCGGTGAAGTTAGAGTAACAGAGACTGGAGATGTAATAGTTACGACTGGAGGTACTCCTCATGGACAAGGAAGTGAGACTGGAATTGCCCAGATTGTTGCCGATGAACTTCAAATAGACATTAATAAGGTAAAAGTTGTATGGGGAGACACTGAAGTAGTATCTGCAGGAATGGGGACTTACGGCTCAAGGACTGCAGCCGCAGCAGCAAGTGCAGCTAAGGTTGCAGCAACAAAAGTTTTAGAGAAGATGAAAAAGTCTGCAGCAAAGATGCTCAAAGTTGACGTGGAGGAAGTTAAGTACTCTTCCGGAGAATTTGAGGCTAACGGAAGGAAAGTTTCGTGGAATGAAGTAGCTGACTTCGCTTACAAGAGCGATGAACCTGGAATATTTGAGGAGTTAATCTTGCCAGGAGACGTTACGTTCCCTTACGGAGTTCACGTAGCAGTAGTTGAAGTAGATGACTACGGAATCGCAAGAGTCAGTGAGTATAAAGCTTATGATGATATAGGCATGGTAATCAATCCCGCCTTGGCTGAAGGGCAAATACATGGAGGTGCTACGCAGGCGGTAGGACAGGCTGTATTAGAGGAGGCTGTAATAAACGATGAAGGACAGTTGGCAGTTACTTACGCTGATTATCTAGTTCCTACTGCAGTTGAAGCTCCTAAATTCGAGTCATACTTTACAGAAAAGCCTCATGTATCTCAATATCCTACCGGTGCTAAAGGTGTTGGAGAGGCTGCACTTATCGTAGGGCCTGCAGCAATAGTTAGGGCATTAGAAGACGCTACAGGGAAGAGGTTTAACCATACTCCCGTCAAGCCAGAAGAATTAAGCTAGAAAAGAAATTATATTCTCTCTCTTTCTTTTTTTATCTTAAATAAACAGTCTCATCTTTTACTCCTGCTTCTTTAAATGCAATCTTTCTAGCCTGGCACTCTGAGCAAACTCCGCAGTGATATTTATGACCCAGGAAGCAGGAGTATGTTTTCCCCAGATCAATTCCTTGTTTTGCCCCCATCTTAACTATTATCGACTTACTTAGGTTAACGAATGGCATAGAAAGCTTAACTCCGTAAATTTCTGCAAGCTTTTTCATAGTGGATATTATCAGAGGTTTATCTTTCTCAAATAAACATTCCTCACTTGCAGTAGCGAAGATTACCTCGTCGTATTTCCTTTCTTTTGCATAAGTTAAAGCAATGGACAAGAGAATTACATTCCTGTGAACAATTGGTTCGTTAGGTCTTATTCCTAAGCTGTCGTAAAACGCTTTTCCTAGAGAAGGAATTTTAATCTCCACGAGTTTTTTATTAAGTTTTTTACAGTGATAAAGCGCAAATTCTCTCTGCATTTTTGCAGACCTTTGACCGTAGTCTATGAAGAGACAGTCAACATCCTTAAATTTGTAAAGTGCAACTGTGGAATTTATTCCGCCGGAGTAAAGCAGGAGTTTCATAAATTAAAGAATGGATTCAAGTTTATCAATTCTTATTGAGTTAATGATGTTTTGAAGCAACCAAGAATATCTTGAATGCACTTCCTTATTTGCATTCCATTAGATTAACCAAGTTTCGTACATGATCTAATGTAAATATTACGCTTTTTATGAACTACTTTAATAAATTTATTAATATTAGATCATTCGATCTTCCAACCTTAAAACCATTATATCGATCTACAAAAATATAAACTCGTAAATAATATGTTTTATTGAAACTGAAAATTACGCCGTAGTTTGTATCTTAAACTGTGAGGTTTTAATTTGGGATATAAAAAATTATTTGATTAACTTTCATTTTCCTTTAATTCTGTGTAAATCCTGTGATAAGGCCTTCCTTCTAAGATTGTTTTTCCATATGTAGTGGTCTCCTTATAGTCATTACTGAGAGTAAATTTTCTGAAGGAGTCTAAATCCTTCCATTCGCTGTAGATTAAGTACTCCCTCGGATCGTCAACCCTTCTATATAGCTTTGCGTCAATAAAACCTATGTCTGAGCTCTTCAAAATGGAAACCACTTTTAAAAATGCCTCTTCAAATTCCTTTTCATGTCCTTCTCTCACTCTATAATAAAGGCCAACATTTATCATAAATAAAAATAAATTCATTAAATTTTAAATTTAACTCGTTACGCTCTATTAACGATCCATGCAAGACCTTTGCTTATCTCTCTGACTGATAATAGATTGTAATTTCCATCATAGGTTCTTACAACTACATGTCTAATACCCTTAATTTCCATTACGCTTAATGCTTTAGATATTCTTTCTCCTTCATCTAATATTGGTACATCGTACCTTACTTCAATAGTTGAATCTCTACTCCTTCCCTCTGAAATCATCCTTATCCCATCCTTCAGAGTAAAAATTCCCGGCTTTGTGCCAATTACTAATCCTGCCTTTCTTTTTTTCTCAAGTAATGTAGTTAATGCATCGTATAATGTAGTGTTGCTTTCCAGAATTACTGGATCCATAAAGAGGAACTCGGAAATTTTCTTTTCTCCTTTTAATACGTGAATCTCAACACTATCGTTCTTAATTACATTACTTACAGCTAATCCTCTCAGGCAATCCTTCAACGATAATATTCCGGACAAGTTTTGCCTCTCATCTATTATAGGAAGATGTGAAATCCCCTTCTCGAGCATTAGATCTAAAGCTTGGGATAAAGTAAATCTCTCGGTAATAGTTACCGCATCTCTAAACTCAACATTCTCTATTCCGGTTATGAAAGTCCTTAGTACGTCAGTCTCTGTTGCGATCTTTTTGTTTAACATAAGTACCGAACCTATTCCTCTTTCGTGAATTATTTTGGAAATTTCTCTCAGCTTTGTTGTATTGACAATAACAGGTTTATTAGCATATCTCCATACTCTTTGCACCGTAACCTTTGCCCTTAAAGGTACTTCGTTTTCATCTGAGAGCACTATTATGCAGGAATACGGACAAGCCCTTTCACAAGCTTTACATCCAGTACAGTCCCAAGGTCTAATTACCTTTGCTAACCTTAATTCTCTATCGATAACTAAGCACTTAGCTAATGCACAAGCCCTTTCACACATAAAACAACCTACGCATCTATCCACGTCTATTAAAACTATTGGTTCCAAGGCTAATCACCTAGAACGGTGGTTCTGCTTGCAGTGGATTATATAGCAAATTCCCTAAGTATTTGTTATAGAATGGCATTGCAGGATTCATTGGACTGGACATCCAATACGTTATTAATACGAATGAGACTCCTAGAATAATTATTGGTAATAAGTAATTTCTCATGGGTATGCCGTCGTATTCTGACAGTTTTTTTGCAGCCCTTACAGACAAATATATGCCGAATATATTAATCGCCTCCATTATGAGTAACGCCCACCACTCTGCAGTAGCTCCGCAGGGATTACTGCCAAGTTTATATAGCATAGATCCCCAAAGTGTTTCAGCCAAAGGCGTGTGTATTCCCGTTGGGCTGAATACTTCATTAAGTATGAGTAATGATCCGCCTACGAATTTCGGGATGTTCCTAGCTAATATTGTAGCAGCGAATATTGGAATAAGGGAGTAAGATATTGAGGTGAACCTCCACTTAAAGTCCTTGCCAAAAGAGAATAATGACACTATAATTATAGGTATGGCATTTAGAAATGCATAATCTAAAGGCATTGGATAGCCATATGTAGTCCATCCGTATTTACCCAATCCTTCACCTAATGCATTTGCAATATTTCCCCAACCGGTAACTTGGCTTAACCATTGATCAAGAATAGTGTAAACTGGTAGTGCATTGAAGAATTGGAAGAATACTACTCCTAGCAATATCAGTACTGAAAGAGCAAAGTCAAATCTCTTTCTATTTGCGAATAAGTCATCTATCCAAGGAAATCTTTTAATGGGTACATCTATATTGTCATGCGGACAGGCCTTATAGCAATCACTTGCCATACCGCAAAAACCGACGTTTTCCCTGCTTCCAGGAGATGCAAACCAAGGACATCCGTGGAATTTATCGTTACCTCTCATGCAGTCCTTTGTTGTACAACTTTTGCACTTTTCTTGGTCTTTGATTCTGAAAGTGCCAAGCGGAGAAATCATGGTGGTTACAGCTAGAGGTGCACTTAATGGGCAAATAGTTCTGCAGAAAGTTCTTTCTTGAAATAGTATTGCTATTATCACCTCAAGTAGTGCAATGTATATCAGAACTACCGAAGTTAACATAGGTAATCCGGGTCCACCTATGTTGTAAAATTCCTCTACCCAAGTTAGTACCGAAAATCCTATTGCAGAATACAGTATAGTGGAATACTTTAATGGCCACCTCAATCTTTTACCCAGTTTCCTTCCAGTCTTTTTCCACGGATGTAACCTTTGTAGCCATTCAGCTTGACCACTGAAAGGACAAGTTTGACACCAAGTTCTTCCATTAGCTATCCAAGTTAATAACCAGAGAAGTGGAAACCAAAGTAACCAGCTTATGTCTGGGGCAAAATTCACTAAGTTTAATTCAGAACTGTTTAAGTTCTGTTCACCTATTATTCCTGCAATCATTACTATATAAAATACTATAAAGGATGGTAGGATTATAGCAAAGTGTGCCCATCTCTTCTTAAAGAATTTTGCAATAAAACTATTTGAGAATAGCGATGGTTTGTGCTCGCACCTATTCAGCAAATTTACTTTTTTCTGATTAGGATTTGTGACAAATATCCAAGAATTATCATGTCCTTTGTGTATTAAATTAATCGCTAAATTAATTATAACTACAGTTAACAGTGTAGTAAACACTAACAGTTCTCCTTCTATCAATAGAGGATTCTTCATGAAGATTATGGTAATCCAAGTAGTTATTCCAGATATAATTGAAGCAATAAAAAATGATATATTAAATTTTGTTTCATATTGCTTTAATCGTTTATACATTTCTACTTCACATTTAGTAAGTAATTATTGCTTAAAAATTTTTCTCTAAATTAAGTATTTTTACTTAAATTAAGTAAATAAACCATATATATAGAAAAATAAGACAATGTGGAGATTATCAACAGAGATGACAGTTCTTCGTCTTCTTATAATGATAATATTAGGTGAAAAGAGATATAAATCAAAAAAGAAAAATATTAAAAAATAATTATTTATTTTTAATATTTGTACTCAAATTAGTTTTCGTATCTGCAGACGACTCCACTGCCTTAGCTCCTACAGCAGTTCCCGTGGCAGTTCCCTCAGATGATCTCTCTTCAGGGACTAATATCCTTATCATCCCGTCCGCTGGAAGAGCTACTGGCATTTCTTCTTCCTTATATCCTTCCCTTCTCATACCTAATCTTTCCAGAGCTATAGTTTGCACTGCCCATAGTGGTAGATCTGTCTGCTTAACTTTTTGCCCGTAGAGCAGAGTTAGTATTAAGTTGTATGCAAATATTATTGTAGCAAATCCGGCAAGCCATCCGCCTATCATTGCCATCTGATAATATACTTCATAAAACGCAGGCCAAGCTACTTCCCTTCTTATTGCACCGTAGAATCCGCCTATTGCAAATGAAGTAACCAGTAGTCCCATTCCAGCTTCCCAGCCCCAGAAGTGCAACCAGCCTAATTTTTCACTGTACCACTTCCTTCCCCATAGATCTGGCCCAACTACGTATAGAACTCCTAACAAACCGCCAACGCTATATAACGCTAACATTATGTGGAAGTGGCTCGGTAACCATAACGTATTATGTACAGTAGGATCTACTGAAGGCGTTGGTTGGGTAGGTTCTGCTTGTATCCCTCCAATAATGTTCCAAACCGCTGCAGCATATATGAATGCTAAACCAACATCCCATTTCAGCTTCTTTGGATTTCCAAGAGTAATGAAGAACAGTAACCATAGGGCTGCGAAAGGTATTGCTATTAATGCAGTAGATGTCTGTGCAAATATGTCCCTTAAAATCAACGGCCATGGATCATCTACTAAGTGGTGGACGTAAACGCTTGCGCCGAGGACGAATAACACTGGTATTAACCATCTTGCGAACCTAACGCTGTAAATAGGCCTCTTTGCATAAAGAGGTACTATTGCGATTATTGCCCCAGTTAACGTGTAAGGAGCGAAGTAAACTAGAGGATGATCTGCAAACCAGAATAATCCCTTCCATATTTCTGCATTTGGTACACCAAACAAGTATACCCCTATTCCTCCAATTGGTGAGATTAAGCTCCATATAACATCTATAAACACTGAAATATTTGCTAGAGCCATCATTATCATGTCCATGACTATGAAACCTATTGCGGTGGGCACTAGCTTACCTTGTATTCTTCCCAAGAAGGAAGTGCCTAAGACTGAAGCCATTTCCATCCATTCGCCTACTACCATTAAGGCATAACCTATATACCACGTTGGAGAGGCTCTTAGCGGGTTCAGGAAAGTGAATAAGTACTGGTTTTCCACTCCTCCTAAGTTCATCATGAATAATCCTATAGTAGCAATCCATAGTCCGGCGTTAGCTATCTTAGGCCATTTTATTAGCCTGGATCCGTTAAGTGCAGGAATCATGTAAAAAGACACTGCAAATACAGTTGAGAAGACTGCACCGAATATCATATCCATTACGTGGTTGGTCATTGCTTGGAAGTAGTATTGTGGACATACTATAACTGGTAATCCTTGGCTGCATAACCCAGCTTGAGTCCTCAGGAATAGTGCGAAAGCTCCACCTACAAATAACCAAGCTATCGCGAATAGGATGTTCTTTAACGCTAGCATTTTATAGTCTTCCGTATAGAACACTTTTACTAATGCTGATCTCTTAGCTTCTCTTTGTTTAACTTCTTCATATTGTCTTGCCCATTCTGATAGTTGCTCTAATTCCCTACGCCTAACTTCCTCTCTTGAAGCCATACTAAGTTAAGTAGCGTAATTATAATATTTAAGTTTTAATGCTAAAAGTAGAAAGAAAAAGTTAAAAAATTATTTTTTAATGTTTATTCTACATACTGAAGGTAACTTGTAAGCTAAGTATAAGACTGAAGCAAAAAGTAAGGAATCTGCAGTAAGCGATAAAATTAGCTGGTTTGAGAAACTATAGAATGCAGAAAATCCCAAGTTGAACGATAATAGTGCTGTAGCATAGGCTGAGATTGCGCATTGGGGACATATTCCTATAGCCCCCAAAGCTAGCGATGACAGTCCACTCTTCGGAACTCTCCTTTTTGAAGAATAATATAACTTTACTGCAGATATTATATAGCCTCCCATTATTGACACTGCTATGAGTTGAAGTATCTTTAGAGGATCGAATTCTATCCCAACGAAAGGAGGATAGTATATTAATACTGAAGGAGCTCCTAATGGCATGCCGAATAGGAATGTGTAGAAATGCGGATAAGGAAATCCGTTAACGTCAAAGTGCACTATTCCTCCTAGCAGTAAGTTAATAAGAGCGTAAATTAAAGTAAAAATTTTGAAGTCCCTCCTCGAAACTTTAGGAGGATTGAATTTGAACTTAATCAATTCATATATTCCATAACTTAGCGAAACTAATCCTGCTATCATGAGTGATGTTGTAATAAGCGTCATCTCAACTAAAAAGTTGTAATCAAAACCGTTATAGTCTACGTAGTCTCCTACATGAGTGATAAAGAATGCAATTTGGCTTATCGTAGTTATTAAACCCAGAATTATCCAGGTTAACCCGGGAGTCCCTCTAGGGTTAACTCTAATTCTTTCTAAATTTATCTCGGACATCGAGTCCCTTAAATACTGAAGGTAATATATTCCTGCATACCAAGCTATCGGAGTACCTATGATCCAAGTGTAAATCCACATCTGCAAGAGCTGAGAAAAAGTAAAGCTGAAGAAAGGTATTGGATATCCTAATATGAGGGATATGGGTCCTGGCATTATCATAGTCCATGCAGTAACATGCATTATACCTAATCTTGCCCATTTCTTTAACGTCATGAAACCTAATTCTCCTAGGATTCCTGCAGTCAATGAAATTGGAAGAATTAACATGGAGTTGTAGATGATAGGGAATAAGACTATTTCAAGGACTATAATGGCCATACTTATTGGGAAAAATATCTTCTTCTTGATTTTACCCAGTAAAGCACTCGCTAAGATCCCCCCTGCAAAAGTGTAGCCTATTATTTTTACTAAATCGAAGGCCGGATTTGCGGGTATTAACGCTGCAACTAAAACTATGATTAGAGCAATTATTATCTTTATTGTGGGCTTTATGGATTGAGGGAATGGCTTATTCCCGTTAACCTCATTGTACAACACAAAGGTTGACAGAGTTAGTAATGATATTGCTAATACAACGAGACCTTCAGATAGTCTATCCATGAAGGAGATTGAGAATAAGAAAGGTAATGAAACTGTCGCTGAGCTTATGAGAGCTGTGAATAACTCGCAGGAACACGATAAGGAAGTCGCTATTAAACCTAAAGATGCAACTAATCCCTTCCTAGCTCCTAACCTTAGCAGTCTATAGTAGATAATGTAAAGCGTTACATTTAAGCCAACTAGAAAAGAAAGGAAGATTGATATTGCAAGAGACACTGGAGTTATAGCCCAGGTCATAAAGCTGGTTGTAAAACTAATGAAAAACGGTCCCCATAATGGAAAAGGTAAATCTGTAGGATTAACAGGAGGCGAAGTAGATAAAATAAAATTTACACTTGATGGAAGAATTATTCTAGTGAAAATTAGTAATCTATCAGCATATTGAAAGAAAAAGAAATACAAAATAAAGGTAGATAAAAAAATATATTTATATGGCTTAGAACGGATTACGTCCAATATTTCCATTATTCGCCTGCCTCCTGCTTTGCTATCTGCAGAGGATCTACTTGTGGATCCTTATCGGCCTTGATTATCAATAGGAGAAACCAGATAGGATATATTAAAGACATTAGCAAGAAACCTACAATCCACAGATCTGCTTCGCTTTCGAATATAGCCATAATGTCGCCTCCTTAATTAAAGTTTGAAAAAATACTTTAAAAAACTTATCTAAAAAAGATGTTAAAATAAGTTGAGATCCTTAAGCCACTTTACCATGTAAAACGTTGATGGAACAAAAGCCATGGCAAATAAGAAGTATGCAGTATCAATGAATTGGGATATTGAATAAACAGAGTAGATGTTAGTATCGTAATACGATCCAAGCTCTAAGAAGATCTCTGCCATGCTTGCCATCATGCTGAATATTGCAAAAATGCTTATACTCTTCCAAACGTTAGTCATTCCGTACCACCCTATTCCGCCTATTAGCCCGGCAACTACGAAAGTAATAAGTTGTATTGCTCTAGTAGTGGTTGAAACTACTGAGGAATCGAAAGGCCCAGGGAAATACCAATAAGAAACTAAAGTACCCGCAATCCCCCAGCCTAATATTAACCCTCTGGTAGTGAAATTAAACTCTAGGAAACTTTTCGCGTAACCTTTTCTGAAAAGCTCATCAGCTATCCATATTCCTATTAGTCCTGCTCCCCATACTGTGGTCATATCGAAAGAAACTCTCACTATTTCTAATAACCTAGCTAAATATAGGGATAAAGGATTCAAGGAAGCAGCTAGCATTACTAAACCAAAAATCAGATATGGCTTTTTATCCTTCAACTCCATAACCCCAACAGTAAACCTCCTAGGACTAGGACAGCACCAGATATTGGGACCATGGCAACTAATGCGTCGTCCTCATACATTGAGTAGGGTAGAGTTAGAGTTAATAAGATATCCGCTATCCATAACGACGCGCCTATCCCTGCTATTACTGCACCTAGTACTCTTCTAGCAAATTTTATTCCGGCCATTTTTCATCATTTAAATCTTTATTTTGACGAGTTATAAATTTTTCGTGATTATCCTTATTTTAGAAAAGCGTCTATAAAAAATTCTCGATTCCAAGGAATTTTTAGGATATCAGTCTAGGGAAGATCCTAACTTCGTTTATTTTTAGTGTAAATCTTATATTTTTCAAAAATAAATGAATAATAATACACCATTATTGAGGCTATAGTAATACAGAAAATGGGTTTCAAATTAATCGCAGTCGTAATTACAGAAAGTATTATAAATAAGTAAGCGTATTTCCAACTCTTCTCTGAAGTCATAATTCCTAAAACTCCTAGGGCTATATCAATGAAAATTGAAGATAACTTCCAAATATTTAGGTCAAATAAGAGTGGAGGGAATGAGGTTATTCCTATAAGGGGTATTAACGAGATTAATAATTTCCCACTATCATAATTAGTAGTATATGCAAACATGAAGACGGAAAGCATTTCAACCATCATCGGGTAAAAGAACCATACACTATTAAGGGACGATGAAATATCTTCTAGGGGTGAGATAAAGATGCTCTTTCCTACTTGAGCTAATGTAAACGTAGTTCCCATTAATGCCTCGTTAATTACTAGTAATAATGCTATGAAGTACTTGTGAAAATCGCTTATAGGAGTTTTCTTTTCGCTGATTTCATCTGCTATTGCAAAGAAGTAGCCTAAGATTACGATCATAAATACCATATTTATTCCTACAGCCACTCCTAAAGTTAGACTGCTCGGAGAATATAGGTATATTGAAGCTCCCAATAGCATTAATGCCATCATTAAAAGAGCAAAGTATACAAAAAACAGATGGACATAATTTCTCATAACGTTTTCCACGAAATATAATATCCCGACAATAGCAATAATCATTATCCCTGCTAATATACTCAATAAATATATGCTAACCATAAGTATATTTATTTTTTATAATTTTAAAACTTAACTGAATTTCACAGGAATTACGTTACCATCATTAAAGCTTACATAATACATACCTGGAGACAGCTTTACTGGTATGAATATTGTATCGACACCTATGTACACTTCATCGGATTTAACGAAGGCAGTGGTTACTTTACCGCTACTTAATACCACGGATTCTTTTATGTAAAAATACCTAACATCCAGAGTATACGTAGAATTTCTTATGCATAATATCGTTAGCTTCTCTTCTTGCAGATTATTCAAGCTTATCATGAGTCCGGTCATGCTCTCATTTTTTATTGATAATGTAGTAGAATTATAAACAGCAAGAGAAAACTCGCCGAATTTCTCATTATAGATCGGCAAACCTTGAGAGGGAGAAATAAGAGCCGATATCATTGGATAAGTTAACAATACGATGCCTATAACAGCTACTATAGTTAAAAAAATAAGATATATCTTTTTCATTTTTTCTGATATCCCCCGAACATAATTAAGGCTAAGCCGACTATTGATAATGCAAAGGCGGCAAAGTCCATGCTACCGTAGCTGAAGATGAAGGATGCAGGCTTCGACATAAAGATATAGCCATATATTACGAATAAGATTATTCCTATGGCTTCGATTACTGCTCCAGCTAATATTGGACCCCACATTTTTACGTTCATATCAAGTTAAAGTCGAAATTATTGCTTAATAAAGTTTTCTTATTTTCGTTTATTACGATTTTTTATAACTATATTTAATTAACTCTCTTGATCAAAACGCCTATCTACTACTATAAAATAAATAAAGCGTAAACAGTTACTGTACAATTAGACAAAACTGTTAGATATAATAGAATTTAAACCATTTTAATATTTAAACATAATAAATTGTCTTAGATGAACATCGTAAGCCCTGTTAATTAGAAAATAAAAGAGAGGCATTTACCTAAATTTAATTAAAAAGGTTAAAATCTAGAAAACTTTTTATTCTTGTCTTTTTCGATAGTTAATTTATATTCTTTTTTATCAAAAACAACGTAAATTTTTTAAGCTATACAGTTCAGAGATGAGAATAGTGAATATGAAATGAAGAGAGGCACTGTTATAGCCTTGTTCTTCGTCCTAGTTATAGTAGCCGCATTATCGTTAGAAATCCAGTATAGCTCTTATGACTATATAGGCTATAATCCTACAAATAACGCAGGAGAAGGAGTAGTTCATGCACAATTTGCAAACGCCATAGGTTCTTACAAGGGTCCATACGTTACAATATATGTTACTGGACAACAATGGCACTGGGATTTCTATCCTCATGCTAGGACGTGTACTAACCTAACAGTAGTCCCAGTTGATGAGCCCGTAGTTTTCGTTATACACAGCATTGATGTATTTCATGAATTCTTTATACAGAACGCTCCTAGCAACTTCAGCTTAGGGTTCAACTTCGGTGCAGAGGCAGTACCTGGATATTATTCTTATATAGTCTTAGTATTTCCTAAACCTGGACTATACCACGTAGCTTGTGCTGAGTACTGTGGTACTGCTGCAGTAGGATTAGGACATTCTTGGCTTGTAGGGACAATATTAGCTACATGCAATGCTACACTTGCTAGTAGTATAACAGGAGGAGTAATGCCTCAAGGACAATGGGATCCACATGTAGTTAGCGGGGCGATCTAAATGAAGAACCTCTTATACTTATCTATAATTTTAGTTGTCATAGGGGTGATCGCAATGGCAGTAGGAACTATTACTGTGACTTATCCTAAGGAAGTATTCAGTATTAATGGTATGCATGAGGTGACAGGAAATAAAGTTTCAAACTATTTTGTTAATTTCTTCGGTTTTGCAATATTTTTGTTCGGTATTGGGGGACTATTAGCTAACTATGAATTAAATAAGAAAGAGGTGAGACAAAATGGCTAACGGTTATGTAAAACTCCTTACTTTAGGTGTAGTTATAGTCTTAGTATTGTTAGCAGCAAGCTACGGTGCAGATTACTTACTCAACTCTGCATCTCAAGCAACAACTACTGTTACCGCATATTATGTACCTAATGCTATGCCCAATCTGGGAAATCCTGGAGGCTGTACATTCTGGCAGTCTATACCATGGACTACCGTGCCGTTAGTTCCTACAGTTCCTGTTCCAGGAGGAGCAGCAGGACATACACACTTCGTTTACGTTAAGGCTGCATGGACTTACATAAATGGTACTCCTTACATATTTATACTAATGAAAGCCAGAAATCACGGATATGTATCTTGGTTAGCATGCTCAGAAAGGACTCCCTGCGGTAAATTATGGGAACCTTTTGCGCAAACTAGAGTAGGTTGGTGGGTAGTTAACGTTTCCTACACTGCTAACCAATCTACGGCAAAAGTATCTTATGTCCCAGAATGTAAGCAACTTCAATATCCACCAGGATGCACATTATCTAACCCAATCCAAATAATAGTATTAAATGAGAGCGGAAAATTAGTAGGCGAAGTTCTAGGAGCAACCTTACCAGACGGTTGTCCACTAAATAACGGCATGCCAGTAATAATTACGTCATTATACCTCAATTACAGTGGTACGATAATTACCAGTTTCAATCAATTCTTAGCGATGGGCCTTAACGATACTACGTGGGCGCAGATGGCATACAACGAATTCTATCCTGAGGACACTGCAGGATATGTTTCACTATTCTATAATTCCACGTATACGTACCCAGAAAGATTTGCAATACTGTGGTCACTAGGCGGAGTACCTAGTGATTGGTACAAAGTTGCATATACACCTCATATGATGCCTGGAACTTCTGGTGCAATTTCAGCAGGTTGTGATGAACTATGGATTTTAAATAACAACCCAAGAGCAAATAATACTCAAGATACTGGCTATCCTGGGAACACATTGTTCAGCAGAACTTCTCCACCACCCTATGGACATTATCCTCAATACAAGGATCCACTTAACTTAGGATACTTAACTGATCAAGGTATAATAGCAGATGCTTTCGTCAACGGTTCTTCAATATATTACATTGGAGGAGTACCCTTCATTGGCTTCCCATATCTTAATAATCCTAACTATAATGCTTGGGATCTAATGAACGGCTTATATAATGCTTCACAATTATGGGATCCATCTGTTGTAGCCACCGGACTGAAGTTAGTCCATTCACCTACAGGAATATGTTGGTGTGCAGAATTTGTTAGGACATTTACAACTTTTGGAGTATCTGGAGGACAAGGAATGTCTCATTATCAAGTTCAGTTGTATCCCGGACACACATATCATGTAGCATTTGCAGTATTCCAAGGAGGAGCTGGAGAATCTGTCGATTTCAAATCAATATCCTTCTGGTATGACTTATACATACAACCAGCTCAGTCCTCTTCCATGATTCCAATGATAATAACTGCTAACGGCTTCCTAGCACCAATAGTATTTGCAATAATATTCGGAGGAAAGGCTACCATCTTTAAGGAGATTGAGAAAATGGAGAAATCATTGGAAAGAGTCAAGTATCCTCTTATAAAAATAATGGGTGTTAAGAATGGACATCAATAAGATAAACAATTTTTTTAACCCAATATACTTTTTGTATATTTACTTAATTTCAGCTTTTTTAGAATTATTCTTCAATAGGGAATTTCTCGTGTCCGTTTTACCTTTCGGTTTAGCCGGGATTTCCGTAAGCAAAGTAGAACCTTACCTCACAGCCTTCTATATAATCGGGGGTGTAGCTTTTACTTTTCTCCTAATTTTGCAACCTGTATTTCTAGTGTGGGCTATACTAAAGATAAAGCAGAAGCTAGGCAGAATACTCTTAGCTTCAGTCCTTTATTTGACGCTTTTTGCGGACTTTATGCATATAGCTTATGGAGTAAATAACACAGCTTTTCAATTACCTGCAGTTTATTCGATAATTTATGTAACGCTAATTATCGGCTCATCTCTCCTGCTAATAAAAGGAAAGAACATACTTTATGCTCTTTTCATTCCTGACATTCTGGCTTATTCCTTCTTGCTATTTAACTGGCTCGCACAGTTCCTTAGAGCTTCTTGGATAGGTATAATCAGCGGCTATTCCGGTTATCTAATGGCCTATGCCGTACTTGCGGCAGGAGTAATATTCATTTCTTGGGCCGTAAGGAAGGTGAGGATAGTAAGAATACTTCCTTTCGTTGCTATAGGTCTATTCGTTGGCATAGCAAGTTGGCTAAACTTGATTCCAGGATGGGATTTCGCTATCGGCGTTGCTTTTCCATATGTATTTGGAATACTTGGTATAAGAGACTGGATGCCTCCAATTTTCTTCGTAATAGCTTTCATAACTTTTGGTTATGCATTATGCCTAAGAAAACTTGATAAACCTTTGTCATTCTCTGTGTTAGCATTACTTGCAGCTACGTTAGTTTTTGATTCAGTGCCAATTACACTGTACCTAATATCTCCACTAGTTGCAGTGACATATTTATATTTAACTCCAGTAAGGCAGAAATTAAAGGAATAATTGTTTTCTTCATCCAGTGAATATTAATTTATCCTAATTTAGCTTTTTCAAAGAAAGATCTAAAAGTTTGTGGAGAAAAGAATGTATTATGAATGAAATTGCGATAACTCAAGTTTACGGCAAGAGATTGAAGCAGAGGTACATTGCATTACTAGATGAGGAGATAATGCAGAACTATAATTTCCTTCCCGGAGATATTATATTAATATATGGAGACAGAACAGTGCCCTTTACTGTTCAAGAAAATAGGGATAAAGAGAAAGGAATAACTATAAACGAAGAAGATCTAAAATTGCTAGGCATTAAAAATGGTGAGAGAGCAGGGTTCAAGAAAGCGAGATACGTGGAAATACAAACTTTAAGTTTAGCTCCTGCAGTACAAAAACCTTACGATGAGAGGAAAATAAGCCTTGAACTCAGAGGTAAGGCAGTAACGAGAAGGATGCCAGTATTTACTAAAGAAGGCGATTTTACGGTAATCTCTTTTACTCCTCAAGATGAGGTAGGAATAATTACTGGAGATACTAGGATAGAAATTGGATACTCAAGCGTTAAGCTGACTCAAAAGGATATACCTTACGTTACCTTAGATGACGTAGGAGGCTTATCTAAGCAAATAGATGAATTGAAAGAAATTGTGGAGATCTCTCTAGTAAGACCGGAAATAATGAGAATTTTAGGCTTAAGGGCTCCTAAGGGAATTCTACTTTACGGTCCTCCTGGAACGGGAAAAACACTTCTTGCTAAGGCTATAGCGAATTCAGTGATGGCTAATTTCTTTTACATCAGCGGGCCTGAGATCGCATCAAAGTACTATGGGGAAAGTGAAAAAAGGCTTAGAGAAATATTCGAACAAGCTATAAAGGATTCTCCCTCAATAGTTTTTATTGACGAGATAGATGCAATAGCTCCGAGTAGGGATACTACTGGTTCTGAGACGGATAGGAGAATAGTTGCACAACTTTTGACACTGATGGACGGAATAACTTCATCAAGGGGAATCTTGGTAATAGGTGCCACAAACAGACCTAATGCTTTAGATCCTGCATTAAGGAGACCCGGAAGGTTTGATAGGGAAATTGAGATTCCAGTTCCAGACAAAGAAGGAAGACTGGAGATATTGAAAATACATACTAGAAGGCTGAACTTGATTAACGTAGATTTAGAAAAAATAGCTGAGCTGACCCACGGATACGTAGGAGCGGATATAGAAGCTCTAGTTAGAGAAGCTACATTAAACGCTTTTAAGAGGAGTAAAAATTATGAATCTGCAAACGTTACCATGGAGGATTTTGTCGAGGCTATGAAGAGAGTCCAACCCTCGGCATTAAGGGAGTTTAAGATAGAAATACCCACAACTACATGGGAAGATGTAGTAGGACTTGAAGATATAAAACTAGAGTTAAAAGAAGTCGTAGAGTGGCCTTTAAAAGAGCCCGGTATATATGAATATATGAACGCAGAAATACCTGGCGGAATTTTACTCTATGGTCCTCCCGGTACCGGAAAGACAATGCTTGCAAGGGCTGTAGCGCATGAAAGCGGTGCAAATTTCATAGCAGTTAACGGCCCAGAAATTCTCAACATGTGGGTAGGAGAAAGCGAGAGAGCAATTAGGGAAGTTTTTAAGAAAGCTCGCCAAGCATCACCTTGCATTATCTTCTTTGACGAGATAGATTCTTTAGCTACAGCAAGAGGTACAGATCCAAATAGGGTTACAGAGAGAATAGTCAGTCAATTGCTTACTGAGATGGACGGAATAAGTAAAAGGTCTGAAAAAGTCGTAGTAATTGCAGCAACTAATAGACCAGATATTGTTGACCCTGCTCTTCTTCGTCCGGGTCGGTTGGAGAAATTAATTTATGTAAGGCCTCCTACTCTAGATGAGAGGAAATCCTTATTTATTACCTTAATCTCCAAGCATCCTCATGACGATAATATAGATTACGAAAGGCTAGCTAAATTAACCGAATATTATACTCCCGCAGATATTAAAGGGATAGTGAATAGGGCAGTTCTTTTATCGATTAGAAGAGCAATGGCAGGAGAGAAAAACGTTAAGTTAAGCGAGGAAGATCTAGAACTTGCGTTAAGTTCTTCCAGACCAAGTTTAAATTCATCAATAATGAATTACTATAATTCATTTAACTTAAAGACAAGGCAGACCAGCTATGCTTGAGGTTTACGTAATCTTTGGTCTAATGGCGTTTTCTCTTGTACTCTCTGGTGTAATGACTTTAGTCCTCTTAGGCATCACTGAGAACGATATAGTTAGCTCTCTGGAAATATATGAAATACCTAGAATAGAGCTTAGACTTATCTTTATAATTTCACTTTTTTCAATTTTTGATGGAGTATTAGAGTCCTTTGTACTCTCCCCACAGGGGATAATTTTAAGTTTTGAATCAATACCATATTTAATTGTATTATTTAGTAAAAAAATGAGGCGATTTTAATGCCAACTGAAGGATTCAGAAGTTTAGTTTATATTGTTGAAATAGTCTTTATATTCCTTTTTCTATATCTTTTCGATATAAAGTTTATAAAGAACGGTATCCTATTCTACGGAATCATGATAATGGGTATAGCGATAGCTTCGGTATTAGGATATTTACTAATAAAGAGTGTAGAAAAGTACTTCAATTATTAGATTAAAGTTCTATAATGGTACTAAGGCAAGCCTAACATATATATCTGAAATCAAAAACAGAAGTAAATTGCTACCGCAACTTAGTTAAGGACTGGGAAACTGTCCAAGATAACGTTAGTTCCACTAACTTTCATGTATTTAAGCGTAAATAAGAAACTCATTATTTAAAACATATCAAGTTTAAAATAGTTAAAAAATTTTCAGTTTCCATTGCTTACATCTAAATTTCTTTTTCCATATATGGAAAACAAAAGCGTCATTGATAAAAATAGTTAAGTATATGACGCTATTTTAATAATCATTTTTCATTACGTCATTATACATGTTTAAATGGTGACAATATCCCTCAAATTACACAAGCGTCTCCCATATGCTAAGGAAATATCTTCTCCTTTCAGAAAGTTATGAAGATTTTTTCTCTTCTTTCATTACATCACATGATAAGATAGATTCACTGTAATTCCTTGTATGCTTTATTGCAATTTGTAGAATCTCCTTCACGTCTTTATCACTGACAGAGTAAACTGAATATTTACCGTTCCTTTCTACCCTAACGATCCCGCAGTTCCTTAAATAAGCTAAGTGGTGGGAAATCAGTGATTGTGATTTGTTTAAGTCCGTTGAAATTTCTTGAACAGTAGCTTTCTCCTTCTCCAAGAGATATAATATTATTTCAAGCCTAGTCTTGTCAGACAATGTAGAGAAGAAGATCTCTAACTCTAAGAGTAGATTTTCATTACTGAACTGTGACATTATATTAAATTTATCATTTCTCGTTATTAAGCATGTATGAACATATGTTCATATGAGAAAACTTTTTTAAGAAAGAATGCTAAAGAAAATTTGACCAAAAATGAAAATAAGAATAAATAAGGAAGATTTGAAATGCGAGCACTGCGGTGCACCTCTATCAGAGGAAGACATATACGTTAGAGTAATAAACGGAGAAAAACACTACTTCTGCTGTTCTCACTGCGCAGATGCCTACGAGGCAAAGATGAAATGAAAGACTTAGTGATTATAGGCTATGGGGCTGCAGGTTTTGCATCACTAATTCAAGCTAACGAGCTAGGAATAAAACCTACACTTATAGGTTACGGTCCTATTGGAGGAACTTGCGTAAACGTAGGTTGCGTCCCTTCAAAGAGGTTACTCCACTTAGGAGAAATATACAAGGGTAAAGTTCCTGATTTTTTTAAACCTTTTGATGACGAAAAAGAGTTAGTAAAGGTAATGAGGAAGGAAAAATACGAGGACCTCTTAAGTTATTACGACGTTGATTTAATAGAAGGGAAGGCACATTTTATTTCTCCCCACGAGGTTAAGGTTGGGGACAAAATTATAGAAGGCAAGAAATTCATTATTGCAACTGGTTCATCTCCTTTCATTCCGGAAATAGAAGGATTAAAGGAAACCGGGTTCTGGACTAACGTTCAAGCTTTAAACCCAGACAGAAAGATCTCCTCTTTAGTAATTATAGGAGGAAGGGCGGAGGCTTTAGAGTTTTCCCAAATTTACAAAAACTTCGGAGTTGACGTTGCAGTACTCCAGAGGAGTAAAGTATTAATTCCTAATTGGGAGCCTGAGATTTCCTTGGAAATTCAGAAAGTCCTAGAGGACGAAGGAATTTATGTAGTTACCGGGGTTAAAGTTAAAGAAGTGAAGAGAAGTGAAGGAGGCAAAATCGTAGTAACAGATAAGGGAGAAGTTGAGGCTGACGAAGTACTTTTAGCTACTGGGAGAAAACCTAACGTTGACCTTAACTTGTCCTCTGCCGGTGTAGAATTAAACGAGAAGGGAGGGATAAAGGTAAATGATGAATTACAGACTACTAACCCTAACATTTACGCTGCAGGAGACGTAATAGGAAATATGATGCTCGAGGCGTTAGCGGGTTACGAAGGTACTATAGCTGTAAGGAACGTTATAGGGAATGAACACAGGAAAATTGACCTCCTAAGCATACCTCAAGTAATATTTACAAAACCTAACCTTGCAAGGGTAGGTATCACGGAAGCTGAAGGCGGAGAAAAAGTTGAAAGTAGGGTCGTTAAAATGCGGGACATCGTGAAGGCACAGATCTTAGGAGAGGCCAGAGGGTTGATAAAGATGGTTGTGGATAAAGAAACTAAGAGGATTTTAGGAGTTCACGTGATGGGTGAGAACTCTGCAGAATTCATAAGTGAAGCTGCCTTGGCTATAAAACATAGGATGACAGTAGATGATATAATTGATACAGTACACGTATTTCCCACTGTAGCTGAATCCCTTAGGATAGTTGCGTTAGCGTTTTACAAGGACGTGGATAAACTCAGTTGCTGTGTATAAGAGTACTTTTTCCTAATCCTGATGTACTACTTCTCTATACTTCATAAATTATCCCTACATACCCGAAGTCAGGAAAATCTATGGAGAAGGAAGTGGTGGCGTTACCTTTAATCTTTAACTTTTCTAAGACCTTAAATTTTTCCGGAAATCCTGTCTTATTGAGGTACTTTGCCTCAATAGCTATTGCGTCCTTTAAACCGGAGAATTGCAATAAGTGACTGTACTTTATTATCGGTGACTGCGTTGCGTTAAAGTTTATTGAGAACAACCTCTTATCGCCATATAATTTTTCGTGTGCCTGCAGGTATTTTTCTCTGGGTAGTGAGTTAGTAAGGGTTACCTCAAATTCCAGTTCGTAAACTTCCATCTCTTTTCCTTTGCAGTTAAATTCTATCTCCACCTCCTTCTTTAGGTTACCTAAATCCCTTACTTTTACTTCTCCTTTTCCTTCTGCGTTCATTTTAACTTTAGAATCCAACAAGGAGTCTGCTAGGAAGACCTTTCTAAACGAAATCCTGCTGAATGGTTTTAACCTAATGAACTTATAGTCTCCTGATATTGTAATTTTTACTCCTTCATATTTTTCCTCATAATTGAAGTAAATTACGTATTGAAGAGCGTTCTTTTGAAGTTTTTCCTCAATTTCCTCAGCTTTTATTTTGCATTCTTTCGAGAGTATTTTAATAAGCTGGTCGTCCATCATACATTATAATACGTGATAGTTTAAATTTTGAGGGCATCAAGGCCTTTCGCTGATAGGAAACTATAAAATCCTTCTTTACCAATTTATTGTTAAGATGGTCGTAAGTCAGTCTGAAATTGAGGAGATTCGTAAAGACCTATACAAGAGGGCAGAGTTTGTAATTAAAGCGTATAAGGAAGATTTAGATGCGTTAGCGGAATTTGACAGAACAGGAGTATTAAAACTTAATGGAAAAGTACTTTATGTTGCAAAATTCAATGACGACAAGAAAGATCAATAACCTTTTCTATAACTTCTTGTAATGTATTTATGCTCTTTTCTTCATCCTCATCAGAGGAAATTTCTGCAAGCGTTGTTAATATTATTTCTCTTAAGCCTGAGTTCCATATAATTTGTCTTAAATCTAAAATATTTTTATCAGAAAGCCTTGATATAATAGTCAAAAGTAACGCATATGAAGTCCTCTTATTTCCGTCAGCAAAAGGATGTCCAGAAGCGATGTGGTGAATAAGTACTGCTAAACTCCTACTAATGTTATGGTTCTCCTCAAAGTCATAAATTGCGGAATAAATCGCTCCGTCTATGTTATCTGGATTAACTAAACCGAAAGTTGATGATGGGTCTTCATTTACTACTTGTTGATTTAACCATATGATGAAGTCCTTATCTAAGGAATTTAATATTGTTTGAAATTTGCTTTCCATCAAGATGCTTTTTCATGTAGCTATATATTGTTTTCTACAGAAAGCCGAATCTAATACTAACAAAGCTCTCTTAAAAACTTGTCAGTAAATTATGTATCTCTCATTGAGCTTGTATGAAAGCGTGGTAGAGCGTTTAATGAGCAGCAAAACAACAGGGCATTGCATAGTATTCAGTGGTCGCGAGAAGGTCAGTAAGATCTGAATTACAGAAGAACTAAAAGGATAATCCAAAAGAGCGTGTCGGTTTAATCTATCACTGGTTTAAGGAACTTTATAAGGAAAGATACAACGGGTTTAAGAGGTCTTGCAATAGTCTTTAATGCCTTAAGTAAGCTTTTGCGTATGAATTCATATATTCCTATTCCTAAAGATATCAAACCCAGTCCAAGGAATATGGGCCATAATGAGGCATATCCGGGTGGTCTGATACAAGTATATAATCCCTGAGCTTTCTCACCCGGGTTACAAATATATGATGACGGCAGTGGAGGAGGCTGAGGATGATTTATTCGATATATAACATGATCTATTGTATGAAGGTAAACTGCTGTAGTGAGAAATATCCCGAAAAGAATTATTGCAGTTAGTCCTATTATTAACCGTTTGTTCACCTGATAAATATCCAAAATAAAGAAAAAAGAGTAACGGCTACAGAAGTATACAACCGAAACGTGAGGGCTGATGGGATAAAGTTTGTCATAGTCAAACAGTTTAAAAACTTAAGATTACACTAAATAAGACTATTAGAGTTTCATATGAAATTGTATATTTTCACTAGTAATACTTGTATATCTTGTTCTCAAATCTCCGTCTCATAATTTCGGACTCAACTAGAACTTTCAAGTTATCTTGCTGTGCAATTAATGAAGAATATAGTAAATTTTTTAAATAACTTGATCTCTGACTCTCTGTCAAAAATATCTTTCAAATTATCCTTAGGTCTAGGGTTGAAAAGCGATTTTACTTACCCCCTGGTAAGTAACTTACCACCACCCAAGTTTTATTTCTTTTCATATACCTTCATCAGCTTTGATAGACCAAAGTTTATCCCCTCAATTGTTATTACTCCAGCGAAAACGGGATGGAGAATATAAAGCGGAGAAACCCTTTCTAAGACTCCTAGGAAAGTAGCTAAGATCGAAGGAGGGTGTTCTATATTTAGGAGAAGCTCTATACCGTAAGATATTATAGACGCTATAACTGCAATAAATATCCCAGAGCCTACTAAAGTAACGAAGATTACTGCAATCACTGCTGACAACAAGTAAGAAGAGATTATGACTAAACTCCTCTGGAATTTCCATGCAGGGTCAGGAAGCTTAGTGGCTGCAGTTGCTAAAAAAGGAGGAAGAATAAAGGCTACATGAGTTTCCACAGAAAGAATTGTTACTATAGATATTGCGATTACAAGATTAATGAATGCAAAGACCTTGTACTTCTTAGCAAGTTCCATAAAAATATGTATTGAGAACGTTTTTATTCTCTTTCATCTCTCTTAACAAGTCAGCTATAAATCCATTTTTCTGAACCTCAGATAACCTAGGAAAAATAGACCTATTATCCGGGCTAACTGAGAGGCTATAGAAATTCCCAGATTGAACGGGCATTTGCAAGGGTTAGGTTGGCTAACAAGTAAGATATAACTTTACAGACCGACGTATGGTTAATGTAGTGAATAATCAAATTGGCAGTAGATGGATGGAGAAACACTCTTGGGTTATTAAAAACATAACCTTTGATAGTAACTTCTGTCCCGTTCCAAAAAACTTCGCCTACGAAGTTCAAATCGTAATACGAGTATGAAGGCAATTTTTCTAAAGAGGAGCTGTAAACGTTGTATGCAGTACCTATGCCAATTACCGTAAGGACTACTAAAAAGGCAATAACTGACGGCCTAAAGAAGGACCTCTTAAAATCATAAAATATTAGATTCGTAATTCCACCTTGAAATCTAGTTTTTATAAAAATTTGAATTAGTATTTAAGAATTATCATAATTTTGTTTCATTTTTACTAAGTCTTATCCACGTATTTCCTCTTCTCTCATAAAGAGGTCTTACCTCCCTATAAATTTCCATAACCTCGTCCCAGAATTGCTCATCTTTTTCGATCGCTTTTCCCTCCTCAATTATTTGTAACAAAAACGTTGAACCTTCCCTCAGCTTCTTTAGGAATACTTCAGTGTTCATGAAAATTGCATCTACTTCTCCAGGAAACATCTTAATTATCCTAAGGTAAAGGTCATCTGGTACTTTCCTAGGGTCTTTAGGTATTTCATCTCCAACAACCAAAACGTCGTAGTCGCTGTTTTGCGTAAAATCCCCCCTGGCTCTAGAACCGAAGAGCATTATTAACTTCATTTCTGCATCTCACCTTTTACCCAATTAAGTATTTTAACAGCACAATTCATACAATCATCAGCGTCCTTTTCTGTATAAAACTCATAGGGAGAACCTTCTGGGTAAACATCTGGACATCTAGTAAGTACGTATTGCTTATCAAGAAAAGTAGCACACTGGAATATGTCAGCAGGTGGGTTTTGTATAAGGTGAGAAATTGAGTGCCCTCTCTTTTCGAGTCCATTCAACTGTAGGAGTGCTTTTATTGCTTTTTCCGCAGATTGTTGAGAAAGGAAGCAAGCTAATTCATAATATCCTCCAGCCTTAGCGTGTTTAGCTTCTTCCAGGTCTCTTTCTGCCTGCTTAAGCCAGTCCTCTACTCTCTTCACAGGATATAATGGAAAATGGACAATAATAAGTTATACTTAGTCAGACCTAGAAGGTCAAGGCAAACTATGAGGGTTCACGTAATGTGAAGCATAGCAATCAATAGTGTTATTACATAAATATACTGCATTACCTTGACCTTTAAGGCCTAACCAAGTTAAGATGTTAGTAATGAGTATTCTGGCAAAGGATTAAATAAATCAACGTCATAATAAGAATATGGACTTAGAAAACCTCGTTAAAAAATTCGATTCGTATAAGTACCTTGAAGCGAGATATCACAAGAACGATTCCACATCTATTTTCCTAATGAACGGGCAACTACTGGGATTAACCAAGGAATCCTATTCGGGCTACTCTTTGAGAGCTTACGATAGAGGGATACTCTACTTTTCATCATCGTCGGATCCGGAAAGCCTTAAACTAAATGCTGTAGAAAGCAAAGGCTGGGAAGAATTTGGTAACGAGAAAGTCGATGCTGGGAAATATGAAGTTAAACAAGTAAAACCTTTTGACTCAACTCCTATTGATGAGAAGATAAAATATTTCAAGGATATTTACAATCGACTAAAGGCACTTGATATTAAATCAAAATTGGTAAATTTTAACATATGGTATTCAGAATCGACTGAAGAGAAGAGGATAATGTTTAGAGACGGTTCAGCAGTTGAAGGTTTAGTTCCGAGGATAGGAATTTATTATTCCCTCGTGTTACAATACCAAGATAGGACTGTAACAGTATTTTCTGATGAATTCGGAGCAAGCGGCGGACTTGAACTACTAGATAGCTGGAAGATTGGAGATAAACTTGAAGAGAAAATGAGGGAAGTTGACAAGGTCTTAACGAGAGGAAAACCAGTGAAAGATGGAAAAACTGACGTTATACTGAGTTCAATGTTAGCAGGAATCATGGCCCATGAATCCGTGGGTCATCCCTTTGAAGCTGATAGAGTTTTAGGAAGGGAAGGTGCTCAAGCTGGATTAAGTTACTTAAAGGACTTGAAAACTAAAAGGATAGGGAGCGAAGCAGTTAGCGTTATTGACGACCCTACAGTTCAGAACAGTAACGGCTTCTTTACAATAGACGATGAAGGAGTCAAGGCTAGGGCTAAGTACTTAATAAAGGATGGAGAAGTAAATGAACTATTGCAGGATAGGTTTTCCTCACCTAAGTTTAACGTTGAAAGTAACGGTTCAGCTAGGGCTATGAGCTATAATAGGGAACCGATAATAAGGATGTCCAATACCTTCTTTAAGCCTGGAAACATGAGTTTTGAAGAACTCATAGAGGATGTAAAGGATGGAGTTTATTTTAAGAGCTACATGGAGTGGAACATTGATGATATGAGGCTAGGAGAAAGGTATGTAGGGTTAGAGGCTTATGAAATAAAGAACGGTGAACTAGGAGATCCCCTCCTTTTCCCCGTACTTGAAGGTAAGACTACTGAATTCCTTCCTGCAGTTGATGCTGCAGATAAGGAGCTTAAATTTTATGCAGGGATATGCGGTAAAGGAGACCCAGATCAAGGAATCCCAGTGTGGTTAGGAGGACCAGATTTAAGATTGAGGAATGTGAGGGTTAAGGTGATGTAAATGGAATTAGAAGAATCAACTTTCAGAACCAGGATAGAGAGGAGTGTAATAAAATTCGTTTACGGTAAGGTATCAGCAGTACAGAGACTTACTGACGATGTTTCTTACACGCTTCTCAAGAAAGGGAAGAAGTACATTATAACCACCTCTAGAGGAGAGGAGAGCAAAGATAATCTAGAAAAACTTATAGCAGTAATGGACGAACCTATGATATCTCCAAAGATCTCTGACAATACTGGTGATTACAAGGTAGAAAAACTCGACGCAAAAATAGAGAAATTAAGAGAAGAGCCTAATGAGCTGATTTCGATAGTAACTGAAGCAAAGTACCCGATCTCAGGAATTATCAACATAACAAAGTCTACCGTAACTCTTACTACGTCTAACGGCTTTAAAGGGACTGACATCAGAAATTCCGTGGACGGTTATTTTAGGGCGTTCAACGGAGAATTTACAGGTCAGTGGGCATTTGCGTCCTCCAGATATTCAGAATCTGAAGTTAAGGAGAGCGTTGAAAACGCTTGTGAATTCGCTTCAATTACTAGGAAAGTTGATGTGGGAGACGGCGTTTATGACTTAGTCCTCTCTCCTTTAGTATTTGCAAATTTAATGAACAATTTAGCTCAGATGTCCTCAGGACTTTCAATAATGATGGGTGAATCAATGTTTTCCAAGTTTAAGCCAGGAGATAAAATTGCTAGTGAAAAATTCACTTTCTCTGACTCCCCTAGGGAGGATAGACCTAATTCAATTGACTTCGATATGGAGGCTACTTTCACTAGGAATAAAAAGATAATAAACAGCGGAGTATTTGAAACTCCACTGCTCAACAACGAGATAGCAGAGATCATGGGTACAAAGTCTACCGGTAATGCAGGCTGGATATCTCCTACACCTTGGACTTTAGAAGTTGATGGAGGCAAAGTGAGTAAGGACTCTCTCCTTTCAGGGAATGTGATATTCTTTAATAATAATTGGTATACTAGGTTCCAGAACTACGTTGAAGGAAACTTCTCTACAGTAGGTAGGGATGCAGTAGTAGTTTACAAGAACGGTAACATAGAAGGTGTTGCAGGAAGGTTAAGGATTGCAGACAGCTTACTGAACGTCATAAGGAACATAGAGGAGTTATCGAAGGATAGATACTCAGTAAAGTGGTGGGACTCTCCAATTCCAGTACTTTCTCCTTATGTACTAGTGAGCAAAGTGAAGGTGAGTAAGGCATGAGTTAACACACTACAGTTACCGGTTTCATGAAGAAAGCTATTACGAAAAGTGATGTAGTTTCAGTGTTTACGTTTCCCTTAGGTACTATTGTGCCGTTTACTACTAAGTAGCAAGTAAAATAACCTCCTATTGCAGACTGCAAATGCGAGGACACGTTGTAAATCTCTTTTATGCATTTAAAATACTCCATCGCAAAGGTCTTGTTAAAAGAGTATATGTACTTCCAAGCTATTACCGCTAAAGCAAGCTTATATGATGAATATTTACCGTCGAAAGCTTCATCTACAAAACCGTAGCCATTCCAGAAGTCCCTCATTGTCACTGAAAATACGTGCATTGCTTCGCTGTAGTTATAGTTCTCGAGGAGGTAAATTGAATATAAGAAGGAGATATCAGCGTATACATACCAGTTAAGGTAATTTCTAGAGGGGTTTGTAAAGTTAGTAATGTAAACGTTTTGCTTTACTTCCGTACAGCTCGGACACCTAAAACACCAGGAAAAATTGTGAATTCCTAGGAGGACTAAATAAGGGCTTAATGCGTACTTCCCTATCGATACTTTATAAGATAGATTGAGGTACTTTTCTGCAATTGATGCAAGAAGATTGTCGCTCTCTATGTAATAAACGTTACTGTAGGGAGTGTCTTTAAAGAGGCCTAAAGAGGAGTTATACGTCACCTTGTAGTAGTTTTTAGCTAAGCAGATGGATATAGGAGGATATAATTTGCAATTGCAAGAGAAAGAGACGTCTATTCTTACAATCTTTTCTCCTTGAGAGGATAAAATTATTAATAAAGAAATGATTACTATTCCTGTTATTGCGACAGCTATTATTTTCTTATTCATATCGGTAAAAGGTTAAAACTAAAATAAAAATTCTTTAGCATTTCCCTCAATTAAGGGTTTTCAATATCAAGCTCTAAGAGTAATGGGTAATGGTCTGATCCTTCCAATTTTAGAATTCTGCAATCCTTAATTTCGTTCTTCAGTTCTGGAGAAACTAGGCAGTAATCAATCCTCATAGCCTTCCATTTAAATCTATAACTCCTCCAAGTAAATTCGTTCTTATTAGGATTAATTAGTTTGTAAGCGTCTGTAAATCCTAGATCGCCAATCACGTGTTTAACTATTCCCTTTCCTGAGGAGTTAAAGCTGGCTCTTTTTCGTCCCAAAAAGATGAATCCCTCTTGCACCTCACTGCGTTAAAATCACCGCAAATTATTACAGGCTTTCTTTCCATCAACATCACCATGAAATCCTCTAGGTCTCATCGAACTTTATCTTTAAGTCCAACCTCTTTAACTCATCCCCAGCCCTTGGAAAGTAGGAGTTAATTAAGAAGAATTTCTCAAACTCAAGGGTTAAAACTCTCCCTTCCTCGTGGAACTCTTCAACGGTTAAACCTTTTATTACATTCATCTGCTTTAACGGATTATTGTCATAACTCCACCGTACCCTTTTTCTTTGTGGAGAAAGACTCCTATCGCAAAGTCGGAAAATAGCAAATCGAGAGGCTTGTCTGAAGTCCTTATTTCCTGCAACATAGCCACGTCGTATTTTAGTACTTCATCTAGGGAACCTTTCCTGGTTATTGCTTTTAAGTCGTTTACGTTCCAAGTTGCAATTTTCACGATTATAGATACGACGTAAGGATTTTAAATGATGGGTTAATACATGTTAGAGCAATAAACTACTAGCTTCTGTATTCTCCTCACTCTGGCTTTAAAACTAGAAGGTTTTATTCTCCAAATTTAACTCTCTATTATGGATTGCTGTTTTAACTACATAGGTTTTGTGAGGAGAGACGACAACTCTACATCGAGGAAATCAATAGTTAAGATTGAAATTAAAGAGACTTACGCCGAAGGTTTAAAAGACATAGAAGAATTCTCACACTTAATAATTATTTATCACCTCCACTTAGCTGACCCTAACAAGGATTTAAAGAGAATTAGAGGAGGAGTTGAGGTAGGAGTTTTCGCAACAAGGTCTCAGCATAGGCCTAACTCAATAGGGATTTCCGTAGTTGAGCTAATAAAAAGGGAAGGGAACGTCTTATACGTTAAGGGTATAAATGCATTTGACGGTACTCCAATACTTGATATAAAGCCTTATGACGAGTGGGACTCAGTTCCTAATCCTAAAGTACCAGAATGGCATAAACTGAACGAAACGATTTAGTGATCTATCATACCAAGATTCACGAAAATAGGAAAAGCTTTCTAGGAAGAAAACAATAATTGCATATTGGTAGTGAAGTAAGTTGTCAAACGAGAAACCGTTTATTAAAGATCCATTAGCCTTTACATCAGGAATCATAAAAACTAACTTAAGTGTAAAGGAACTAAAGGAATTAGCTGAAAAAGAAGCTGAAAAGGATGCATTAGAAAGGTACATGAGGAGACAAAATGCTGGAAAGAGATCTACTAGCTCGTGATTATACATCTGAAAAATCTAGACGTAACATCCAGCGGGAATTACTAATCTTTAACTTAAAGTAAACTAAATACATTTAAAAACAACTGCTACTATGTAGAGTAAAAAACTGGAATCTCCGTCAGCAGAATTTGCTTTAGTCACCATTTATAGTACTCCAGTAACTTCACCTTCTTCTATTAGCCACTTTTTGCTTAATGCATAGCACTTCTTATATTTCCTAGCCTCCTTAATCATACCTTCCTCACTGTCAAAACCGCCTATGAAATTACCGTCGCAAAATAAGGCATACTTTCCATCATTTACCGCGTCCCAAAACTCCTTACTCTTTATTACCATGAGCCTATCCAGATCTTTATTAACTAACCAAAGTTTTATAGCCTTGTTTATTGCTTCACTAACCGAGATACCTTCAATTGACGCCTTAGCCTTTAACATTTTGTAAAGCCTTTCATCCACGCCTTTTATAGTCACTTTCATTGAGTTAAACTAGTTAAAAATGTTTAATAACCTTATGGAGTACGTTAAATCTTTTAGTTCAATCTTGTAAACGAAAGTAAATAAAAATGACATCAGACGCATTCAGATTAGAAATAGAAAAAAGGATTTAATCATTGTTTTTATCAGCATTATGTTACACTTAGTCAGTATTATACGAAGTTAATTACTCCATGTTCATAGTCATCCTAATGAACAGCATTGCATAATATAAACTTGTATTGGGATATTATCCGTGCTCATAAAGCAGTAACTTTTTAACGCTAATGCATTCCCTTAAACCATGTTACCTATAAGCGAAATTTTCGTAAGCTTACAAGGAGAGGGGCCTTTCTCAGGTAAGAGGGCTGTCTTCATTAGGTTCTTCGGCTGTAATCTAAGGTGTTCATGGTGCGATACTAAGTACTCCTATTACGGTAAACCTAAGCTAGTTGACAGCCTTGATGTTATGGACGATTTCATAATCCTAACGGGAGGAGAACCTACTCTTTATCAAGATATACTGACGAATTTCCTAACAAAGGCAAAGGAGAAAGGTAGCGAAATCCTTGTAGAGACTAACGGCACTGTTCCTTTAAAAGACCACTTCGTGGAAAAGGTTGATTATTTCAGCATTTCTCCTAAGTTGTTAAACGCGGGAGTTAAGTATAGGCAGGAAGTAGTGAAAAGAAACGTTGATAAACTGAAGGAGAAGAGAAAATTATATTACTTAAAGTTCCCGGTAATGTGGAACGACGATGTAGAGGAAGTAAAGAAATTTGTAGATTACCTAAACGTGGAAAAGAAGAAAGTTTGGTTACAGCCAATAAATAACGAAAGGATAAGCTATTGGTGGGACGTAACGGTAAAAGAGGGATTCAATTTATCAATACAATTGCACAAGTTTGCAGGGAAAGAATGAGTATTGTATACAGCTTTATGCGTTAAAAGCTAGTTAGCCCCCATAATGAGTTAGAAAATTATTAAAGTTCTCTAGCTCAAATCGTTGACCTTATAACGTTAGTCCTCTAGGGGAGTGGGAAGATCTACTAAAGAAAATACAGTACTTACTCTTACGGATTATTTATGGCGAATCCATAAAATACTCCTAGATTTCATGTTAAGTATTTAATCTGCAATTGTGAGGAGCTCGTAGACGACTGGTTGAACTTTCACTCCTGTGAGGAGTTAAAGGAAATGTGCAATTTTAAGATAGAGGAAAACACCTTTTAGACGATAATGAGTTCATACGTTGTATAGCAAAGGGATGCGGTATGAAGCTGATTCATCAAGTCTTCATTACCTTAGCGTGAATTATTGCAGGAGTTCCAGACTCAACCTTCCCCTTACCCCTCCTCAATGCACCTTCAACCTCGTCCGGTCTTTCAACGTATTCGTAATAGCCCCCTATTACTTCCACAGTCTTAGGCAAATCTCCTATATCAATCTCAGCACCAGGGTAATCCTTTACGTCAGGATAAACTTCCCTAACAGCCTTTTCTACAGCATTCCAACTCTTATTGTCAAAAATCACTACTAGCGCGGGGTACTTCTTAGCTAAGTAGTAAAAAGCAGTAGGGACTCCGAATATGAAGGAACCGTCTCCAACTGTAGCTATAACGTTCTTTCCTGTAGCCATCTTATAGCCTAAAGAGGCGCCTAAGCCCCAACCCAAATGACCGAATGCAGGATCTCCGAAATATGAATTGAACTCCTTGAATTCACCGTATTTAGGATTTAAGTCGTACTCATTAAATACAGTCCATCCCAATTTTCCGACCTCAAAGGATAAATAATCAGGGTGAATTTCCCTCATATCCCTCAATTTCTCTATCCTTTTCACTTTCTCCTCTCTCTGTCTTTCAATCTCATCTAAAACGTTCTTCTCAGCCTTCCTCTCTATTTTAAGCTTTTCGAAAAATTCATCAACTGCAGACTGTACACAGAGGTCGCAGGGGAACTCGTAATAAGGAATGTAAGAGTACGAGGGCTCAACATCAACTTTTATAACCTTAGCATCTACCTCAGTATATCTAGGAATCCACGGGACTTCTACCTCAACCTCAATTATTAAATCTGCATCCTTGAGGTTAAAGTGGTCTATAGACATCTTACCGTAATAGTTCACCCTTTCTCCAACGTAATTAAGCACAGGGATTTCTGCAGAGTCCGCAAACCTCTTGAGGGAATTAAACCAGCTCTCTTTCCTCCCAGCCCTCCAAGTTAAGATGACGGGGTTTGATGACTTCATTATCATTTCCTTAGCTTTTTCTAAGAAACTGTCAGGAACGCCAGGGTAAAAAGGCTCCATCTTCTTTCCTTCATCTTTTACCTCAGCAATGCTTACTTCCCTAGGTATTGCCAAATACACGGGACCTTGAGGTTCACTTAACGCTATTTGAATTGCCCTGGAGATTGATGAGTAAACTTGTGAAGGATCCCTTATTTCGTACTTCCACTTAACGTACTTAACTAGTTCTTCCTGGTCTGCATCCTGAGTCCAATGAATCCTTAAAGTCCTGCTTGCAGGGCTTCCCTTGTCTGTATAAGGACTTTTTCCCGCAATTACTAAGAGCGGTATCCTAGAGGAGAATGCATCAGCGATAATCCCTAGAGAGTTTAATGTCCCAGGTACTGTATGGACCATTAAGACTCCTAGCTTTCCTGATAATGAATAACCTACTGCCGCACTCGCTGCAGTTATCTCATGGGGGACTACTACGAGTTCAGGGGTTCTTAGTTTGGATGCAGCCCTTATGAATGCGGAGTAATCTGTTCCGGAAACTATGAAAACCTTGTCAGTGTACTTCGAGATCACCTTAAGTATGAGTTCTGCTGTATCCATAAGCTCATTTATCATTTCATTTAAATAAATTAGCCTATCCTTGAGTCTGAATTGAAATTTATTGAATTTATATCTCCTTATCTACTATTTTAAGCTTATTAATTCAAGCTTTTAATAATGGGAAATATTATATCTTATTATGCTCAAGAAATCTGCCATTCATGCGCATATTACAAGAGCTGTAGAGTCGTTCAATTCTCATAAGTATGAGCAGGCATTGAAGGAAGTTGATAAAGCATTGGAAATTAACGGCGAAGATTACGATTTGCATATGTTGAAGTCTATGATACTCTTAAACCTTATGAAGTACGATGAGGCATTAAATGAAATTAATATAGCGATTTCTATTTACGATTCTCCTTTTGCTTACGGTACTAAATCTTTCATATTAACTGAAGGAAGCTCTTGCAATTTTAGATAAAATAAATGAAGAATACGAATGCTTGAATTTTCCAATATTTATTGATACTATATTGATAGGAGTTCCCTTCATAGGAAGAATGCTTACTCCTAGATTTTATTAAAATAGCTTTAATAGGATATATATTAATTCCAATAACCGGAAAGCCTAGAAGGTCTCTCATAATTTCAGGAGTAATAGTTGTAATAATAGGATTTCTAAGCTTTATGATGTTAAATATTCCTTTATTAATCATTTTTTCTACTTTCGGTCTTGGGATGAATTCTCTTTTACCAAAATATTATCTAGGATAATAAAACTTAGGGAAATAGGTCCCAGCATGAATTTAGACGCAGGTTTCATAATACCTAACGTTGCAGAAATAGTAACGCTGAATTCCTCAATAATAATGCTCATCTTTAGCATTGCTGGCATTTATACTCATAGAATTGAAAAGATCACAAAAATCTTCAGTTCAATAATTAGGAAAGTATGGAACATGAATAAGAAATTCTAATGTGGAATTAGCGTTTCTGTAGGTCTCTTGAATAAGGTAGCATTCAATTCTTTTGATTCTATTCAACACTAAACAAGGGTTGCTGAAGTTAAGATAAGAGTAGGAAATATTGTACTAAACGGACTAACAGAGAGTCCCATTTTAGGTAGAGAAATGACATTATTAGGCAGGGAGACGTTAAAAATCTAAAGGAAAGAAGATATGTATTGACGATCTGTAAAGATAAATTCTTTCGCTGTAATAAAATATGATTTTATAATGATCATGAAATTAGAACTCCTAACCGATTAATGATAAAATTTTTTAATTCTTGAGAAAATATGTCCTTGGCTCTCCTAACTGATAAGTGATGTAGGTTAGCGGGATTGAGATGTGAAGACATATAGTTTTTCTATTTCATAATACAGTAAGAGAAAAAGGGAGTTCTCAATAAAAAGTTATCGTAAAGAGTTCACATTTTCTATAAATAGTTTTTATTACGTCCTTCGTGGAAAGGAGTTTAAAAAGCTTACTATATTTTTAGTAATTTCTCATGCTTAACCTCTAGTAAATTAAAAGATAGGCGAGAAAAAATGATGGACATATATAAATTAAACCTTGGAATAAGGTTAGCAATAGCCTTACTTGGTTTAGCATTAGCAGCAATGGGAATGGCACACATATTCTTTGCAGGAAAAAGCACATCGCCAGATGGTGGTTAAAGTTTTTTAATATTATAAGGGATATCTTTTTAAGTTAATATTCGACTTTTTCTCGTGTTAGTTGAGAAAGAGAAGTTAATTCTCTCAGAGGTCTTATATTACTTACAGAGGTTTGGAGATTTAAATCCTAGGATTATTGGTGCAATATCAAGGATAAAAGACGCTGATAAATTTATCCAATGGTTAAGACAAAACTTCCAATACAACTTGTATCCTTTTTCTAGATGGCAGGCTTTAGGTTTAAAGAAGTATTATGTCACTATTTATTCTAATTATTCCAATATTTCCTTAGACGACTTCTATGATCTCTTTGATGGTACTCCAACCTTCATTCTTAGGGATGTTCTTAATCCTCTTGTAATTAATCTTTCCTTGTATTATAATTCATCAAAGTTTGATGAAGTCCTAGATTATTTACAAGGTGAGGGAATAATCTACCATTACGATATTCACGAGGTCAAGGAGGAGAAGTTCTACCCAATTGATTATTCAAACTTTGATTTCGAGAAGAGGGAATTTACTGGGATACTATCTTCACCTAGGGAACCATTTGAATTACCAGACCTAACTGAAGGATTTACACCAGATGATGTTGACGTTAAGATTATTGGTAAAAAACAAGAGATTGCATATTCTTCACTAAAAGAAGTGTCCACGATGTTAGGACTTTCATTTAAAGACGTTCTTTACCATACTCAAGCTCATGTGATAAGCAAAGGTCTAATAGTAGGATATGCAGCACGTTTATTCAAACCAGATTTTAGGCTTGAAGTAAGCTTTGGTGAGAAAGATACTTTGGAAGAACTGAGTAGGATACCAAGCATGCACCTTAGTTATAAGCTAGATGATGGGACTTATTATGTCCACATTGTGGATAACTCATCTAAGCTATTGGACTATCTGGATTTTATCTCTACGCTAAAGAGCAGGGACACGATAGAAGCGTATATTCATCCTGTCAATGATAAATTCATGTTGATTGCCTCAATTCCTTATGAACACTTCCAGAACGAGAGGTGGGACTTTAATAATCAAGTCATGATGCTAAGAGCGGAAAAATTTGCAAAAAAGTTGGAAGAAAATGATAACCACGATTAATCTAGCATTCTATTTTAAGTTCCTCTTTTACTTCCTCTAACACGTCCTTGTATTGCTCATAAATTTCACATAGATACTTCGAGTAATTTTTAACTACTTCTCCCTTATCAATTATTCCTAATTCTATCAAAGGCATTAGAGTAACATACCAGCTTAATGCTCTTACTGTCAAGTTCTTGTCCTCTAGCATTTCTAAAAAATAAGGTGAAAGATCTCTGCACTCCTTTACTGTCAGGAAATTTTCGTCTACAAGCTTTTTCACAAAGTTCCAAGCTCTGTACCTAGTTCCAGTGTCCTGAAATTTTAACATTTCTATGATAAAATCCTTCCCTAACTCCTTATAATGACTTTCAACGTAGTTCCAAGCTTCGTGCTTCATATCCTTATTATCGCTCTGTAAATATTCCTTTAACTTCTCCATAATTTTCTCTTTTCTTTAGGGTTTTTATACTTATACCTTAAAGGTTCAGTAACGCAGTACATGTAACAATACTGTATGCGATTCCTATCCACAAAGTTAGGCACATTACACTCTAGTTTGCCATTGGCTTTCAGGGTCTGACTAACTCTAGTGCTGTCATTTCCACATTGTTTATTATTCATGTCCTATATAATTTATGAAGAAAACGCTTGCCGACGCATATCTTGAAGAGGCGGATGAATTACTAAATAGGGGTGAAGTCGAAGAGGCTAGTGAGAAGTATTATAAAGCAGCTGAAGAGGCAATAAAAGTACTCTCTTTTAAGAGTTCAATAAAAGTAACACAAAATGGTCATGGAGTTCTGAGTCAAAGCAGTAGATGAGTTAGAAAAGATATATCCTAACATAAGTATTTTATGGATATCTGAATGGACACTATACGTAGAGGGATTTCATGAATGTAGATTAGCTAAGAAGGATGTAATTAAACTAAGAAGTAATGTAGAAAAATTAATTGCTATTTTATAACCACACGTTTTTCTTACAAACTGCTTTAATGTATTTAGGGAGACTACCATAACTCCTTCACTCATTAACTTTATTCTCCATGCCAACAATTTTTGACTCATGACAATTCTAGACCAGATTATAAGCACTGCATCAGGCTTAAGCTCGGTAGTTTCCACAGTTGCACTTATCTGGACCATCTATTATTACAGGAAACAGACGGAACTGCTGAAGACCCAAATTGACGAAATGAAAAAAGAATCCTCAGTGCAGGAGTGCCTACAGCTTAGGGACTCAACAATAAGGCTTCACGAAGTCCTTTCACCTTTAATGGTTGATGAAATAGAGGAAATTGAAAACTTTAGGGAAGAGTTGAACAAGGTATGTTCTTCTCCTTCAGTTTCCTGCATTTCGTTTATTCATAACCTCTTTTCTCAACCAGAAGGCATAGGGGAAATTAAGGAAAAGATTTCGAGGCTTTTAAGAGACCTTAACAGTCTTAGGGTTGACGACGAGAGGTTTAAGAGCTATGAATCATTCCTAGAGGATGTTTATACTTCAATCTGTAATTCCTCCTCTGAATGCGAACTTATAGATGAAATTGAAAAGATGAGGGAAGAGTACAGTGAAACTATAAAGTTGACTGACGTTCCTTTAATAAATGATATTAAAGGCAATTTGATAAGGGAAACTGAATTGCAAAAGGAGGTTATAAACTTAGCCGTTGAAGACCTCTTTGACGTAATTGATAAATTTTCCTTCATAATTGACGGAAAATGTGGTAACAAGACATGTAAGGACGTATTTCCGGCAAAGGATGTAATTGAAGGGAAAATTAATCCTTTGAAGGAAATGGTTGAAAACCCAAAGGATTTCTGTAGGAAATATAACCTGGAGCTAGGTTGTGAGGAATATAAACCTCTTCTAGCTAGGATAAGGGAAATTATAGAGGATGAGGAGAAGTCTAAGATATTTTATTCCCTCCTTTACCTTAACTGGATATCTTCCCAGTTTAGGACAATGATAAATACTATCCAATTACCTTCTGAAATTGATATTAAAGTTAGGATGAAGGCTGAGCTCGAGAGGATAACTTGCATTTCTAGAAAATCTTAAAACCTTTAACTTAAAGGAGTAGTCGAATGATGAGCACCCAACCTACAGAACAATGAAGAAAGCTAGATTGTCTGATATAATAAATATACAAAAATATTTTCAGAGATTTTCTAACATGTGTAAAAGAACGATTCAGGTCTACATTGCAATTTTGTTCATGAATTATCCCACTGACTAAGCATATTTGACGAATATAGTAAAGTAGAATTCTCAAAGGAAATCTGCTCGTGTAAAAAACTTGAGAGTGCTTTAACCCATTAATATTATCATCAGTATTCCTAGAACACAGAACATGCCAGTAAAATTTTTATAGATTATTTCCCAAATTAATTAAGGTATTTGATTATGAGTTCCAATAATATTAAAGTCGTTTCAATGACTAGAAAAATCCAAGTTTTGGATAGGTTTCAAGGATATTGTCCGATTTGTGGTAGGCAAACTTCACAGATATTAGCATATGTCTATAGAAAAGAAAAGATGCCTATTCCCCTTATATTTGTAACTATAAGACGTTATTTACCAGATTTTTATGGTGTAATTTGTGAAAATTGTCACACATTACTAAAAGCTAATAGATATTCAAAAGATATTGCAAAGAAATACGGAAGGGGCAGATTTACTTCCAAACACAAGAATGCCATAGAACAACAAACAAGAAAAATGGAAATAAAAATGATTAAAAATAATAATAGCTAATGGATCTTCTATTATTGATAATATAAATCGTCAGAACATGCATTAGTGTTCAGTACTTTTTAAGAAATACAAATTTATACAAATTAGTTAGATTTTTATTAAAAATTACACATAATTTCTTTTATTTAGGAAAAACTGAAGGAATTGAAAGAATCAACAAAGCAATCAGCCTATTATTAATCCCAACGCACTAATAGCTATTGCTATCCCTCCGAGCATGAAGTCTATTAAGTAAACTCTCTTAGTTTTAGCAATCTTTAGCAGGAAACCTATTACTACTAGTCCAGTAAGTAGTGCAGTAATTACCGCAATTGCAAGCCCTCCGATCCCAATTAACGATACTGCATAACTAACGTGGTGCCTGGTAAACAATAAAGTAGTTCCTACAGCTCCAATTGCTGCAGGTATGTAAGCTAAATAGGAATAATGGAATGTATCTTCAGGATTTATTCCTAGGACTAACATTGTTGACACCGTCATCCCTGACCTACTTACGCCGGGTAAGGCGGCAATTCCTTGGGCTATGCCTATTAAAATCATTTCTTTCATGGATAGGTTTCTGAACTCTCTCGTCTTTATTCTAGAATACCTAATGTAAATTCCGTCTGCTATTAAAGCCAGCCCGAGGAATATCATAGGTATTGAAGGATTGTACGCATTTTGTAGCAATTTGTCAGAAATTACGTAGAGCGGAACTCCTACAATCCCAGTTATGACAGTTACTATCACGAGGAACTTTAGTAGGAACCTATCGTGAAATACCCTCTTAACATCTTGTCTGAAATAGATTAATGCCGAGCCTATAGAACCCATCTCCATGAATAGGCCGAAAGTGTATGCAATACTTACGTCTAAGTTAAGTAAGTAATGGGATGCAAGCAGTACTTGAGTTTTACTGCTTATAGGTAGCCATTCAGCAATTCCTTGAACTATGCCTATAAGTATTGACGCAAGAATGTTCATTTTACCACCTTATGAATAAAATGACTTCAAGACCAAGCGCAGTTATTAATTCATTGTGGAAGAAGAGGGAAAAGAGTGGCGAAATCGCGAAATACTTTGGGAGCCTTTTTCCTAACAGCAAGAGGAGGAGAAGTGCTAATAAAAGAGGTGATAAAAATTCTTCTTTTTTAATAATGCTTAACGCAAAGAGGCTTAGGAGTGTTGAAATTATGAAGGAATTCATATTCATAGGCTTTCTTCCTAAATAATAAAAATAACCTATATAGTCTATATATTCAATTATTGGATATATAAAATATAGATTTAATCTTGGCTGTACAAATCTTTGTTTTTATTTGAGAATTCACCAATATCTGAAATAATCTATAGAATGCTTATGGCGAAAAAGCATAAATAGACAAAAGGAGAAGAATACCTTGTGCATTCACCAGCTTTAACGGCGCTTATAATCCTAATAGGCGTGGTTGTTTCAACTCTTGCAGTAGTTTACATAGCTTACACTCTCGTATCCAACTTTTTAACTCAACAATCTTACGTTAAAGTTTATAGTTTATGCGTATTTGAAAACGGTACTGTAAAAGTATACTTATTTTCCCCGCAGAGGTTACAGATTAATTGCGTTAAAATTAACGGTGAGGTATTCCACTCCCAGCTTGCAGTCAATCCCGGGACTAATACATATTATATTAATACTGGAGAGGAGTTACCTCAATCTAAGGTTACAGTGAAAATATTCTTTAGCAATGGAGAAGAAGTTACATATAATACATCTGTAGTTGAATAATTTCTTTGTATTAATAAGATTATGATTTCGCAATTTACTCAGTTTCTAACTCATCTTCTTTATCCATATTTTTGCTGAATGCCTTAAACCTATTTTAGTAGGCAAGTCTGTAGGTAAAGCATATTTACCTCTACCCACTTTTATTACAAATCCGTACTTAACTAGTGTGCTTAATAATTCATTAAGCCTAGAACTTTCCACGTTTTCCTTGAATAGCGAGTTAACTACGTCCCTTATCTCGCTTAAATTTCCTTTATTTCCTAGTCTGGACAAAGCTAAAATTATCTCAGCGTACCTTGTAGGTGAGTTTGAAGTCTTCAGGAAAGTGGTGAAATCCTTTGATACTTCCTTTGCGGCCTCTTTTAATATAACCTTTATATCAACTGGATGAGAGTGCTTAACTGCGTAAGAATAACTCCTTCCGAATAAAGCAAGCCATCCGGGTATCCCATCAAAATGTTTTACGGCATCTTCTATAACCTTATCATCAACTTTAATACCTTCCTCTTTAAATCCTTCGGATAAAAACTCCTTTGAAGTTTCCTCGTTAAACCTCTCTAACTTTATTCTAAAGAATTTCCTGCCGAAAAACGGCTTTTCCTCCTCAACCTGGTTTAAGATCTCCTCTGCAACGCCTACGAAACTCCCGGAAACTACTACTACAGTGTTTTCACACCATTCATAAATATCGTGCAGGAAGGAACCCAAATCAAAGTCCTTTACCTTTTTGATATTCTGCACTTCATCAATGAAAACTACCAAGTACTTCTTATTATCTTTTGAAACTGAGTCTAAAGCCCTAATAACTTCGTTTACGTCCTGAGTGTTAAATTCCCTCAATTTTATTCCAATTTTTACCCAGTTTAATTCTAAGATATCGCTAGGGTCTATCCCTAACCTATTTGCTATGATTTTTGATACCTTCCCTGCAAAGGTGTACTTTTTAATAGTTTCAACAGCTCCTTCAATGAAAATCCTTGAAAAAACGTCCATAGGATATGACTTTTTGTTCCCTATTTTTCCTAAGTTAATTGGTAAGGAAATGTGATCAGGAAGTTCGTTAAGGGTAACCTTAACGAGGCTTGTTTTGCCAATCCTTCTTATCCCTAACACAGCAGCAAAATCCTTGTGTAGAATGACGTCTTTGAGTTCTTCAATTTCTTTATTCCTATCAAAGAAGTCTTCCCTCCTAGATTTAGGTCTAGTATCAAAGAGAATTTCCGCCACCGGAATAATTCCGGAGCCGGAATTTTTAAATTTTTCAAGGCACTAACATTTTCTTAAACCTCTGTGCGTCGTCAAAGGAGTATACGTTATTAAATAGGACGTAAACTGTTATATCACGAATTACGACGTCCTTTAGTTTACGCAAGTCTTCATCACTGTATTTATAAGAATAATTTACTTCCCCTCTCCCTATCCCGTGGAGCCTATAATACTTTGTTGGAGTAAGTGAGTCATGCCTAAAAGGGTCTACTACATGAATTACTTTTGCTTTATCTATTACTTCTCTCAGCAGGTTTAAATTATCATACCAAGAACCCCTGGGTTCCCAAGCGTAAATGAAACCTTTATCTAGGGTAGAAAAATAGTTTATTACCCTTTCAGCGTTATCCTTGGAAGGTTTAAACGAAGCAGGGGACTGGAAAACTACTATACTAGCGTCCAATTTCCTTGCCTCCTCAAGGGTTATTTCGGTAGCCTCCTCAACTACCTTAGTGTCTTTAAATGAACCGAAGTTGTCCCTTTCCCCTTGGAATTTCTTCATCCTCTTATAAGTTGAGGCGTTATACTCGTGTGTTATTACTTGCAAAGCCTTTAACGTCAACTCCACCTTATTCTCCTCTGCTAACTCCCTCCAATTGTTTAAAGAAGTCTCACTTACTACGTCATAAAACGTCTGCTGTACTTCGAGGACGTCGAAATACTTAAAATACTTCGAAGTAAAACCGCAAGTTCCTACTTTTATCATAAGATTTTGCTTAGAAAGAAAATTTTTAACGCTTCCCGCAAAGGGGGATGTCCTTAACGTAATATACTTTATTACCTTCAAGGCGGAATTCCTTTACCTCAACTTCCAGTCCCTTGTTAAGTGATACGTAAAAAGTTTCGGCGAACCTATTGTCAGTTTCTTCATTTGGAGAAAAACATATTGCGTCGTCCCTCATTACCAAGACTAAGAGCTTAGCCTTCATCCCTTTCTCGACCACTTTCATTAACTCTTCGAGGTGCCTCCTACCCCTCTCAGTCGGTGCGTCGGGAAAGAGGGCAACTCCATTCTTTACCAGTGTGCAACCTTTAACCTCAACGTAAGTGTCACACAAGAGGAAATCTATCCTGCTGTTCCCCAATTTTACCTCAGGTTTCGCTCCAGGGAGGAAAACTTTTGCAATTGCGTTGTGTATGCTCGAGTCAGTTATGACCCACCTCCCGTCCCATGCTGCAGTTACTTGGCAATTAGTTTTCCTACCTTCCTTTTCCCTTATTAGTATTTTATTCCCGGGGTAAATTAATTCCTTCAGCCTGCCCGGGTCGTGTAAGTGGCAAATTCTCCCGCTCTTGGTTTTTACTATAAACCTGTTTAGTCTTTCCTCTACGAAGTCCTCGTGAAGTTTTTCCTTGAATTCGTAAACTAGCATAAGGAGTTGAGGAGAGTATGAAAATAAAAATACTTTTATACCTTCATAACTTCTTCACTGAGTATCTTAACATCTGAATTCTTACCTTGTCTATTCCTTCATGGATTTCCGAGAAGTTCATAAAGGAAAGCCTTGCCCTTATGGCAGGAAGATTATATATGGAAATAAACCTATGCAAATTATATCTTTGCCTAAATTCCCGCATAACAGGTGGATGTGGGCTAACTCAAGGAGCTTGAGTAACTATCCCTAACGCTCTAGATCCTTCATAATGTTGGGCATAGAATCGGTTACACAAATTTTTCACGGTTCACTTACCTCGATCCCAGTATACTTTTTGATCAGCTCTCTCTTCCCTAATATATCCTTGTCGAAAGTCAAGAACTTTGATACACCTATCAACACTGCCGAAGCTATTTGTAACACGTCGAGTGTCTTTAACTGTAACTCCGGAGATAGATATTCACTCTTCCTAAACAACTTATTCCAATCCACCTCCACTACCTCTACGTTAGAGAACTTTAGAGAGTAAAGGGTAGAGGCCTTTGCCTTGACCTCGTCCTTAAGCTTCCTAGAGTAAAAGGAGTTGAGCTCTACAACAGTTATTTCACCCGTGACCAAGCCTTCAACTCCTTTGATCTTTATAGCCCTTACGTAGTTAGCGTCTTGCTCTACCAGTGAAAGTATGACGTTAGTGTCTATATATTCAGCCATACCTTTCTTCCCTTAGGTCTGAAGTATCAAGTCCCTTATACGGGAACCCCTCCTTAAGCCATTTATTTACCAGCATTAAAACTTCCTCTTGCTCTTTTACCCTTTTCTCCACTACAGCTTTACCATATTCTATCAACATATTAACAGCTTCATTTTTAGATCTAGCAATGCCTAACTCTATCATCTTGTCTATTAGCCTGGCTATCTCCTCGTTCAGCTTAATTGTAATAGTTACCATAATAATATATAGGTATATCCATATAATAACTCTTTTACCGCCTCTTATATCTCAACTGCTTAATTATGTTCCTCTTAGTATTTCATTCACCAATTTCGGATTAACTCTAACGATTTTTAACGGTGCAAAATCAGTTCATTGTCCTTTACATAGGCTATTAATACATCATTCTCCTTTACGTTAAGTATCTCCATATGTAATATTTAAGTTTTCACTTAAATATTCTCTCTTAAAGTGTTAATTCATATCTTAACATGTGATGAGAAGCTATCGTCTGAACTGTGAGGAGCGGTGTAGGGACTGATAGATTGGGGTTTGGACTTCATAGGATTTCATAATATTTCATATCAATCCTCAGCCCTTGGGCTTCACCAAAGTCACGGGGCATTGCCCCCTTCACTCCTCTCCGCCCCTTTAGCGGGATAACCCCAACCCACACCTGCGGAATATCACGGATGTGGGGGAACCCGCACATCTTGAGGTAGATGTTCAGGGACGCATTCAACTGTCTATCTAGCGTGAACCCACACCTTTCACACCTAAAAGTCCTGCCGACCTTTCGGGAAACCCATCCACATCTGGGACAGGACTTAGATGTGAGGTATGGGTTCACTTCTTTAACAAATGAACCGTAAAAAGGAGCCTTGTATTTAAGCACATTGTGTAAAGTCCTCCACACAGTCCTCGATATCTTCTTTGAGAGGGAGTCAGTAGCATCCTCAAACATTGATTGTTTATTTAACTTCTCTATAGCGAAAAGAGTCAGAGGATACATTTCCAAGAGTTTGTTTACGAACTTGTTGGCGTAGTCTAGAACTCTGTTCCTTTCACGGTGAGAGTACTTCTTCAGCAACTCCTTACCTTTTCTGCCATGTTTTGAAGCAAAAGACTGAACTTTTGCCCTCTTCAACTCCATTCCATACTTTATACTATACAACTCCTTTATAGAGAATGTTATGAACTTCTCTTTATCATAAGTGTCTAATGTGTAAAGGTTGCTATCAATTGCTAGGAAGTTGAGCGGAGTACTCCAAGGTAATTTATAACGGAACGGTAGGTAAACTCTGTCCTCCTTAATTATAGGCTCACCGAGTTCGAGTCTCTTAACTCTTTTAGAGAACCATGCGTGTGACCATGAAAATGTAATGTACTCGTAAGGTTTAACAGTTACCCTAACTGACTCGCCCTCCACCTTTCTCAGCGTCGATTTTACCCTAACATAAACCTTCTTTAACGTGGGTTTCCTAAGTGATGCTTGCCCCTTCTCAGCCCTCCTCTCCCAACTCTTCAGGATTGAGTAAGCATCGTTTATTGCCTTATCAACGTAATGCGAAGCTAGGACGTTAATCCTCTCTAGTTCATCCCTTAACCCCTTGTATACCTCCTTCTTCTTAGGTAAGGTTATTTTCACCTTTGTAAGTACTTTCTTACCCTTCTTAACTTCCTTCCTCTCTACCTTAGTCCTCTCCCACAACCAGTCTAATATCTTTTGTAGTAGGACTTTGTAGTTCTCTAATAATGTCCTGCTCTCCTCCTTCTTATCGTTCTTTATGGAGTACGTTAGGTAAATATACTCCTCTTCTGGTTGGAATGATTTAAGCCTTAAGTTCCTCGACACACTTCTTCACCTTTTCATACTTATGGCTCCTCGTACCGTACAACTTCCCGCTAAAGGAGACTAGGATTGAGACCAGGTCCTCTATCAACTCTTGTTCTGGTGTTTTGTCCTCATTGTTTAACACTACTATTTCGCAGTTATGTGCATCGCACACTTCTTCAAGGATTTCAAAACCGAACCTAACTAGTCTGTCTGGGTATGCAATGACTACCTTTGCCACTTCATTGTTCAGTACCATCCTCAATAACTTGAGGAATCCCTTCCTCTTCATATTTAGTCCAGATTCTATGTCCGTTATTACCTGGTCGTAGTCCTTAACGTTCTCCTCTAGGTATTTTACTTGGTTTATTAAGTCGTCTCTTTGTGTGTTTGATGATACTCTAGCATAAAGGATCACTTTCCTCTTTTTAACAATCCCCATTAATTTCTCTACATCTTCTTCTCTGAACCTCCATTTTCCGCTCTGTAGTATTACTGGCTTAATATAACCCTTCTTAACGTATTCTCTAAGAGTTGCATAGGATATCCCTAGACGTTGGCAGACTTCTTTGGGTCTTAGCATTGTATAAGAGTTTGTGATGAAATAATATAAATTTTATGGTATATCAGAAACTGTTGACAACGGCTTTTTTGCCTTAAACCGTTAAGTCCTCAATAAATACCACATTGCTAAACTCTTCTTTATCTATTACGTTAAGCAGTTCCTTTTCTTTCTTGAATAAGGCTTTAACGCCTAGACGATGTGCAATAACATGGCAGTCTCGCAAAGCTAGTACTTTCCTTTAATTTCTCCAGCCTCTATTGCAATTTCCTCGTTTACCTCTGTAACTTTTAATTTTGTCACCAACCATGCAATAAACCTTCTAGTTAGCTTGTCCGAATTATATGGCTTAGTAGCTTACATATACAGTTTCGCTTAAAGTTATTGGAGTAATATAAAGGTTATTGTCACTTTCCAATAGCGTTTTAACCTTATCGTAGTTTTTACAAAAGGTTGAAAGCCTCGCCTTTTAAGGCGGGGATGATGATTTAAATATTTCTTTTTTCAGGTATTTTCTTATGGCTAGGAGGGTGAGAAATCCAATCAGAGCTACAGTTTCGATGAAGATTGGCTCATCTGACTCCCTCCTAGCCTTCGTCAACAGATATGTGAAGGCTCTGCGTTATTCGTTGTTCTGGCTAAAAGAGAACGTTAAGAACCCAGGAGAGAAAGGAGTACTTTCAAAAGTCCACGAAGGACTTTATGAGAAGCTAAAAACGGAGTTCCAACTACCTTCAAAGGTAGCCCAAGACTGCTATAGGGAAGCACTCTCAATATATAAAGGATGGTATAATAACCCTAACAGGGGACGCTTTCCAAGAGTATATAAACCAACTGTATGGCTAACGCCTAAGCTGAGCTATAGCCTAGACCTAGAGAGGATGGTTGTGATAATAATAAATATCGGCGAACTACCTATTCTTGGTTATCCCAGAAACCTCAGAGACTACATTACTTGGAACATGAAGGAAGCGAGACTAACAATTAGAGGTGGCAAGGCTTTCTTAAAGGTAGTTTTTGAGAAGGCGGGAGAGAAGGTAGAACCTAATGGGTCGGTAGCAGTAGATATCAACATGAACGAGATCGTAGTGGGTAATGACGATACCAACTATATTAGGATCCCTACACGCCTCCAAGAGGCTCATCATTGGAAGTCTCTAGCTGAACATCTTCAGAAAAAGTACCATAAGAGGTGGAGAAACAATAAGAAGATACTCTACAGGATCCATTCGTTCCACGCAAAGGCTAAACGCATTATGGAGGATTATGCCAGAAAAGTAGGTAAATGGGTTGTTGAGGTAGCGAAGTTACTGGGTGCTAACGTCGTAAAGTTAGAGGACTTGACTAACATGATAAAGAACGTAGACAGGCTGCCTCCAGAGTTTAGGGATAAATTATACTTGATGCAGTATCGTAGGGTTCAATATTGGATTGAATGGCAGGCTAAGAAGAACGGTTTATCAGTCAAGTATGTTAACCCTAGGTACTCTTCAGTTAAATGTCCTAAGTGTGGTAAAAAGATGAAAGAGGTCGGACACAGGTGGTTTAAGTGTCCTCATTGCGGTTATGAGAACGACCGTGACGTAATTGCAATTATGAACCTCAATGGGAGGGGGTCTCTGACCCTCTCGACTGTCCCTCAGGTGAGAGATGTAAGAGCGAATCGATGAGGGGAACCCTCGCCCTTAAGGGCGGGGAGGAAAGTCAGTTGACTCGTTAATGTAGTATTTACCCGTGGCGTAACTTATCCTTACTTTTAGCCACTTTTAATTCCGCCACGGGCACACCTCATCATACACAGTCACCCTTAAATCATTGGAGCTAGTTGAGGGAAACACTAATACCCTCCCATCCGGTTTTCACTCCCACCCTCGTGAGCAGTGCCCGTCATCAGTTGGGGGGTCATTAATAGAAAATATACTGTAATTCTATATAAATATAACATAATCAAAAACGATATTTAGAAGTAATTAAAAATGACGATTAGTTAGTAAAAGAGTTGCAGTCTATCAAAACTCCAGTATCAGCTGAGAATTTCCCTTTCCTTTCTTTCTTCCACGTCCTTTTCTTCTCTTAGAATTTCATCTACTAGTTTAGGGTCCACCCTGACAATTTCAGGCTTTAACGGACGCAATGCTGTTCCACTAAGTATAAGGTATTAAGCACACATTAAAATCCCTTTACCTCTATTTTATAACCTCTTACGCGTATAGAATATAGTGAGGCTCTGGTCAATTCACCCGAAGTACCTTGACGCTCACGGTCTTTTAGGACTATGGAGGGAAGGTTTACTCGCACAGAAAGTACTTTTAGGGAAGACGAGAGGTTATAGAAACCACCCACAGCTGGTAAGGTTTAAGATGACACAAAACCCAGTCCTCTACCTAGGGACTTACCTTTACTACGTTTACATGGAAGGAGAAAGGAGGGGGTATTCATTTAATAAGGAAAAAATTGTAGCATGCGATTTAACTCTAAAAATGCCTGTAACTGAAGGGCAGGTAAACTTCGAATTTAACCACCTGCTTGAAAAACTAAAGGCCAGAAGTCCGGAAAAATACCAAGAGCTTAAAGAAGTGAAGGTAGTTGAAGTTAACCCAATTTTCTACGTAGTCAAAGGAGATGTGGAAGAAGAAAAGTGGTCTGCAATGCAAAAGGCTATGAAGACGTTTAATACTTGAAAAGAGGAAATATCATATGAAGGTCTTCAAACATTTCAAAATTTCAGACTTAGCCTTAGGCACATGGAAGATGGGAGGAGAATTTTGGACTCCTAACCATGAGAACGACGAAAACGACATAAAGGCAATAAAAAGGGCAGTTGAATTAGGGATTACTACAATAGATACTGCAGAAATGTACGGGGGAGGTAACGCTGAGGAACTAGTCGGAAAGGCAATAAAGGACTTCAAGAGGGACGACCTCTTTATCATAACCAAGGTATGGCCAACTCACGCTAAGTACGAAGACGTGCTAAAGTCTGCTAAGGCTAGCAGATCAAGGCTAGGAACTTTCATTGACCTCTATTTGCTTCACTGGCCTTCTCCTACACCGATATGCGAAACAATGAAGGCGTTTGAAGAACTGGTGGAAGAAGGCATTGTGAGGTTCATAGGCTTAAGTAATTTTAAGCCTGAAGAGATAGAAAGGGCTAATGAATGCCTCAAGAAGAACGAAATCACTGCTGTAGAAAACCATTACAGCCTTTTAGATAGGAGTGATGAGGACACTCTGGATTATGCGAGAAAGAACGGGATAGCTTACTTCTCTTATACTCCTCTCGAGAAAGGAAGGGTGGCAAAATTGAAGATACTTGAGGAAATTGCTAAAAAATACGGTAAGACTCCGATTCAAGTCGCGTTAAATTGGTACATATCCATTGACGTTATGGTGCCAATAGTTAAGGCTAGCAATTTAAAGCACTTAGAGGAGAACGCAGGAGCAATGGGGTGGAAGTTAAGTAAGGAAGACTTTGAGGCAATAGCTAAAAGCGTAAAATAACTACCTCCAAGTTTTTATTAAACTTGTTAAAAACTGTAAATAAACGAGATTAAAAATGGATAGCACAAAAAGTCGACAACAAACAACTCTTTTTACAACTCTCCTTCTTAGTATGTCATCTCTCTCCGAAACGATATTTGTAAGTCTCAGTCTTACTCCTCAAATTATCAACAAGCATTCTAGTCTCAAACTTCACGTCCTTCCCTTGCATTTCTTCCTCAGCCTTTCTCAAGTACTCTTTAGCCTTTAAGTAAAGGTCTTTATTATCGTAAGCTACAGCGTTCTGCAAATACATCATACCAATCATAGCTAAACGTCTAATACGCTCATCACCTTTGGTAAATTTTAGTCCAGCTTCGAAACTCTTAATGTACTTTTCGTCAATTGGCTGTCCACTATCTGGTAAAATTGTAATTGTTGTTCTTCTCATAAAGGGGCTTATAATGCCACGACTTTGGAGGTACCTCCTAAAGTAAGTTACTGAGGTTATAATTACTATTACTGAAATTATTGTACTAAGAGTATTTGCTAGTGTTGCGTTATGTAATAAATAGTAAGGGATTGAGAATGATACTATAACTGCCACTGCTGTAGGCAAACCCATAAATAATAATGCTAACTCAAGCCACTTTAGAAAAGATATCTTCTTTTCTTCCATTGTTCATTCCCTTTAACTATTTATAATCATACGTCAAATCTAAAAAATCTATTAACAACATATGCCTTCTTCACTCTTTTGTTGTAAAGGGTAAGGCTGATATAACCTCTCAGGGATTAATATTTCTCTATTTTCTATTCTTCTACTCCTAGTTCCGCATCCAGTTACACCTTCTTTTATTAAAACTCTATGCTTATCCCCTTCCTTTCCTAAATACTTGACCTTAAACCTCCTCAATACACTTTCTGAACCATAATTTATCCTATACGTTATTTCATGTTCTCCAAAAGGATCTCCTTCTATTAACTGACTCCAAGATATTATCTTTGATGGTTTATCCTCATATTCTATTAGGGTAACTCCTTGTCTAAAAATTTGTTTATCGCTTTTCTTCTCCTCATAATGTAACAATTTAATGTTTTTAGGTTTTAAATTCTGAGTCATACCAGAATTGAGAACTTAAAAAAAAGTTTAACTATAATCAGAATGCCTCATATATTCGTCATTTTTGTTCTAGCATAACTAGTAAAGCCGTTTGAAACTCGAATATAATTCTACATGCTAGTAATAGCCTCAGATAATGGATGTAACACTAAATCAAGCCTAAGAACCTTTTCAAAATACTAAAAGTCTTTAAAGTTATGGGTTTCTAGTATATTTCAAGAAGCCTTTAGATTCTGATTTAAAATAGGACAAAAATACTCAAAAGTGCATAAAGATTAGAAAAACTCTGAAGATAAGCTGATATATGTTATAAATCTTAGATTGTAAGCTTTAATAACCCTCGTGAAAATATATTATTGAAAATGCGGGGCTAGCCGTCCGGTGGATGCCGGGCGACAATGATCCTTAAGTTTTATTGCTTAGAATTTAGTAAATGGCACAGCATTATACTTATGGGTTATTAGGTCTACTCTATGAATTAAGCCATACTGAAAATATAATATACACTATGATACGGGGTAACTGAAGGAAATTCTGAAGTTTAGTATTATAGGTAAAATTATGTAGATAGTTGCCAATATAGTTTATTAAGTAAAAATCTCTATGAAGAATAAAAACCTTGAAATCTCTCTTTATAGCTTATTTAAACCTAGACTTGAGAGGAAACTTTTCTTGTTATACATCATCGGTACCGTGAGATGCAATTAGAGTTGCATGTTAATTATGCAGTCATCGAGCTATAAATTATGCTATTCCAGATTTAATCAGTTTATACTTATAGACCTTAAAAGTTCAGTAATGCAATATATGTTAACAACACTGTACACCACAAAGTTATTACGTACGTCCTAGTTTGCCCTTAGGATCTGACTAAGTATAACACTACACTTTCTGACATCCAACAGTTTTATATGCATAATTAAACTATTTTGTAGTAGCTATCTCGTTTAATTTTTTATTGAGAATCGTGAAGTAAGTATGTTATAAATCTCCTTAGCGTATTCTTTATATTCTCCTCTTGGGTCAGCTTTTCCGTGTATGATATCGTTCAAATGATTTAGAACTTCATTATGAATTCTTTTAAAATCATCGTCATCTGTAATTAAAACGATCTTATAATATTGATTTGTATATAGTAAAAATATAATAGCCTTAAATATTAGTTGATCTTTTCTACTCGGAGTTTTATTAAATTTGTTTTGTTTTAATCTACTTAAAAATTTACGTATTCCCTCATCTACTAATTGGTTTATGATTAACGATTTTCCCATATCTATAAGCAAGTTAGATAGTGTCAATATTGTGCATGATTGTGAGATTTTCTCCTTTTCAAGGTTTATATAATCAATTAGGTCATCGGTTTTATCTTTTAGAACTAAATGTCTCTTAATCTCCTCAAAGCTCCAATTTGCTATTCGATTATACATGTTAATAAAGAATGATTTAGCCAGAGCTTGCCTTATTCCAGAAGGAGGTATTTGACTACTGTATAAGCTACTCACATTCTCGTAAAGCGAGTCAAAATTCTTCCTTATATTCTCTAAGACTTGCAATTTTTCCTTTATACTCAGATTATCCCAGTCTACTCTCAGATTATTATAAACAACTGTAGAAAAAATTGTGTATGAATCAAGAATTATGGTTACAAATTCGGAAAGGTTTATGTCAAGTACTACACATTGTTCTCTTCCTAAAGATTTAATAAAATCTTCTGTACTTTTACTCTCGTTTAAAACCTTTCTGTAAACCCATTTTAAGATAATATTAGTATCTAAGAAAAAGACTTCCTTTCTAATCATGATTCATCTGCATGGATCTTTAAAAATAGATAATACCCAAGCGAATCCTTTGAAGGCATTGAAACGTTATCAGAAGCAAGCACATATAATAATATACCGCTTAACTCAGATAGGATTGGTAAAACCTCTTTTTTCCTTATATAAATTATTATAGGAATTCCAAAGACCCAAACCAGTAGATTAACCAAACTAAACAATGATTTATAAGGAGAATCTTTAGCTTTAACGTCTGGATCCAGATTAATCTTATTTAATTTTACGTATAAGTTGGTCAGGTAACGCAAATACAGCGAATAATATGTAGTAATCAGGAAATTGGGATTCTCAGAACGAAGAACTTCGTCATAAAACGCGTCCTCATTTTTCTTAAGACCGTCAATAAGTTTTATCAGCCCGTCCAGTACTATTCCTCTATATTCTCCTATTGTAGTATTATTTTCTAAAATAGAGTTATATATTTCTAAGTCCTCGTTAATTTTTCCAATTTCTTCAGATAACTGCTTTATATTTCTCGGATTAAGAAGAAATGCAAACAAATATTCTGAAATATTAAGCAGATCGTCTTCATAGCTCATTAAATAATCTTTCATTTTCTCTACATAGTCTAAAGGAAAATTCCTATTTTTTACTGCATTTATGACACCATAATACTCCTCAAAGGGAAGTGTAAATTGCTCTAGCATTGCTATTTTGTTATACATCTTTCTAATTAAAATATCTTTCTTAATAGAATTGTAGCTCTAGAAAGCAGTCGTAATGATAAGGTGAGGCAACAGGTTATCAGTTAGTTATACATAGAGTGGGGAATAATTTCAGTTATGTCATTCAAAATTCCCTTAAAATCATCTTCTCCTTTTAATTAACAATAAGGATTAAAATCTAATAATCCTTTTTTATCGTCGATCCATTTACTGGTAAGAGGCTGAAGAAGAGAAGTTGTCGAGGCGTTGGTTAAGGTTTTTAACCCCTACCTTATGAAGGGCACTGCTCACGAGGGTAGGGGGATTAAAGTGGTTAAGGTGACCACTAGGTATTTGGACGGTGTACTGCTAGAAAGGGACTCAATTGTCCCACTCAACTTGGTGAAGAAGGTAGATAGGAGGGTAGATGTGTTTCCCTCGACTAGCACCAAAGGGTGAATGTGTATGATCCCTTAAGAGGTGTACCCGTGGTGGATTTAGCTAAAAGTAAGCTACGCCACGGGTAAACACTAGGTATCCAGATTATATCGTGCAACGTTAAGTTAATTAATGAGCAATGCGTTCAAGTTGCAGATTATTTTGCCTCAATATTCTGGAGACATATGGAAAAATCTGATAATACATTTTATAACGAGGTGAAAAGCAAAATTAAAAGGATAATTTACGACACGCAGTAACTAGAGGATTAGTACTTCCCACCTTAAGTCGTTACATTACTCGTTAAGGGAACCTGCACTGTAATAATTCCATTCACGATAATACCTTCTCAGCTTCTTCTAACATCTTCTTCACGTCAGACATCATAACTTTAACAATGTCTAGGTCGAGTTTTCCTTCATGGAATCCCCAAACGTGTAAAACGTATGCGGAGTTCCAACCCACTTTGACCCAATCTCCGAGCTTAGAAGCTAGCCTCCCTGCAGCGTTTGTTAAACTGTATGTATACCACCTATTTTCTTTCAGTGCTTGCTGGTACTCCGGTAGGTTAAACTTTTCAGCCAATGCTTTTACGAGTTCTTCGGCGACCTTGTAAGCCTTCTCAGAGGATTGAACTACGTCGCCCTTAGACAGATAGTCCTCTGCCTCTGAAAGGTACTTCTTAGCCAACTCTAGCCTAGTCTTAATTCCTGCCTGTGGGTCTGCTTTAGATAATGCCGAAAGTATTACGTCTTCAACGTCAATTCCCTTCTCCTCTGCCTTCTTGATTAGTTCTTCCATAATATGTAGTTAGACGGAAGTCCTAAAAACTTTAGGTAATTGTCTTAAATGCCTCTGCCTATGTGCCTACGCGGTTGAAATGAGTCGGATCCGCAGAAAGAGTTTCCTACTTGCTAGCTCGATAAAAGGGTCACAAAGCAGTTATACACATAAGATATAAAAAATGGAAAGGAGAAATTACGCCTATGGAACTGAATGGATATAGCCTAGGAAGCTTTCAGATTTCGACTAACTTTCTACCTAATTTCTTCTTTTCGAATCCATTTCAAATTCTAGTTGATAGTGAATTTGGAAATCTAATAGTTGAATTTCATAGGGACGTTTCAAAGAGCTTTGAGGGAGAAGCTTTCGTAACTATTGGCGTTGACAAGAATGGGAAGATATCTTATATTTCAATAGAGCCTATAGAACCTGAGTTAAAAGAAGGTATCAAGACAATTAAGAGGAAGTGAGATTTTAGTTAAGATGAAAGTACAAGGTAGAGATGAACGAGAAAATGGGATAACTCTTAGAGGAGAAAATATTGGCCTTTAAATACAGAGATAGAATAAGTGCATTTGACCTCATTATATAAAAACTCCATCCACAAAAATTTTAAATTTCTATTAGCTTAAAGTATTTTTATTGCTCAATACTATTCTATCGCATGAAACTAATAATCAGTTACAGAATAGCCGGCTCTACATATAAGGTTACAATTAGTGGCGATAACCCAAAGATATATGAAGAACTCGATAAGGCATTTGACGAAATCTGCAATAAATTCGGCGACCTAGTAAATGAGTACTCGATAACTAAGGTTGTCGAAGAAGTACCTATCGGTAAACTCATAATCACTGGTGTCACCCTTCACTCCTCAGATATTAAGTTCTCTGAAAATGAAAAGATGGACTTCGTAGCAAAGACTATTTTAGGTAAAATTGCAGGCTTATCCGTAGGACATTTAATAGACTCCGTAGTAAGCAGGGAAGAGAAAATTGTAGAAGTGAAGAACCCTTGCGAAAAAAGGAGAGAGGAAATATTTGACCTTATTACAGAGTGGAAAGACTAAGATTCTCGATACTTCGTTCCTTTATTCATTCCTATTAAAAACAAAACTGTTGTACATACTCAAGATAGGAAAGGTTTTTTATTTATTTTAATAGTATAAAATTGATGAGTGAAAAACTTACCAAGGATGACATAATAGCATTATACACTATTTTTATGAGACGATATGTGAAATTTGCCTCAATATACCTCTTCCTAGTAGCTATTGGCCCAATTGCTGATTATATTTCCATGTATCTAAAAAATTTTACTATTAGTATTATTATTGGTGAAGCTAGTATAGGGATAATATCTGTTTATTATATTACTTTACTCCTCAAATCAGCACCACTTATTAAATTAAGCAGATTATTTTTTGGTTCTAAAAATATGTTAATCTATTCTCTACTTAAGGCAATTTTACTTGTAATTTATTTCTTAATTAACACGTTTTTGCCCTATTATAACGTTTTTTTATTCGAGACCATAGCAATGCCGTTAATTCCTATTTTTCTAATATTACCTCCTGGGAGTCCGGCTATAAATAGGTTTAATAGGACTATCTATAAACTTTCCATTATCTATATCCTCTTTTCTCCTATTTACTATTTCTCCGGAATAACTAATTCCTTTTTGATAATTTCTCTGCTTTTAATAGCGGGGGGAATATATATTGCTATTAGACAGGGTTAAAGTTCTCGTGCTTGTGTTCCTTTATATAAAAGGCCCCCTCTCGTTTACCGAATTATTAAATATGATTAACGAAGTGAATGATATTGAAAAAAAGGAGAGAATAACTAAAGGGAATTTGGACTCCCATGTTAGGATACTGTTAAAGGAAGGTCTAGTGGAACGTAGGGAGAGCTTTTATTTTATCACTGGAAAAAGGGTAATTTATAAAATAACTGAAAGGGGAAAGGAGGAATTATTTAATACTATTAAGGAGCTACAATATTTAAGCGAATTGATAAAAAAGGAAAATAAAAAGTAATTCATAATAGATAGAAAGGATCGGAAGTAAATCAAAGCAGTCTATTTCCTAGTGTTGGCTGGTATATTTAGCCTTCCTAGTACTATGGAGTTATTGTAGCTCTTATAAAACAGGCTCAAAAATATTGTATTAATTACCAAGTTTTGGGAGAAAAGTTTAATTTATAGATAATAAAAAAGGATTAAACGGAGTTACTTAATTGGCTACCATTCTATTAGGCTAACTTTCCCTATCTATTTTCGTTAGGCTATAAATTATTGGAATTACACTCACGATTAGATTAATTAAAATACCTAGTATAATTTGTAATAACGATATTGATATATGTGGAGTTGCATTAACACGTATAAGCGAAAGAAACGTATTAATGGAATAATTTTCTACATTTTTTATTGTAAAAAACTCAATTGATACACCAAGATCTAAGTAATAATAACTAAAGTTATGCTCTATTATAAGAGCGAGTGTACCATTATAAAATATAGAGTAAAAGAGAAAATTAAAGACGATACTAATTTTAGGGTTATTAAATAAGGAACCTATTCCAATCATTTGTATATTAATTACTACTAGCATTATGGAGAAAATAACTGAAATTTCCAGCATTTGTAAAGAGGATAGACCTACTAAGTAAAAGTTGATAATCCCGAGTATAACCAGACTAAGCGTTATTGATAAAACGGACATTACAATTATTGCTGACAGTATTTTTGATAATAAGTATCTTTTAATATTGTTCTTAAATAATGATTTTAAGAAAACAATTCTTGAGAAGTTCTTCTCTTCAGATATTACATCAGAAAGGTATAAAGTTAGAATATAAAAGACGTCAGATAATAAAAGAGACTCCACTGCTGGAGGTAAAGCATATTTATCTATTTCATTTGAGGAGACTAGCTTATGATATGTCTCCATATTACTAAATATAAATAATAAATTTAAAGCAATAAAAATTGTTACTATTATATAAAATCTCCTTCTTGAGAATATTACATGCATACTTTCTCTTATCATCATTTCATAATTAGAGGCACTTTAACTTATTAATGGGTAATGAAGTCTGAAAATAAGACCTTCAGTAATTTTTTAGGTACTCGAGGCTAAATTAAATCTCGTGTATTTAGTCTGCGCTGATCCCTTTTTATACCTTTATTTACCGGCTCCATAGCCCGTATATTGATTACTGATATACACCTATAAAATTTGATGATAGGAGGCGTATATACTATATCTAGATTTCGTCTTCACATATTTTAATATTCAACTCTTGACTAAATTTTATCAGCTTTAGAATAATAACATAAGTCGTAAAACCAGACTTTCTTTCATTTTATATTATATCATTTCACAAGTATAAGTAACATGAGGAGTTTTATACTAAAATCTGTATTGTCTTCAAAGAAATTTATAATATTCATATCAATTTATATATTATCCTTTATTTCTCTATATATTTCCTTTAGATATTATACAAATAATATAGATCACGACCAAAGTATAAGCCTAGTTATCCTCATGATGATACCATATGACATTTGGTTTTTTACGTCAATTCTTTTTAGTGCATACAGTTCCATAGTGATTTCGGAAGATATAGGCAAGAAAGAGCATTATATATTCTTAAAGTCAGTATATAGGTCTTCATTCCGTAAATACATATGGTATAAGGCAATAATAGTGTTAACTTTCCTAACAATTTTAGGTACAGTATCTTCGCTACTCCTTTTCAGCGTATCGTCTTCCCCAGTAGAGTCGTTCTGTATAGGCGATTATGAAAGGCTCTCTACATTATTCCTTTTATTATCCATAATACCTGTAGCGTCAACATTAGCCTTCACAACTTTCATTCCAGATGAAAAGGCTGCCCTACTCTTCACTATAGCAATCTATTTTTTCATTAACACGTTTATAGCCGGTTATTATTTAGTAAAATATGCTACAAACGCTTTACCATACGTTTTATTTACTTTACCAATGTATTTACCTACAGCGTTACACAATTGGAATGAAGTGTATGCTCAGACAAAAGTCACATATTATGAGATTTCTGGAGTACCAATTTCTGAACTAAAATTACCTTATGTTAACTATAATGTAATATTAAGTACTTTATTGTTATATTCTATTATATCAATAATTTTCATGGTGATAGGAATAGAAATTAACTTAAGGAGAAAAGTCTGCTAGTAAATTCAATGTCTGCTGGGTTTCCGTTGTTAATAACAATTTTGTTGAATTAGTATAAATTATATAAAAAGTTTAAGTTTATCTAGACTCATCTTCAGATAAATTATGTATATTAAGTTTTTGAACAAATTTCGAGGAAACTAAATTATTCTATCACTCCAATTCTCATTTATAAAGCTCATGTAAGTCGTAAACTCAAACTATATTATATTATTAAGACGTTAAAAGTGAAACTATAAACATGCAGACACATTTAATAGAAATAAAGAACTTGATGGTAAAGAGAGGGGGCATGACGATACTTAAGGACGTTAACATTATTGAAGATAATAACCCCGTCTGCCTAGTAGGTAATAACGGCACTGGTAAAACTACATTACTATTAGCTATAGCCAAAGTGATCCCCACTGATGGAGAGATGAAGTTTGCAGGAAGGGAATTTAGTCAAGAAGAAATAAGCTTCTATGTAGAGGGCATGGATCCCTACGGTCACTTAACCGTAAATGATTACTACAGCCTATTTAAGAATTTGTATAAGACTGATGTAAAGGACATCTTTGGAATTTATGATAAATGGAAAAACACTAGGTTTTCCAAACTCTCTCAAGGAACTAAGAAAAAACTACTTTTAGAACTAATAATTTCACAACCTCATAAGTTATTGCTAATAGATGAACCTTACGCAAATTTAGACGATGAGTCAAAGAAAATACTAACATCTTATATAATGAATGAGACAGAGAAGAGCATTGTAATTCTAACGTCACCATCGAAGGAAATAATTGGCGATGTATGTAGGTCGTCTTACGATGTTGCAAAGTGGAGGGTGTACTGAGGATTAGTTTTCCAGTTAAGCTCTTGCGATTTATTGATAGACAACGTTTTAAAAAAGAAACATCCCACGTAGCTATGAGAGAAAAGTATAATAATAGCAGAAATCGTCAGCGTTAACTGGGGAGTTCTTTAACGCAATTTTTACTACTGACGCTTATCCTAACGCGGGTAGAAAAAGGCATGACAAGTTGAAAATCTCTGAGGTAGAGCTAGTAGCAATATATGCAGTCTTTTTCCCATCTTTCTAAATCCTAGTTTTACTTGGTTGACCTTGGGAAAATAATTCTGGTATATATAAATGTAACAAGCAATGAAACTACAAGGGCATCAAAGCATGCAGGCTATAATTCGGCTTGTCAGTCCCCTTAACTTCAGTAACTACTGATAAGGTCTGATGAAAACTTTACGTTCTGTACTAAGAACTACCGTTTACTGCGTTAGAGTAGCATTCTTAATGTTCTGTGTTGTTCCTTTTCTTCATAACCTCTAACAATTCAAACAATTTTCCTACGACATTCTTACCTTTAGGTGTCGGCTCAATTACAGTAACTATTCCCTTTAACGAAAAAGCCTTCCTGTATTTTATAAGCTCACTATCCGCAAGTATCTGGAGGTTTACGTAAAGCGTATTCTTCTTAAGAGTGCTCTTAGAGGGGCTGTTTTTAATGTCATTAGCTGTCCTCATAGAGTTGGTCTCTCTAATTAAAATAAATACGTTGTATTACGCTTTATACATCCTTTATATACCAATGTTTATAGCTATGACGTCGTACTTCATTTATACCTTGTTATCTTACAGTAATCCTGTAATTGATTACGTAGACTCGTTCTTATCTACAATGATCTTAACTGCATATTCCTATTACGGGCATAGATTACCTATAAGCATTCCAGACTACAATTCTACAGTGTCCATCCCGTATATAACTCTCGGGACTTTAGTGTGGGCTATAGTACTGACAGTTGCTGACATATCCCTGTTAAGAAAGTTGTACTTAAGGCAAGTGGAAGAACAGAGGATGTTCTAACTGCGGGTTATTTAATCTCCTATTACAAGGTAGATACTAGGGACGTGATTTTAGTCCTAATGCTCCTTCTCCACTCTTACTGAAAAATACCAATCAATAATCTCCTTAAGTAACTCGTGGACTTCAACCTTCCTCCTTTCAGACTCTTTCACTACTTCCTCCCATAGTTCGTCATAAGGGAAATAAATGCACTTATATTTATTAGTCCCATTGATTAACTTCTCCAGGTAAATGACGTCATTAATGAATTCGTTGAGGAATTTTTCACCTTCAGTGGTTATCTTATATATTACCTTCCTTTTATTAAGGAAGAATGGGACGTATCTCTTCTCTACTAGCCCCCTTTCCTTCAGTTTTTCCAAGTGGTGTTGTAAGTTGCCCTTGGTAGTTTTAATCCCTAACCTTTCCAACTCTTTTTGTAAGTCAGTAAAAGACATTTCATCAGACACGTAAAGGAGCGTTAGAGTATAAATATAGAGTTTATCCTCTAATATCAAATTTTCATCACCACTAGGTCAACAAGGTACGCAATAGAGGCTAAGATATAGAAGTACCCAGGTTCGTAAAATATGATTATGGAAAATAAGACGCTTATTACTGTCGTAAGTAAGACCTTTTCTTTATCTATTATCCTATCGTCTACCCTATGATAGAAATACAGAAGGAGGCTTATCATGACTGGAATTAAATACGGTAACTTGTAGATGATTGTCAATGCAAGGATTATATTAAAGGCTAAGACTGAGAGGTTGACGAATTTAAACTTCCTCCTTACTTTCTCTAACTCCTCCCTTTCAGTTAGTTTTACTAACCTTAGATAACTTTTATGGAGTTTCATCGACTTCCTTATCTCGTAAGCTATGAAGACGTAAAGAATAAATGTAGAGAAATAAAGGTAGGGACTTAACTTTAACGTCGATATTAGGTAAACGCTTAGATATGCAATAGGTGTCGTAAGTATAATGAGCTCTACGATGTTTCTCATCTTTTCTATTAATTCAGACTTAATATTTTCCATGAACGAGTTCAAAGAAGTCTGATTACTCATCTTCATAAGTTTATATTTTATACTCAAAAACTTAGAGGAAGTTTGTATTGTAAACCTTCATGAATTTTATTATAGATACTGAAGGTAAGATAATGCGATATATGTAGAGACGCTGTATGTGATTCCTACTGTTCCACAGTTACCTTAGTTTTGAAGGCTAAGTATAACTAGATGGCATGATACACTTAATTAAGTTTGTATCACATACTTTATCTCCATTTTAAAAGTCCTAGGTATATTATTAACTTGATGATACAAGTAAACATACCAGAATTAAAGAGAGGGGATAAACTAGTCCTCAAGAACGTCACTTTTTCTTCCAAGTCAAGAGTTACATGTATAAAGGGGAGAAACGGTAGCGGTAAGACATCTTTATTACTAGCCTTAGCAAGTTTAATTTACCATAAAGGCAAAGTCGTTGCTGACCCAGAAATTAAGAACCCTGGAATTTACGTAGAAGACGAGGAATTTTACGGTCATATAACGGCTAAAGATTTTCTCAAGATAATTAGCTGGTTTAAAGGTGAGGCAAATGACGTCTTTAAGATAGATTATAATGGCAAAATAAAGGACCTTTCGACGGGACAGAGGAAGAAATTGTATCTTACACTTGCGCTTTCAGGCGACTGGCTCTTCCTAGACGAACCGTTCGCAAACCTGGATGAAAAAAGTGTCAAAGTGCTAAGGGATTACTTGAAAAACATTGGTAACCCTGTCATTTTAACTACTCAAACCCAAGACGAACTCTGTGGTGAGTACGTAAATGTTGAGGAGTTCTCTCCTTAAACTGTTCTTCTTTACGACTGTAAGGAAGAAGAGGTTTTTGTGGATTTTAGTAGCCTTTATCGCACTTTCAGCTACGATTGCTTACTTGGACTATCACTCATTTAAGGTCGGGTTAGATTGCGTACCTTATGAGGACATGATTTATGACACATTTAACTTTACAGTAATTGCGTCAATAATATTTGCAGGAGATCTGATAAGTGAGGACTTCGGTTCAAACGTTAAATACATCCTTTTACAGTTCGGTGACAGGGGTAGTGTAGCCTTTTCCAAGTTCTTGATATCACTCTTTACAGTTAGTCTGATAGGCTACTTAATACCGGTAATAAGTAACTTAGTAGCAATCTCTGCATACAAGGGTTTACCAAACTTAGAGTACGTGGGAATACTTTACTTATACGTAATCGCGTATACTTCGCTCAATTCTTTAGTGAGCTCATTGCTTTACGATAAAGGGAGTAAGATAACCCTCATGACTAATATAATCTTGTGGGAAATAGTATACTTCGTTTACAGCAGTTTATTACAGAGCTCTGGGATAAAAGGATATTATTATACTTCATTGCCCTTGTTAGCTGAAGGTCTCTATAAGTATTATTATAGCACTACTGTAGGGTTTACCACAGTTAAACCGAGCTTGGAATACGCAGTCCTAGTACCAATTTTTGTCAGCGTTATTACTATTGCTTTAACGTACATAAGGGTTAGGAGTATTAGAATATAAATAGGACTACCGGCAAACCGCAACATAGAATGGACTATGATATTCTCTCAAGTTATAGATTTTTTGAAATTTAGAAACTACCTAGTTGAAAATCTTTAAGCTACGGTAAAGTAGAATGTAACTGCTACGTTTGTTAGTAGTTCAAGACTACGAACTTTCCTACCACTATAAAAAGCGGTGAGAGAATTAAGGCATATGAAATTACCTCTAATCTTAACAAAAAGGCTGTTATTAAACCCTTACGCAATAGGTTGGGGAATAGCTTTCATGTACTTCTGGATAGCAATGGGTGCGTTTATAGAATCTTCTAGCGTTCCTAAATCCAGGGCGGTATACTACACTGCCGGCTGGTACGGCGTAATAGTGCTTTTATCGACTTCAACCTTCGCAACTTCAATAGCAATAATGATATATTATCAGTCTGGAGGACTGTCTTTCCTTACTAGGTTCTCAAAGTTGACTCCTAAATACTATTTACTATCCCTCTATTTTGTCATGATAGTAACTACAATTATAGTGAGCGCACTAATGGCGGTAGGAGTTATTTCGTTCTTCTCATACCACTTCGGAGAAACCATAGAGCCTAAAAACTGGGGGTTGTTTATCCTGGACATGATACTGTCAGGAATATTTTACTTACCCTTGGCATTACTCTTAGAGGAACTCACAGTGGTGACTTCAAGGAAACTGAGTAGTGCAATATCATTCATTCCTTTAGTTTTTGCCTACCTCTTTGGCTTTTCATACCTAAACATAAACTTAGGTAACGTAGTATACTACAGTCCTTTCATTTCAATCCAAGTTATAGGCATGCAGAGCTTCTTTTCTAAACCAATCCCGCTGAACTACAGCGACGTTCACGGACCTACCCTTAACGTAGATTACTCAATAATTTCCGTCGTAGTATGGTCGATAGTACTCTCAGTAGCCTCCATGCTCTTGTTCAGGAGGTTATACTATAAGAGCCTAGAGGAGGGGAGGATATTATGATAGAACTAAACGACGTCCGCGTATATTACGATAGGAAAGAGACAATAAAAGGAGTAAACGCTAAGGTAGACGGAGAAAAAGTACTATTACTGGGGCCAAACGGTTCCGGCAAGACGACGCTGTTGAGTGCAATTGCCGGGATTATCCCTTACAAGGGGAGCATAAGGATTGACGGGGTGGAAGTTAGAGACGTGAAGAACTATAACACAGTAGCTACTAACTTGCCACAAGCGTTTTCCATGGGCGTAACTATAGACGACATAATAGAGATCTACGAGGAAATTAAAGGGCTCAAGATAGACGTTAAAGCAGAACTTGAGAAGCTCGGGATAAAGACTAACAAGAGGGTTTACCAGCTCTCAGCAGGGCAGAGCGTTTTAGTTAGGACTTTAATAGCTTTAGCTACAGACCCTAAGGTCATACTTGTAGACGAACCTTTCGAGAACGTTGACGTGGCAAAGAGGAGAGCGGTAGTAAATTGGCTTAAGGAATACGGGAAGGAGGGGATAATAGTTACCCACGAGGTGGACATTGCAAAGCTCTTTAAGAACCATAAGGCTTACATTATAGTGGAGGGGAAGTTGTTCGGTCCAATAACTGTGGAAGACTTGCTTTCGTCTTCAGTAGTAGTAGGAGAAGACCCGTCGGCTTTACTTACCTTAGAAATTAACGGTAAGAAGGTCTCTCTAGTAAAGGGAGATAAAGGGTATAAAATGGACGCAATAGGTAACCTGGAGAGGTTATATAACCTCATGGAGGTATAAAAATGGAAAAAGACCTCATAGAGGAGTCTAGGAAGATAGCGGAGAAGATAATAAAATCACAGTTCAGGCTAACTTTGGCTAAATATTACCTACTCTGGGCTACTTTCCCCTTAATCCTTTACTTGTTATTTTACTTTAATACAGCGTATCCCTTCCTTAATTACCCTATTGCAGTAATAGGGTATTTGTATTACACTTTCAAGATCTTTTCAGACCTCTCAAAGACTGTTAGGAGGATAGAAGGAGCTAGAAAACCTAAAATGAATAAAAAGTTTGTTATTATTTATAACTCAATATGGGCAATTGCAACAGCTCTAGTGATTATTGGCTCTGATTTTGATCATCCTTACTTAGTTTTAGTAGGTGCGGTCTTATTTGGTGGCAATTATGCATGGTTTATATACTTATTGTTGAAGAAAAACACGCGAGATCTCCACTACTATGATTCTATTGCGTTCATAGCGTTTATTGGAATGTTAATAAGCATAGGGATTTGTGTTTCTTTAAACATACCAGTTTTTAGGATAACGTGGGTTCCTTATACGCTAGCTTGGATTTACGCCTCTTACGCTTCTTACATGGAGGTAATAGAAGGTGAGTGATGACCTAAAGAAGCTAATGGAGATACTTAACGACCCCGCACTTAACAACTCGATGAGATTGGGGATTCTGCTAGCACTTTACGGTTTGGAGTCGATAAATTTCTCCCAGCTATTAAAGATCTTAAATATCCCAAAGAGCTCTCTTTACACTCACTTACAAGTCTTGGAAGAGGGAGGTTACATAAAGATGACAAAAAAGCTTACCCCATTGGGCCCTAGGACTTTTATAGAGATAACTGACAAAGGAAAAGAAGTAATGAGACAGTATTCAATTCTTGTAAATAAAATGTCTGAGAAAAAGTGAGAAAAATTTGGAAAGAGAGCTATGCCATTTTTAGAATCCTCTCCTAGTTTTTCTCAAGTTCGTCACACGGATTAAAAGTGAGATTTAGTAAAATAGTTGATCATTCACAAGACACTTATACGGAAACGCTTTTATACAATGCATGCATATATACATATATGCCAAAAGTCATAACCATCTCTGACGAAGTATATGAGAAACTGTCAAAGCTTAAGAGTAATAAGTCGTTTAGTCAGATTATAAACGAATTAATTGAATATTATAACGAGACTAGGAAGGGAAGAGTAGAGGCCTTGGACATGATATTTGGAATAATTAGCGAAGAAGAGGCTAAAGAGCTAGAGAAGGAAGTGGAGGAATTTAGGAAGAACTTCAAAGTGAGGGAAACATGGTAGTACTTGATTCCAATATAATAATTAGGATAATGAGAGGAGATAAAGGTCTGCTGGACTTTATAAAAGATAATTTTGATGCCATTTCAACCACTGTAATCAACGTTTACGAAATTATGAGGGGGACTTACACTAATACCTTGTTAAAGGAATTTTTCGACCATATAGTCATTTACCCGCTAAGCATAGACGCTGTAAAAATCGCTTCAGATTTATATAAAACTTTGAAGAAAAGCGGTAAAATTAAGAGCGATTCTGACATACTAATAGCGTCAATTGTTAAGGCTAATAACGAAGTATTATTAACTAAAGATAAAGATTTTGAAGATATTAAGGCCTTGGGAGTAAATATAGAGATAATTCAGTAAATAAATTTAAAACAAGGAAAACCTTTAGCTCCTCTACTTATCCACCAACCTTATCGGCACTCTATTTATCCTCCTCTTTATTGCATCCTCAACAGCACTAGTAACTGCAGCTGCAGCAATTCCTACCGGGATTTCACCTATTCCCTTCTCACCGAAAGGAGTATAAGGAGAAGGAGTAGGGACTAGGTTAACCTCAAATTCCGGCATTTGGTCAGCTGTAGGTAAGCCGTAGTCTGAAAGGCTTAGAGTGAGGAGTTGACCGTTCTCGTAAATGTAATTTTCGTAAAGAGCTACGGAAACGCCTATTGCAGAACCCCCTATCACCTGTTCCTTAACAACCTCCTCGTCTAGAGGAGTCCCGGGGTCTAGGTAAACTACCAACTTCACCGGCTTTATTAACCCGGTCTCCTCATCTACCTTAACTACTGCGATGTCACAAGCAAATGGGTAAGCAATAAACCTGGTTTTACCCTGTTGAGAGTAAACGTGAGAAACTTCTTCCCCATCCAAGGAGGTTATTGGAATCCTCTCCTCTCCCCTCACGAGGTAGCCGTCCTTGTATTCAGCATTATACTTCCTCCTCAGCTTACTTGTAAGCTCCTCAACTGCACCTTTAATAGCTCCAGCTAAAAACACAGCCATCCTACTACCTCCGGGACCGAAGCTTGAAGGGGACTCGTCACTGCTGACCATCTCAACTTCAACGTCCTCCACAGGGATCTTCAAGAGTCTTGATACCAATACCTTACCTACATGCTCATTACCCTGACCTTCCGGACCGTAACCTATGCCCAAAACCACTTTACCCTTCTTTATAGACAGCTTTACTCCTTCCTGTCCAGAAGGAGTACTAGGGTCTGTAGAACAAGCCAGCCCAACTCCGTATCCTTTCTCTCTGAGGCTCCAGATGTCCTTTCTGGATAAAGCTAACTCTAGAAGACCCTTAGGGTTTCCTGAATCGTAATGTGCATAAGGAGAATCGTATGGAAATGAATCTATTAAGTTCTTCCTCCTTACCTCGAGCCTTTCCATCTTAAGTTCATCAGCTATTGCGTCAATAGTCCTCTCCAAAGCCCAAGTATGAGGAGGAGTACCTGCACCTCTAAAAGCACCGGGAGGATTTTTATTAGTAGCTACTAAGCTTACGTCATACCTTATGTTCTTAACCTTATAAGGGCCTGCTAGGATGCCCGTTGGCTTAAAAGCCTGCCCGTTGTATAGGGAAGCACCTATGTCCTCCCAGACCTTAAAGTCTAAACCGGTGATCGTCCCGTCCCTCTTAAAGTAAGCAGTTACCTTAAACTTCCTCTCTGGACCGGAGGAATTTGAGGCCATTAAGTGTTCCGTCCTAGTCTCTATCCACTTAATTGGGACGTGGAACTTAAGTGAAGCTAAACCTAGGATTATTGCATACTTAGTTACGGAGAACTTTGAGCCGAAACTCCCACCGTGCCTAGTTGGTATAACCCTCACTTTAAAGTACTTTGAAATCTCACTGCTCTGGAACTGAGGCGCTTGAACGTTGGAGATAATAGTTACCTCCTCACTTGGCGTAGCAATTACCCCGAAAGTCTCTATAGGGTTACCGGAAGACCTGCTCCAGTATAGGTTTAGTTCTATCCTCTCGTCATCTCTTGGCATTTCACCGTACTCAAAAGCCTTCTTATAAACTTCGTTAGTGTGCAACTCCTCGAACACTAGAACCTCGTTTTTCAGTGCCTCGTCTACGTTATTCACTGCAGGCAAAGGTTCGTAATCTACTGTCACTTCCTCTGCTAAGTCTGTCGCCTCGTAAGGGCCTTTCGCAATAACTAAGGCTATCGGTTCTCCAACGTACCTTACTTTCTTAAACGCTAAGAGGGATGTGGAGGAACTGCCTTCCTGTTCTTCCTTTCCACTAAGGCTAGGCATTGAGCGTAGGTCTTCTGCAGTAAAAACTAATGCTCCTTTTCTCCTTGCACCTTCTACGTCTACCTTCTTTATAAATGCATGGGGGTATTGACTCCTCACGAATACTCCGTAATAACCTGAGAACGGGATATCGTCTACGTAATTCCCCTTTCCTTTAATTACATCCTCTAAATCTAACCTTCTCATAGGTTAGTTTCATACCATACATAATTAAGCTTTGCTAGAAACGAGCTCATCTATAAATATCACGCTAAGGTCTCTCTTGAACGGTTCTATCTCTTTTTCTCTTCTGAATACTGATGGCACCCCTAAAACTTTACTTGTTGCAATACAGCATGTAATGTAATTATAACCAATTGTTTTAGTTTGAAACTTTACTTGTTGCAATACTGCACGCATCTGCTAAGGATATTAGGTATTTACACTTCTCCTTTAACTGCAGAAAAATGGAAGAAAGTAAAATAGCCAAATCGACTTCTTTATCTTTTTCCTCATTGTTCTTTCTACATTAATTTCCTCTAAATTCATTTATAAGAACCTCGTATAGGTTAGCCTCTAAAACTTCTCAATCCTTTTAGCTTCTTCACTTCCTGAAAGTGACTACTCCAGAATTAAATACCATATTTTTCCTTCTCATACTCAATTTCTCTTCTCCTCCACTAAGTCCTCTGCAGAAATGTTAGGCATAAGTCCTACCAATTTCCTCAAATTCTCTGGATTTTTCCTCTTATACAAGGAAAGCAGGAACTCTATGACGTCGTTAAAGTCCACATTTTCTCCTTTCTCTATCTGCAACTCTTCCATTATTCTCAATAGTTCTCTCTTTACTTCTTTTGATACCCTAATAGTTTCTGACATCATTTTATTATTTTGTCACAAATTATATAAATATTACTTCGTGACAACGCTGCATCTAAACTTCTTAGACTAACCAGCTCACTTACGACCTCTTACCTTCAAGTAACTTCTTAGCGTAATCTAGGACCTCTTCAGCCATCTTAATAGCTTGATCTGCGTCATACTCTGAATAAAGTAGTTCTGGAGGAGTATTTGTTTCCTCATCACCATACATTGACAATTCCCTCTCCTTCCTTAGGGACCTAGAATATGATGCAAAGAGATCTATCTTAGCTTTAAACCACTGTGGGAACTTGTCAGCGTTATCTTTCAGTACTATTCCGACATCGTGAAACTTAGGAGGTTCTACTCCTACAAGCCTAAGGCAAGCTTTGAGGGAAAGCTCTACTGCTTCTTGACAAAGCCTTACGACGATATTGTACCTCTTATCCTCTCTTTCAATCTTCGCTAATTTAATCCTCTCCTCGGCTTGAGAAATGTAAGATGAGGCTAGGGAATCAAAGCTCAATGACATCACCGTACTTATAGTCCTTCTTGAGGACCCAATACCACTTCTTACCTATCCAGACCCTCTCAGCTCCCAGTTGGTCAAGCTTCTCCTTAAGCCTCTTTAACACATTACCGAAGAAATTGTCTTTATCATAAAGGATTACAGCATCGTAAACCATGTCAAGGTAAAGTGGAGAGAGCTTCTCAGCCTCCTCGGGAGTCTTAAGAATAGGAGACAGGGAAATATAGTAGCCCATCTTCCAGTACTTTTCTATCTCCAGCTTGTCCTCAACTTTGCTCTCAAAGAGCCTTATCCTCTTAAGCATACTATCCTTAGGTAGATTCTTTATAACTACTAGGAGATCAACGTCGCTATCGTTCCTATTATCTCCCCTCGCTACACTACCAAAGAGTACTACGGAGACAAGATCGTCCTTAAATTCTTCCTTCATTATCTCAACCATTTTATTGAGCAGAGTAGCGTAAGGTTCCTTTACCACGTGGAAATATTATCGTCAGAGGTTAAATACGTTTACTGCTTAGTTGAGTAAATCTGCTTTTATGAGTTTAAGTTCACGTCAGTATTTGGAAAAGACTTTGACCTAATATCCTTTGCCTATAATCTGAAAGTACTGGTGATGAGCTGGTATTTAAAATAATTACACATAACCTAGCCAACTTAATGGCATCTCAAACTCTGAAATTTCCGAAAGCTTATATGCCTTGTACCCTTCCCTAGTTAAGTAGAGTACGAGGGCTTCATTCTCGTCAAATATTTTATTAACCATTTTTATTACTTCGTTAACGTGGGTAGTTAACAGGATTTGCGTATTACCTTCTCTAATCTCCTTAAGGACTTGCACTATCATGTCAGGGTGCAGGGAATCCTCAATTTCATCTATTAGTAATAAATTGGAAGCCTTAAGACCGAACTTTATCATCTCCCTCTTAAGTATCCCCCTACCTATGACGTAAGCCGGTAACAAATCATAATAAAGTTTAAATTGCCCATATTTGTCTTGTAATATTTCAAATTCTGTTTTAATTTTCCTATTTTTTCTCTTTGCAATACTAAAAATCCTTTCAAGGTTACCACTCCTATCAAAGAACGTCGAAATGTAAACGGGAAAATACCCATTGTCGACCTTCTTATAGACCTTTACTGAAGGCGAGAAGAGAGGTTCTGATAACAATTCCATTTTATTCACTTCAGTAACTTTTTCGCCGTTTATGTCAACTTCGAGACTATAAGAGTCTTTTTTCTTAAAAGTAACAGTGTTGTTATCTAGGACTACTGTACTATCTGAAAGAGATGAAAACGCAGAGAGTGAGTCACCTCCACTGCTCATTGCGTATAAGAATAAGGTATTAATGTCGTTCTCGCTCATATCCGATTGGAAAAGGGTTGATAAAAACAGTGCCTCAAGGAATGAAGTTTTCCCGGTACCATTTTCTCCTACCACAATGTTAACTTTCTTAAGGTTAACAGTAACGTTAAGTCCCCTAAATCCTTGGATATTTACTTTCTCTATTGTAACATTTCTTAATTAGACATGAAAGTAAAAAGCCTTGTCAAGTAGGACTGTAAAAACTAGTTGTAACTAAACTGCATCCTAGCCTGACTAGCGTTTCAAGTTATCAATCTCCCTCTTTATTTCCTCAGGCAACATATTATATACAACCTTCATTTCCTCCCAGTTCAAGAGGTGATACCATTTAGCCTCCTTAACATTTACTAATAAGAAATCTCCGTCGTTTAACCCAAGCTCCTTAGCCTTCTCAATTGGAATAGTTATCTTATAGGTAATATATTCCTTACTCTCTTTACTTACGGAAACCTTACTTACGAAAACTATCTCATTTTCCATAATTTTTCAGTGTATGAGCGAACCTATAAATCCTTAGTGCCGTTATTAAGCAGAAAAGTGGCCTAAACTAAAAGACCTTAACCCTATTGAAGCAGTAGGAGGCTAACTTTTCCGCCCAAGCTCGAGTTATAGCCCACTGAAAGGCGGAGTTATACACCACTCTATTTTACATTACCTTTCTTTTTTAGAGAGATGAGTGTAAATTCCTGTGTTTGCGTCAGTGCACCGTCTTCTATGTTATACTAAGTCGTATATAGCTTAATTTGCATACTATTTTCCATCTAGCTCCATCCGTATTCGCTATAAATCTGACCTTTTATCATCATCTCTATCGCTTGCCTAACGTAAGGCACTGTATTGCTAGGTAAGGAGGTTATCTCAAACCACTCCAAAGCTCCTGCTTTATTAGGCTCCATTATTTTAGGTTCTCCTCTCCAGTTTGTGCACTTAAAGAAGAAGTCAACCCTCTCCTGATTTTCAAACCGATGCATCACGTGAACTAATGAAATGTCCTCCCTCCTTATTTCTATCCCTGCTTCCTCCATTGCTTCCCTTATCATTGCTTTACTTGCAGATTCTCTAGCTTCAACATGGCCTGCTATAACGCTCCAGCACCCATCCCTATAACCAGTGTTCTTCCTCAACTGAAGGAGTATCTTATCACCCTTGAGGAGGAAAAGGTGAACAGAAAGGATTTGAGGATGCCTTTGCATAAAGTACTTTTGAAAGGAATAATTTAAGCTTCAGAATCTAGGAAGTGCTGTTTACAAGTTAAAGTCTGTAAAAAACTAATTCAAAAAGAAGATGGACATCAACAAGGATCGGACTTTGAAGGCCAAAGCATTACGTAATACGTCTAATTAGTAATCACATGCCAGACGGTATTACTACCTTGTCTGTAAGGCACAACCATGAATCAGACCTTCGCGGACTCTTCACAGATCTAGGGAGGGCGGACTTCATCACATGATTAGGATTTTTTCCTCTATTTAAATCTTCTAAAACATAATACACTAACGCCTATATCTAGAAGAAGGTCGTATTTTTACTTACTTTAATTTCTATTAAAAACTTTCTAATACATATTTTTATATTACCTCTAGTAATGAAGTTTATGTACAGAAATGAGATAGTCGTAAACGCAGATAGGTCTGCAGTATTGGGAGTTTTTACGAACCCATTCTTCTTTTCAGGAATTGTAGGGCATATAGGAATACTAAGAATTAAGGACGAGAAGAAAGGAGACTACGTAACTCCGGAGTTCTTAACGTCTCCTCAGGACGACTACCAAGTTGCTTACGTCTTCGGGACTCCTGAGAGTTACCACGCCTCGTTAGGATACTTGAGAGGACCAGAGATCTCAGCGGGAGAAGTAAAATACAGTGGTGCAACCTTCGACGGGAAGTTTGAGTTTGAAATCCACTTCTTCCTAACGCCACTTGACGATAACAAGACTAGAGTTTCAATTTCAGTAAACGCTACGTATAAAACTTCAACGCTTGCTAGGATTTTCGGTAGGAGCGAGTTCGATTTAGCTACGCACATAGTGGAAGGGCACATTATTCCCTTCTTTAAGTTCTACTTCAAACCTTCGGAGGAAATAGAAGTCAACAAGATTGAGGTAGCAAGCGAAGAAGGTGACGCAAACAAGGTAATTGCTAAGTTCAAGGAGGTCGTCCCTAAGCTTGAGAGCGGTTTCGTAAAAATTTCAGGCACAAACCTTGAATGCCTAGCAGTAGTTATAGGAAGGGATATAAAGAGAGTAACTTGCTTAGCAGGAAATGACCTAAAGACGGGTAGTGAGGCGCTTTCCCTCCTCCTCCTTTATAACGGAGAACTTAAAATGAAAGCTTACCAGATACAACTTGAGGATTTAATAGAAAAAATAGAAGTATAGCTTTTTCTCCTTCTTTTATCTCCTCCTCAGTATTACTATTATAATAAATGCTATTGCAACTATGACAAGAGCTATTCCTATGTAACAAGGAGCACTTAGTGAGTTTGTAGGATGAGTTGATGAGAAACTAGTAATGCTAGTTGTAGTTAGACTAAAAGTGCTTGGAACATTTACCACTAATCTCTCATCTAGAATTAAGTTAACTATAAACGTCCTAGTTACGCCATTCACGTTAATTTTAATACAATAATTTCCGGCGGGCAGAGTGAAGTTTACTACGTTAGTGTCTTCATGGTAAGTTTGATTATTCACAATGATAGTGTATTTACTTCCATTACTTAGCCCTTTAAGTACAATGCTCAATTCTTCCGGTATTCCAACGTATTTTATCGTTACCGTCTTGTTACAATATAACTTAACTATCTCACTCCTTACACAAGGCTTATAGATGGAACAATTTAGGAAAGTTAAGTTGTATACTCCTTCCTCTAATCTGAGGCTTAGGTACTTACAGAAAGTGTACTCGGTGCCGTTAATAATAACCTTACCGTAAAGGCCTCCAACCTTATTTATAGTCAGCGTATAGAGAGGCAAAGGAGTTAAATCAAGAGAAATAATGCCGGACTTAGTAGCAACTAACACCGAGCAGTTATAAACGACCATCGAGTAAGCAGGACAGGGGTTATAATACACAGTTTGGTAGTTTTCAAGGTTCATTACTTGAATACCTTGACAAGAAGAGATGTAAAGCATTCCCTTAAAGTAGATCATGCAGTTAGGAGTTACTTCAGTGTCCACTAGGGTAATATTATACTGGGGTAACTGTCTTAAATAAATGTCCCATATTTTATTTATGTAAAGTACGCTCAAGTTATTATAAATGAATAGACCTCTTGGGTCAAAAGATCCCGTTATGAATTTTCCGTCAGCAAATATCATTCCTGCAAATGCGTCTTGACAGCTTATCGTTAAATGTTCACTACCGTTGTAAAAGAATATAAAATAACCGCACTGGCTATCAACTATTGCCTCTTTACAGTTAAAAGTAACGTAACAGAAGCTTAAAGGAATATAATAAGAGGAAACCACTTCGCTACAGTTTATTATATAGAGGTGGGAATTCCCAGTAACGTAAAGTTCTCCAGTATAATTATCGTAAAACATTTTGAAAGCATTTGTAACATTTACTGGAATTAAGCTGCTAAAGTTGTAGTAATAGATAGAAGAACCGTTATTTATGTAAATCCCTTCCCTTCCTCCTTCTATTTGTTCCACGTTGTTTATTTGGAGTAACTTAACCCAAGAACCATTACATAGCTCATAAATTGCACATCTAGTAGCTGCAAAAAGCTTCCCGTGGAAAGTCGTTAAAGATATTGGTTGAATGGAGTAGGCATGCAGAGTAATGGAAAATAATGGTAAGAAGAGGAGAAATAATAATAAAAAATAATAATATCCCTTCATTTTTTCACACTTGATAAGGCGTTAATTGAGTTATTGGGATATAAGTTAACCAATGCTCTCCAGGCGGTTGCCACATTAAGTTAAAGTATACCACTGGATAGTTACAATTATTATTTGATGGTCCTGGTCCCGGTGCAGGTCCAGGTTGAGGTGCCTTAACTCCATACATATTAAATGTGAATACCACTGTTATGTTCGCAGGGGATTTTACATAGCATGAGAACATCGGAATGTTCTTTTCGACGTAACACGGATCATTACTGTATATTACATGTAACTGATGATTTACAAATTCACCTTCAAACACTTTTTGTCCGTTAATATAAACTGTTGCCCACTCGTTAGCATAGGCCACGTTTTGACCGTTCCTTTCTTGGGTTGACCCTGGCAATGGATCTGTAAAGTTTACTGAGAATAGATAACCTCCAGGAGTAGTTGGTTTTAAACATGCACTATACCTTACTGTTATATTTACGTTACAATGAATTAGCGCTGAGGGGTTAATCACTATAGGTGAAGCACCTCCCCACAGTACTACATCACTGAACGGAGCAAATGAAGTTGGAATTGCTCCACCTAATCCCCAGAAGCCATTTAATTCACATAGGTTTGCTAAGTTAAATATTTCATAATCATATTCTCCGCATGAACCTGAAGGCGGCGGGTTTATATTATTACAACAATAATTATAACAAGGAGTAGCTTCCCAGTTCTTTGTACATATGTGAACGTACTCCGCAGAGTTCTGAGACCATAATACTACAATGTCGTGAGGAGAGGGAATGCATCCTCTAAGTATACTCTGAATTTGACAATGAGTTAATGTAGTATTATAAATTATCGTAGGACCAAAAGCGCCGTTGAATGAATACCAGCTATCTCCTCCCGTATTAATGTCTCCAGGAAAGCCTGGAATTTCGCATAACCATTTCAGACTATTCGGACTTACATTATATACAGACCCTACGTCCATGAATGACGATGAATTTATATCCAAATTTTTACAACTAACTGTTCCTTTATCTACAACCGTTCCATTTACGTATAAGCATATTGTACCGGTCTTAAAGTTAAATACTCCTACTGCAAGAGTTAAAGTAGACGCTTTTTCATCGTTTTCCTTTTCATATGCTTGTATAGGTGATGTATCAACTATTGTTGCCCAAGAGCCATTAGCTAGATGAACAGTAAATGCTACGTAATATGGTGGAGGGCAACGATTTTGAGGCGGCGTGTTAGGAGGTGGCGGAGAAGGCGGTGAAGGTGGAGACGGAGGATCTACAAATCCTATTTTTCCTGCTCCGACTATTAATCCGGCATCTCCAGTCCACACCATATATCCTCCTGTTGGGGCATACTTAGTAACATATACTATGTTCTCTTGTGCTTTAGATGGTGCTTCACCACATACATAAAGATATATTGGCGCTAAACAACCGCTAGCAATAAACCACTGTACTACAGTTTGCGTATTAAGTTCCGGGTTTCTCTGTCCTATCGGTAACGGACCTATGTTATCATTATCGCTCTGATAACCGGTCAGGAAGGAAGAGAACGGGAAGTATGCAGAATTTATATATTTTTGCTTTAGTATATTACAATTAAGGTGAAGTACTCCTCCTTTTGGTAAAGGATAAGTTGTGCCGTTGGGATACACAATTATAGTGCCGTTAGGTAAATTATAGGACTCATTATTCTTTGCAAACCTGGGTAAGCTACAGCAATAGGACGGAGTTATCAATTCAGTACCATTATGGAGCAAGTACGTTATTCCGGAGGGAGTTGTAATGTAAGCAGATGTTGTAATAATACAGTAAATATTAGTAGACGCTGTAGCACCTATTGTGGAAACCGGTACATAGAATATGTTGCCTAAGTTTGTTACTAATTCTATTACACCACTATAACCTGTAGGAATAAATAGGTAAATCCTCTCATTTTCAGTCACCGTAAACGACCTTGGATAAGCTGAAATCCATTTACCCGTGCTTTGGCAGAAGTAATAAACTCCTATTATAGTAATTGGTGTTGAGCCGTGATTGTAATGGAAGCATAGGAAAACTTGTCCTTGAGAGCTCTGACCGGTAACTATCGTTGGATCACCACTCTCAACGTCTTGAACTTGTAATCCCCTCTCACTAGCTAAAGCTGAGGCAGAAACTGCACTCACATTAGAATAGTTTTGAGTAGAGCTTCTTATAATGAGGAAAGGTATTAAAACTGAGAAAATAATTATGGCTAAGACTACAAAAGCTATTACTAATGAAATTCCCTTTTTGCTTTTACCATTCATTTTTATCACCCATATGCGTATGAAATTCTAAAATTATAACCTCCATCTGAATAAATCACCCAAATGACTAAAGAATACCCCGGCTTAGGAGGAATAATAATCTGTATGGGATAATTAGCCGGGACTGTGTAGCCGGAAACCCCGGAAACTAAAAGGTGACCGTTTATATCGTAAACGTTACCCAAAGTTATCTTCTTAGCTAAGGTCGAGTTAATATAAACCGGACAGGAAGACGAAGAAGAGGGAGTAACTACTGCTATTGATTGAAGGTCGTTGGAAGGTATGTAAAAAGCTACTATAGTAAAGTTTCCAGAAAAGCCGGGAGAATACACATAGATCAAGTAATTACAACAACCGGTACTTGTAGTCTCAGGAGGACTTACGTCCATGAAAGTTGATTGGGAAATCGTCTTTGCGTCATGCTCAGCGTAAGTAAAAGCGTATTGAGGAGCAATATAAGCACTTGTAAAACCAAATACAACCAATCCTACTATTATAGCTGCAATAATCAATATGAAGTCCGATAGTGCTATGTCCATTTTATCACTAATTCTATATATATTTTTCCTTTAAATAAGACTTTCTCTGTTTATACTCTTTCATTTAGCCTATAAGCTCCCTTAATTTATTGGAATAGGTTTTTATAGAACATAAGCTAATTTTGATATGATAAATTAAAAGGTGAAGGGTGGTTTAATGAATAATACATTAGTTACATTCTTATTCCTCATAATTACAATATCCATGGCTTTAGGAATTTTAGCTTATTATTCTTCATCAGCCTCAATAATTGAGGCAAAAACTAACCCCCTTTACATTGCTGAGAGTTACTCAAAGGCTTTAGAAGTAAGCTCAACACAGCCAGTAATAAGTTATATAATCCCGCAAAGTAAACCTCAGTCATTGAACTTTACTGTAAACTCCATAGTAACAGTGAACTTACCGGGCTATACCGGAAAGCTTTACTTAATTCCCTTCTTAATGCCCTCCACTTACAACCCGTATACTTATGTACCTACTTCTATTCCTAACCAAGTTGCACACCCCACTTACGTAGGTTATGTAAGTATAAAAGGAGGAGACACTCAACTGAAACCATTCCTATTTAACGGTCAAGTCAACTTCCTTACGCAACAAGGTATAAAAATTGAAGCTTATGCATTTACCGTCTGTAATGGCCAAACACTTAACGTAACTTTCGTAACTTCGCTTAATGAGACCCCAGTAATTTGGATTTTAGCAAATATAGATGGGCAAATGTACAGGCTAGCATATCCTTATTTCGTCAGCCTCTCTGAAGGTGTAAATACTGTTAACGGAATTGTTACTGCTCAGCCTATAACATATTGCCAATTATATGAGAAATGCTTAAGCCATATAGCTGTGATGTTTGCAGGATCAAATGAAAATATGCATGCATGCATTTCTGGTAATTCCTGCGTTAATTTAAACGGCAGGGCATTAGGAGTTTTTGGGCAATCTGGATATTTTGAGGTGAAAGATGCTGCCAATTGTCTGAAAAACGTAGAAGAGATATTAATGAGCCCTAATATTGAAAAAGAGATTCATTATAATCCTAACTGCAAAAATAAAATTTGCGTTAAGTGCACCAATTATGTCCCTCCATGCCCCTGCATTTTCGTAAACCCAATATATCAATACTATAACCCTTACGCCTGCCAAGTAAAGTTGGAAAAAGAAATCAATAGTTATAGTTTCCTGACATGTAACGCACCCGGTACTAATTCGATACTACCGACGAATGTAAAATATTGTGTGGCTAATTCTACTCTAATTGTATGTAAACCTCTAGAGTTCACCCAGCGTGCCCTATGTATAGATAATAATTATATTAGTAGAGTCAATATATTGAATGTAAAATGTATACTGTTTAAATACCCTGTAGTATTTGAAAAAGGGTTCAAAGATATTAGCGGCGTTAATTTAAGGTTCTGTAATTTAGTAGTGTCAGAAGGATGTTCAGTAGTTAGTGGTATAGCTAACATCCACTTTGAAAAAGGAGCATTATTTAATTATTCAACATCATCTCCAGCTGATGAATTAATCTTTTGTGGTACAAACTGCAAACAAGAGTGCGACATTCATGTCGTCTCCTGCGGGCCTTTTATAGTGAATTTCACGAATCCACGCTGTATACCTACTGAGGTGAAGCTTACGGGAGTCAACTTACAGGATAAGAATTACATAATAAGCTTTACCGCTAAATATGTAGACTTGGCTGGAGTAGATACTATTTGTTCATGCTATCCTTTATTTATACAAGCTCCTGCTCATAACACGATAAACTTCTGTCGTGTTACTATAAACGGAGGTCTAATATTAAATTCTGGGTATGGCACTCACATAACGTTTCAAGGAGGAAATTGTTTAAATGTCAAGAAAGGACCGTTGATAATAGATACTGGGTCAGGCTCTTACATTACGATGAACGGAAATAGTTTAATCAATACATGCGGATATGCTCTTATAAAGGCTCAAAATATTAACCTTAATGGAGGTGCTGAAATTAGAGCGTCTAAATATGCCCTATTCTACGCAAACTGTGTTAGTGTTGGCGGTAACTCAAAAGTAATAGTTTGCAACACACAGCCTCCACAATCAGAGTTAAGTCAAATAGAAATATATCCTAAAGTAACTTCAAGCCTCGGCGTCGCAGGGTGGTTCTCAGTGTTCCCCAACGCTACTGAGGTGAACTACCTCAACATAACGCTTACTAATGGGACGAGCACTTTCTACACGTTCTTTAATATCTCTCCTATTAATAACGGAGAATGTTATAACATAACTCCGATAGTTCACCCTGCATACTTGAAGAGTGGAGGTACCGTACATAAAGTGTGTAGCCTAATCGTTAAACAGGGGACTGACGTTTTCTACAACGTTTATATAACAATTAACGAGTGTATTGCAAAAATATCTGTATGCATGCGTGCAGACTGCACTAGTAAACCCGTAACAATATGTGCTTGGAAATGTGGTACTACTTGTGGCTACATAGGCGTACCTAAGGGCTCTCACTTAATACTCAGCCTAAGCGGTGAACCTTCTTATCAGTTCTTGTTGTACGAGGGGACTCAACCGAATGCCGTTAGCTTAATGGAGGACTGCGGGTCTTATGTAAAGCTTCACTTGAACTGCCAGACCCCTGTAGAATACTTCTATCTAGTAACTCCATGCGTTAACTATAACGAATTGAAGCCTACGTACTCAACCATTAATTGTGGGTATTGCTTCTTGCACGTTACGTATATATGTTAAACCTTTTTTCTTATAGATTTAATAGAAGAGGTGTGAATGATTAATGAAAGGAATTTCAGATTTCGTTGCCTTCCTAATAATTCTAGTTATTATCGTAGTTATACTTATCCCCCTTGCTTTCTATTTACTTAATCCTTATTACCAGTCCCAGTCCTGCAGTACTCAGAACCCTCAGATTATTAACGACGGAATAATAACTATTACCTACACTAGCAGTGACAATGGAGGCATACTTAACGTTAGTTACACGGCAATTGAGCCTGAAGTCTTACATATTTATAATTACTCTAACGGTATTTGGGTTAATGCCAAATACTCACCGTTTGAGCCTTGTAAGCACTTTAGTCATTGTATAATCTATAAATTATGCGGTTACGCCCAAGAAGTAAATGTTGAACTAAATATTGCCGGTAAAATTTACTATGTTACAGTTTCTTATGGCTCTACTGCAAAGGTGACTTGAGATGAAAGGGTTATCTAACGTTGTAATGATGGTTATAATCCTTGTAATAGTCCTCTCTATATTTATCCCATTAGGAATTGAACTCATGTATTTTCCCCAGAATGACCAGACAATTCTCTACTCGAAGGAGAGTTATTCTTATTATCACTGCTTAATTTGTCAGGATATTTCTTCGGGTTTCTTAAAAATTTCATATTCCCTCCAACAAAAAGAAGGAGGATACAAGGTTATACTTACTTTCTGCCTTGCAAAGGATGTAGGAGGAGTTCCAATTTGTAAACTTAATATTTCAGAAATTCTGTATTATAACGGTAAGTGGTGCGTTGTTAAGTCAAGTTATCCTCTAATAGTGCCGATTTCGTATGCTCCTCACACAATTACTTTTTGCCTAACTTCGCCCTCTGACTTAGTAATAGTAACTAATTACGGTAATTTAATATTCATTGCCCCAGGCAGTTCTACGTAACCATTGCGGAAAAGCTTTATAACCGCGTTTTTACATATTGTTAAACATGTCAAACAATGAAGATGATAAAAACAAGAAAACTGTAACCATTAGAGGTGTAGATAAGAGCATTTATGAGAAAGCAGTAATAACCGCAAGGGAAACCGGGAGGACTGTGGGAGAAGTAGTTAACCAATCCCTTACGACATTTCTTGGGTTAACAAGTAAAGCAGGGAATACTGTAAATCAAGTTGTACAAGGAGTTAAAGAAACAGGGAAGTCTTTCGTCCAAGGTTTTGAAGAAGCTAAGAAAGACTTAGTAGTAATTTCCGACGTTGAGGAACTGACGGTCACGAGGGATGAGATCCTTCAAGCCGGAAAGCCGATCTCTTTCAGGAATATAAAGAGACTTACTCTTAACATAGACCAGGATACTCTGAATTTCGTGGACTCGATAATAGGAGTTGACGAGTTGATAATACCCCCTACGATAAATAAGATAATCTTACTGCAGAAGTGTAAGTTCGTTAAAAAGATATCTACAATACAGTGAGCTACTCTAAAAGGTAGAGTTTTTCCCCGTCCCCTTGAACCCCTATTTTTTATAACTCTTCTCTTCTTCTTTTTTCTTACCTTTTTTGTAACATTGTGAAGACGTTCTAAATATACTTTGTGAATTTCTGCATATAGCAGTTGTTCTACTTTAACGTGGCTTAAAGATTTTCAATAAATCTAGATAGTTTAATAAACATATTTTACGAATCTGTACAACTCCTCAGTTTAAGGGAATTGAGACAGTTAATCTACTTCTATGACTTTACACTTTTCAACTAACCAGCCGTCTACCTAAAAACTTTATCGACAATATCGGAATTCTGTATTACTAAGGGAAAGTACAACAACTGCTATACATTTTTTATCAAAGTCAACGTCAAACTTACCTTTAATTCAATGGGCAATCAGGAATTTAGAAAAAAAGCTTACCACTAAGGAAATTGAAGCGAAGAACAAAGCATTCTGAATGGTAAAATTAATATATGATTATGTAAAGTTTAAATTATGTCAATACCTTTATCAGAAACTTATTTGAAGGAGGCAGATGAATTTTTAGCTAAAGGAGATACTGTTCAAGCCAGCGAGAAGTATTACAAAGCAGCAGAAGAGGCATTAAAACTTCTAATGATAAAAAATAATGTTAATGTGTTAAAAGAAGCAGAGGAAAAAGGAAAGTGGGATTTAAACCTACTTAACGAAGCAGTTGATGAACTGGCTAAAATTTACGGTGAGGAGATTATTGCTGACTGGGCTGCTGCAGTGAGTTTAATTACAGCCAAATTGGCCCCTAACGTAATAAGTGAATTATCAAATTATGTGAGACATATTGTCAGTATCGCGTCAACAAAAGATTGAGTCTACAAATCTAACACTTTGGTTTCAGAGCAAAAGCTAATACTGGATTAGATAACAAGGCTTACTAATTTCGTATTAATAATTCTTTCCCACACTTTATAAAAATGAGTTATACTGCTTTTTCCTTCTCTCATCTCTAGTGCTTTCAGCCATCAAATCATACAAATCAGGTAAATCTTTATCCTGAGATAATAACTGAGATTTATAGTTTATTCCCATAAAATAAAAGAATGAACTTAAATCCGTCCAAACTTCTGTAATTGTCACGAATTTCTTAACGTGAGAAGGTAAACTTTTAATTTAGTGTCGAAGTTATTGAACTCTTTTTCTAGCAATTGCTTTGCTTATTCGTGATGAAAGGATTTGCATTTATGACATAAAGAGTAATTCGTCCAAGTTTCTTTTATCTAGGTAGAACGTGTTATTGTATCGCATTTAATATCCTTAGCATCACAAGCTAGTAGATAAATTTTAAAGTTATAATTTTTGCTAGATAGAATATAATTAAGTTCTCTGGCTCTTTTACAGACCTCACTTTTACCTCCCCCTTCACAGATTAGCACGCACTCGTGCATCAGTAATTGGTTACTATTTTCTGTGCTTCCTTGTTAGCAATATCTAGTCTAGTAATTCCTAATAACCCTGCAAGAAACATCGCTAAGTCCTTCAGCTATAACCACTTTCATTAGCAAATTCCTCTTAGATCTTCATACAGATCATTAATAAGTTCCTTAGCCCTTCTACTTCTATTTGCATTACATGTATTTTTTTCCCCTTTTAAGAAACTCATAAATCATCACATCGTCCGGGTTATCTATTAATAAATAGTTAAGAAACTCTGTACTTTATGTAGTTATAAACTACTGGGAACTGCTTTCCCTTATTAAGTCAATGACCTTTAACATTAACTGTGGGTGTAAATGGTTTTAAATATTAATGACTATGTCATTACCAGAAGCCATAACTAATAATATATAGGGAAGCGAAATCGCTACCTAAAAACTGGATTTCAACGTCTTTTCCATCCTCAGAAACGATAAATCTTCTTCTCAGATAACCTTAAATTCTTCTACCTCTCCAATATCTGATGAAACCTTTAAGGACTTACATCATAATAAAGAACTTTGCATCAAGCCTTTCACAACCTTTCATCTCCTTTGTTTCAGCTGCCTTCGGAATTTCCGGAGAAAGCCTTGCTATAGTTTCTTCAGCAGGCTCAGCACTACCTTCTTTCATACAGTTTCTCCTTGGGTTCTTCAACATCCGCGGTAAGACGTTGACTTTCGCTGGGACTCTCGTATCTGGAATACTTTGGATTTCCCTCTCCTTTATCCCTTTTAACTCTATTTTCGTTATAGTTTACGTTTTCCTTGAGGCATCTCTGGGTGTCTCAGCTTACGGCTGGTACCTAATTATGGAGAGAGTGAGCAATACTTCCAGAGGGAAGATCTTGGCACAGTACTCCTTCTACTCTGTCATAGGAGGAATAATAGCTACTCTAATCACGGGCTTTGCGGTAAATAGGGAATTTGGTGAAGTAAAGTACTTTTTCTTGACCTCAGGACTCCTTTTCTTGTTCACTTCACTGCTTTCCTTGAGTTTTGACGTTGATTATGCGAGGAAGCCTCTAAAAGGTCTCTCCCTCAACAAGGAGTTAACTAAGTTCCTTCTCATTACATTCCTTTTTGACGTTGTATGGTCGATGGCTTGGCCTTTATTTCCCCTTGCACAGGTTTACGTATTCAACATGAGTTTTGAGAACGTGGCAATAATAGATTTGGTAGCTAACTTTTCCACCCTCCTCCTTCAGAGGAAGATAGGTGAGCTCGTAGATAAAAATAGGAGGCTAATGATGTTCTTAGGTAGGTTAGCCTTATCGGTTTTCCCTCTCAGTTATGCTCTCTCGACTTCAGTTTACGAGATTTACTTGGCAAACATAGTTGCAGGTTTCACTTCTTCCATAAATTCTACTGCCTACCTTTCTTACATTTACGATAATTCAAAGGACGTGAGGAAGGGGCTAGGGCTTTATAACGCTGTTGGTGGTCTTGGAGATATAATAGGCTCGAGTATTGGTTCCTTAGGAGTTGAGGAGTTAGAGTTCCTCGGATTAGTCGTCGCAATAAAAGTTATGATGCTGGTTGTGGCGTCGTTAAGGGTCACTGCTTCCCTCTTTTACTTAAAGATACAGGAAGTAAAACCTATAAAATTCTAAGGTCGTTAAGTAATATGGACTCTGGAGTATATTCCAAAATTTTATAATCAGACTTCTGGAGTATACTCCAATGAATATTGAAGAAATTAAGGCTGTATTAAAGGAACAGAAGGAGGAAGCAGAAGAACTACTTAAAGGGAGGATAATTCCTAGAGACGTCCCTTCGTTGTTGGATTACCTTTCAATACCGAACGTTTTAGCAATAACCGGAGTGAGGAGGTCTGGGAAGTCTACTTTATCTCTCCTCCTCCTGAAGGGGCAAAACTTCGCTTACGTAAACTTCGACGACGAGAGGTTAAGGAACTTAACTGCAGAGGAGCTTAGCAGGGTTGAGGAAGGAATATATTCAATTTACGGTGACGTTAGGTATTTATTATTTGACGAAATACAGAACGTTAAAGGATGGGAACCATTTATAAGCAGGCTTAGGAGGGCTGGAAAGAGGATAATAGCAACGGGGAGTAACTCAAAGCTCTTATCCGGAGAGCTCTCTACTTCCTTAACAGGGAGGCATATAGACTACATGCTCTTTCCTTTCTCCTTTCGGGAGTATTTAAGGTTTAACAGCGCTAATGTTGAGGGAGACGTTTTTACGACTAGAGAAAAAGCAGTAATTAAGGACAGCTTAAGGAAATACTTAGAAGTGGGAGGCTTTCCTGAAGTCCTAGCGTTAGGAAGTAGAGCAATGCTTAACAGTATTTATAACGACATACTATTTAAGGACGTCGTTATCAGGCTTAAGATAAGGAGGATAGAGAAGTTTAAGGACTTTTCGACTGCAGTTATTTCCCTTTATTCTTCTGAGGTGTCTTTTAATAGGCTTTCTAGAATGCTTAAAATTGATTATAAGACTGTTGAAGAGTGGTTTTCAGGAATTGTTGAAAGTTACTTAGTTTACCCCGTGGGAAGGTATTCTGGTAAAGTAAGTTCCTTAGGGGAAAATAAGAAAGTTTACGTAGTAGACCCGGGAATAATACATGACGTAGTGATAAAGAAGGACTTCGGTAGGATTATGGAGAACGCTGTGGCAATTCATTTGCTCAGGAAAAACCAAGGTAAAGGAATTTACTATGTAAGAGGTGACGATTACGAAGTGGACTTTTACGACGAGAAAAACGGTGAACTTATACAAGTTACTTACGATGAGGAGGAAATAAAAGAGAGGGAAACGACAGGTCTTTTAAAGGCTTCCTCAATCCTAGGAGCTAGGAAGCTAAAGATAATAACCTGGGAGAAGGAGGAAGAAATTGTCATAGGAAATAAGAGAATTGAAGTTAAACCTCTGTGGAAGTTTCTGCTGATGATCTGAAGTGAGATCCCCTCAATTCTATAAAATTTAATACCATAATTTATAATAGTATACATATGGCTGGTGGACAGTATTATGTGCTGGGGATACTACGTATTGCTAAAGATTCAAACGTCACAGTGACTGCAACAAGATTACAGAAGGTCGTATTTTTAGTGGAGAAAGAGCTCAACCGCGATCTAGGATATGAATTTATACCATATTATTTTGGTCCATTTAGTAAGGAGCTTCAGGACGACGTTTATGAACTTAAAAAGGAGGGTTATGTGGAGGTTAAAGAAGAGGCAGTAGAGGACATAATAACTGGGGCTTTAGTGGGATTTAAGAAAGCATACGAGATAACTGATAATGCACCTTCAATATCTTTAGATGACGAGTTCGTTAGGTTTGTGTCAGAGAAGCTTGTAGTTCCTTTGAATGACCTCCTTAGATATGTATACATTAAATATCCAGAGTATACCGCACATTCCTTAATTAAGGACAAAATATTTTAGTGTACAATAGGTAAGACGACCCTCTTCGCTATAAAAATCTCCCTTAAGCGTTTAGCTCCCTCCTAAGTCCTAGACTTTCCTCCTGCTCATAACTATTTCTTTTAGGAAAAGCTGATTAACCTTTAACGGTAATTTTTTTACTATGCCTGAGAGTTTAGAGGTAACTGATCCTAAATACTTAGGAAAATACATCGCAGTTGATGAAAATTTTAACATAATATGCTACGCAGACACGAGAGAAGAATTAATAGAAGAATCAAACAAAAAAAGATATAGAATAACAGATTATGCAATAGTATATATCCCTAAGTACGTCGAAGTTAAAGGTCGTTAAATTTCTCTAAATTTCATGATAATTTAATTACATTAATTAAAGTGAAAATAAGTTGCCCAAAACGGGGAGGAGAAAGGCTCGTCTTAGGTATAATAGATTCTGGGAGTAGGTATACCATAATTAATTCTGAGATTATTAATGAATGTTTTACAGAAGATGATTTAAAACTTAGATATGTAGATAAGGAGTATGAGAGATACTCTTTCGATTTTACTTTTCCTCAATTAGAAAACTACAAAATGAACATAAGTTCACCATCAATATTATTTAATTCCTTTCCTGAAGAAGTTAGACCTGATATAATTCTTTGTAGAGAGGATTTCTTAAAGCAATTCATAGTATGTACAAATTAGAATGGCTATCGATATACATTGACGGGCTCTGAAATGACTGCCAATAAAATAAAAGAAAATCACTTGATTAGTTTAATCTAGCATCCTTGAATAATGATATCTAGACTTATACTAAATAAGAAAAATCTCTATTGGCTTTCGGTATTACTTGCCTCTACTCCTTTATTTATATTATACTTTATGTGGCATTCTGGGACTGCTGACGATAACGCCCAAAAATAGAACCCTATGTTTGCTATGATATCGATGAACCATGGCCAAGGTATTGGAGAGCATGGTATTATTCCAAAACCGTAACCGCCTAAGGCTACTAGAACTCCAGCAAATACTAACATTGCTATAACCCACATTCCAGCTTTAATGTCGCAAGGTTTTTTCTCTTTATAAGTGAAGTATGTAAGAGCTCCAGCTAACATTACTGCTATTAAAATATAACCACCGTAGGGGTCACAAGGTGCTATTAAAGATCCTGCACCCCAGTATACTAACAGCCCGGATACTACGAAAGCTATTCCAGAGATAATCTGGTGAGCTGGTAACTTGAAAGGTCTCGGTACGTCTGGAGCATATTTTCTACTAATTGGAAGGAACACTGAGCCTATAATGTAAGAGAACACTCCGGTAGTAGTTATAATTGAAACTAATGCGCTCCAAGCTCCTCCAACAGAGGAGACTAAAGTACCAGCATAAGCCATTACTAAGAGGACTACTGTAACTATCATTGTTGCAATTAATCCCCACACTGGAACTCTGTACTTAGGGTGAATTTCGAAGAACTTATCTGAGAGGAATCCTTCCTTAGAAGTTCCGTAAAGAACTCTTGAAGTTGATGCCATGTATTGGCTTAAAGTACCAATGGGAGAAACTACGCCGTCAATAGCTAATATTATTGCTAATGCACCTAACCCTAAACCTGCAACTTCGTAAAAGAACGGGAACGAATATATTGGAGGTTTTACAGAGCTTAATCCAACCCAATTACCTGGCGATATACCCTTAGTTCCGAAGGCTGATGAATTCCAAGTAAATCCTCCTATGAATACTACTTGAAGCATTGTGTAAAGCAATACTGAAGTACCTACAACTGCTAATACTGCCCTCCATATGTCCCTTCCAGGCATTTTAGCTTCTGCAGCCATCTCTATAGGTTGCCTAAACCCTAAGTAAGCAAAAGCTACTCCAGTAGCAGGAATTGCAGAGAATACCGGTAAAACCCCGTATGGAGCAAATGAGGGCGTTGTAAAGTTTGATGTAAACCTAGGTACACCTAGTATTAGTATTGCTAAAACTGTGAGCGAAGGTATTACTAATTTCCATAATGTTATCCCAAAATTACTTGCTCTGAGCGCTGAAATTCCTACATAATTTATGAAGAAGAATGCAGCAGATAGTGCTAAAGCAATTACAAGTCCTTCAGCAGTGGGAAAACCTGAGGAACATAAAGTCAAGGAAGTTATCCCGTATAAGCTTAAAGCGCCCTGAAGTACTTCAATCACTGCAACTGCCTCAGCTGCAGGTACCGCAATATAAGTTAATATTACACTCCAACTTATTACTGAAGCAGCTAATCCACCATGAGAGTATTTAGCATATCTAACTGCTCCACCAGCTACTGGTATTGCTGTACCTACTTCAGCCCAAACTAACGCTATGAGAAGAATGAAAACACCTCCAAATAGCCAACTAAGTATTGCTGCAGGTCCCGCTGCAGACGCTGTTTCCAGACTTCCGAATATCCATCCTGAACCTATTACCGCAGTTAAACCTGCAAAATACAGGTCTATTAAACGTAACTCTCTTTTTAATTTTACACCTGATGAAGTTGTGCTTTGTCTAGACATATACTATTGTATTTATAAACTATATAAAAGAATTGCTTATATAACTGATAAAATCATGTAATTTTTACGGATAATTCTTTATACTTTTTTAATAGTTAGGGACAGAATTAAAAATGTTGATCTAAAAGAGGAAAATATTAAAGATTAAAAAAGTTTTTATTGACAAAAGTAAAAGATGATTAAAAATTACCAGCATCATACATGTAGGGAATTAAAAAGTAATTAAAAAATAAGAACATCGAAGAAATCTAAAAAGCATTCATGATTTATCTAGTGCTAAATTCATTTCATCTAACCCGTAAAATCTTCCCTTTAAATTCAAAGAAATAACTTAAGTACTTAAGTTATCAACGATAAAATTTAGGTAAGATTTAACGTCTAAACGAAATTAAGATTTATATAAACTAATATAATCCTATAAAAAATTAAATTAAGTCCTCCATCCTCACAGGGATAGTAGTTATCCTCCTTCCACTAGCCTTCTCTATTGCCCTAACTATTGCGGGAGGAGCACCTATTGCGGCACCTTCTCCAATTCCCTTAGCTGGAAGAGGAGCGCTGGACATACCTTCCTCCATGTACATCCACTTCATCCTAAAAGACTCTGCAGGAGAAGGAATTGTATACTCAGCAAATGATGGAGTAAGTAAATTACCTCTGTTGTCATATACAATACCCTCCATTATAGCCTCTCCGAAGCCCTGCATTATTCCTCCCTCAACTTGTCCCTCTGCAAGCATTGGGTTAACTACTAGCCCTATGTCGTCGACAGCTACATAATCCAAGACTCTAACTTTTCCAGAATCATCGACCTCAACCATTGCTATGTGACTACCGTAAGGGAAAGTATAATTATCTAGACCGAAGGAAGCAGTAGCCTCCAAAGTAGGTTCAGCTTTATAATTCCAGGTACCGCCAAGGTTTGAAGTTGCCATCTTTGCAATTTCAGCAAGACTCAACGCTTTACCGCTCTTAGGATTAAACACTTTCCCATCCTTATATTGTATCTCCTCAGGGTCACTTTGTAAGAATGACGCCACAAGTTTAATTATATTCTCCTTCAGCTTCCTTGAAGCGAGAAGTGCTGCATTACCTGCTAAGGTTAAACTCCTACTCCCGTAAGTTCCAAATGCGTTGGAAATTTTATCAGTATCGCCCCAAGTTACGCTTACGTCGTCTATGTTAATCCCCAGTTCGTCTGCAACTATTTGGGCTATTGCAGTCCCTGTACCTTGACCGTGGGGAGCTGCACCTATTATGACCTCAACCTTACCGTTAGCTAATAACCTAACTGAGGCGCTCTCCCAAGGACCGAAGTTATTTTGCTCCACGTAGAATGAGAGCCCTACTCCTACTTTTCTTCCTTGTTTTCTAAGTTCCTCAGCGTTCTTCTCCATTTCTTTGTAAATTCCTTCGGCCTTGTTCAGTAAATCTAAGTAATTACCGCTATCGTATTTTAAGCCAAATGGGTTAACGTAAGGAGTCTCCTTTATTACGTTCTTCTTCCTCAGTTCTATTGGATCAATTCTTAGCTCGTCAGCCAAAATGTCCATCATTCTCTCATAAACGAAGGCAGCCTCTGGTCTTCCTGCACCTCTGTACTGATCTAAGGGAACTTTATTTGTTAGGACTCCTTTAATATTCGCCATGGCGTTCTTAATATCGTAAGGTCCGGTAATTAGAGTTGAGGAAATATCAGCTAAGTAAAACCCGTGCCATGCAGCACCGAGGTCGATTATTAGGTCGTCAATTATTGCGTTTACTTTACCGTCCTTACTTGCACCCAACTTAACGTGGTGTATTTGACCCCTACCATGGTAAGTTGAATGAAGTTCTTCACTCCTAGTATTGATGAACTTTACGGGCCTCCTTGATTTTATTGAAGCATAAACAGTAATGTACTCTTCAGCATAAGGAAATAACTTTGAACCGAAAGCTCCTCCAACGTCCGCCTGGATTACTCTGAAGTCAAAGTCAGGAAAAGCTGAAATTAAGTAAGACCTCATGTAGTGAGGGGACTGAGTTGATGCATAAACAGTTATCCTATCCTGTTGGTAATCAGCTACCAAACCCCTAGGTTCCATTGGTGAAGGATAAACCCTAGATATGTAGAACTTCTCCTCTATTTTTATTTCACTATCCTCATACGCTTTTTCCGCGTTACCTCCCTTATATACCTTGGAATATGCAATGTTACTACTTTCTTCTACAGCTTTAACTTCGTCCTTTGACGCCTCTTCTGGATCAATTACTGCGGGAAGTTCTTCATAATCGTAGGAAATGTAATCAAGTGCGTCGTAAGCAGTATATCTGTCCTCTGCGAGAACTGCCGCTATTGGTTGTCCGGCATATAATATTTCATCCACAGCCATTGGGAAATTTTTAGGTCTGTTCTCAACGTTTATTGTAAGTCCTGTTATTACGTCTACCACGCCAGGAAGTTTAAGTGCGTCTTCAACGTTTACTTTCTTTAGCCTTGCGTGGGGGACATTACTCCTCAGGATTGCTAAATAAAACATTCCGTTTAGGTTTATATCATCTACATACCTTCCCGTTCCAGTTATAAGTTTTAAATCTTCCTTCCTCCTTATCCTCTGCCCGATGTACATAGTTATAGTTAGGAATATTTGATTATAAAATTTTTATTAGGAGAAATCCATGTAGTATAGTACGTGATGAAAGGGTCAAGCGGATGAGTGAAGAGAACTTGCCCGTCTGATTTAGAATATTGCCGCATTCCTTAGTATTTTAACTATTGCATATATTAAGATGATATTCATTACCGCAAACATTGAAATTCCGACAAAAGGCAGCTGAGAAGGAGTATACGCCAGAAAGGAGTAACAGTTGTGAGTATATTGTTTGTACTCTAAGATGAAGAATATACTAAGAATGCTGTCAGCTATCATGTATACAGCAAGTGCTCCTACCTTACCGGAAAGTTTCATTTGAGGAATATAACCTCCAGCAATTAAACCGCCCAGGAAAAGGGTAAGCTCCTCTATTGCCCTATATTGGGCAAAAGAAGCTCCTAATGCAAAAAACATGGGGATGTGCCAGAATCCTGCAGGTATTACACCTAGCAGGAAGAGGTAAAAGTTTGTCCTAAGTAACTTATAACCTAGGAGGACTCCAGCTGCATAAATCGCATAATGGTCTAACATATAAGCAATGGGGTTCGTAAATTCTAAACCTTGTGTAAAAGGATTAAGGAATGCAACTAAAAGGGCTATGGGAAGGATTAAATCCTTTTTTTCGAATTCTTTAGAGTATCTAATCATAAAAAAATATTTGATTAATACTTAAAAAAGTTTTCTCTTATAAATTTCAAAGCTTTCTTATTTATCGTGCTTTGCCATTGTCCCGGGTAAGGAAGTTGACGGTAGAGAAGGAGCCTCTGTTGAGACCCAGAAGGCTGAAGTTTTTATAGGCAATAAAGTTACTAAAATGGGTATAGCGAACATTACGAACGATGCTGCCATTGTTACTGCTAAGTAAGTCATTGCGTCCATGTAAGGTAAATACTGGAGAGGATAAGCATCCCACCTCCTTACTAGTCCGTTGTATCCGGCATAGCTCATTACATAACCTAGAGCTAGTGCTGAGGAAGTCCACATCATTAATCCTGCTGTTAGTAAACCTCTACCTAAATTGGAGAAGTCTGCATTACCCATCTTAGCCTTTAGCATATCTAATAAGATTGCTGTAAATCCTATTATTATAATAGTCCATATCATCATGTGGAAGTGCCCTACAATGTAGTAAGTATTGTGGACTAGAATATTGAGTGGGTTTTCTGGTAGCATTAAAGCTTGTATTCCGCCTAATATGAAGCCTATTAATGCAATTAATGAAGCCATTCCTATTGGGTTCTTCCAATTATATCCCTTGCCGGTGAAGATTGTTAAACCTAAGTTCAAGACAGTAAGCCCAGAGCCAGCTGCAAGTATTAACGTAGTCGGAGTTATGAAAGCCCTTATTGCTACAGGTAGAGGCCATGTTTGTAGATGGTGGACCCAAGCTAACATTCCGAAAGTGAAGAGTAATGCTATGTTCCACCTAGCCCACCTTTCACTGTATAAGGGTCTTCCTGCATAATGAGGAATTAAAACGTACAACCCTCCGAATACTGTGAATGGGACATAGTAAACCACAGGGTGACCGTAGAACCAGAACAGCACTACCCAAGTTAAGGGATTTACGGGGACTCCGAACCAGAAGTATAATGAATACCATAGGGCAGCTCCCGTTAATGCAACAATTGTTATTGGCATGAACATTCCTCCAAAAGCCATTCCGTATGCGGCAAATATCGGTATTTTTCCTTCCCTAGGTCTGGTCTTATATCCGTCGAAGAATAATGTAAGCCCACCAATTATTGCTCCTATTGTGTTAATAACCTGCATGAAGTAGCCTAAGCCTATCAATAACTTTGCATCATGCATTGCGCCGTATACTATCCAAGTTCCAGTCTGTAAAGATAAAGGAGGATATTCGTACCAACCAGTTGTGGGCTGTCCTGCAAATGCGAATATCAGCGGCAGGTTGATTAACCAGAAAGCTATGGTCATTATCTTAAAGTGCAATATGTTCATTTTACTCTTATAAAGCCCGTAAGCCGCTGCCGCTAAAGTCAAGTCCGGAACTACAATGAACATTCCTATTTGTCCGTGCATTGTCACCAAGAAGTAGTATAAAGGAGAAATTACGTTCTCTCCTATTTTTGGACAACATATGTGTGGAGATAATAATATTGTCCTAAACCATAACGCTGCAATCCCTAATACTGCTAGCCAGGCTAGTGCTCCTCCAGTATACATTAGTGCTACTCCTACTGTAGACTTAGGATATAACTTCATTGTTTCTCTTGATAATTATATTAACATAGTTTAAAAGCTTTTCTTTCTTTTAAAGCATAAAAAGTTAAAACTAAAATTTAAATTAAACTGAAACGAGATAGAAATAAAAAAGATTTAGTTTTTCATTGTACTTCAAAATATCCGTACATGTAGGAGTGACCGATACCGCAATACTCTGCGCAGTGGAAGGAATAGTTACCGGGAGTCGTTGGAGCATAGAAGAATGCATAACTATTTACTCCAGGCACTATGTTCCAGTTCTGGTCTCCGTGAGGTAACTGCATGTAAAATGCGTGAACTACGTTATTACTGTAAAGCACCAATTCTATTGGTTGCTTAGGATAAACGCTAATGTATGGATAACCGTCAATGTATTTTATTGCATCGGTAATTAAAACTTGATGAACAGTACCATTAGGTAGATATATTAATTCCGATACGTTCTGAGGTATCCATGCCCACTGTACTGCCAACATGTAAATAACTATTGTTCCGTTAGGTAACTTTGAAGGTAGACCGCACTTTAACGGTAGACCGTATCTATAAGTTGCAGTAGAGCCTGTGAGGATGGATTCGTATGACCATGCTATGAATATTATTACAAGAATTAACATTACGCCGAACCATATCTTTTCCCAATCCCTGTGTTTTGCACTCATGTTCTCAAACTTTCTTATTTTTAGAAAGTTTAAAAGCTTTTCTTTCTTATAAAATATAAAAAATATATGTGATCAAAAAAGGTTAGATGGCTTTTTTTCTCATCAAGAGATAATAGCCTATCCCTGCCAGTATTGCTAAACCCGCTAATAGGAATCCAAAAAAGTTCTCAAAAGGAATACTTGCCGGAGATGCTGATGTTGTTGCAGAAGCTACGAAGACGATCATGTTTGTCACACACATTCACTCGCTCTGGGAATATATAAATCTTTTTCTTTTCATTTAATATTATGAAAATCTTTTTATAAATGATATAAAGCTTCGTTAGTTTACTAAGATAAAAAATAAATACTATCGTTTTTTCTAAAATATATCTTGAGAACTATGAGAGCTGTAAGTAAAATAGGAGCTGTAATACTGATACTTATATTCGGCGGTACTGCAATAATGGCAGGCTTTCTAGCGTATAATTTTGCAAAAGTCACTTATCCTGTACATTGCTACCATCCAGTAGTAACTACGACACCAGTAACAACTACTGTACCTCCAACTCAAGTGACTAAAAACTTACTCCCATATAATCCTTCTACTCATACTGTGTATTTGTATATTTCTACTTGGGATAATGCTACGGTTTATAATTTTAATGGTACTAGTGGTGGTGAGTTGCATCTCTACATTCCTGCTGGGTGGACTGTTGATGTTGTTTATACTAATTATGAGCCTATAGACCATAACTTCATTATTGTTAAGAACAGTACTGCAACACCGAGTTGTAGCATAATACCAGCAAAGGAAATTCTATTATTCGCGGGAGTAACTTCCAGTGACTACTTCGATTCCGGAGTATCGTCAGGAGGATCAGCGACTGGGTCAATAACTCTATCACCAGGATACTACTGGTTCGCGTGCGGTTACGAAGACCACGCAGAAAGCGGAATGTGGGGAGTAATAGAATGCTCATCATCAATAACACAACCATATTACGAAGTAACTAACGAAGAAACAGAAGACGAAGAAGAAGAACAAGAAGAAGAATAAAATCAAACCTTTTTTCTAACCACTTTTCGATCATTTTCAAACAAGATTAATAAACTATCGAAGACTATCTGTTTATGATGAAGAACGCAAGTAAGAATTATATCATTATAGCTAGTATTATAATTGTCATAATTATCATATTCTCATTTCTTATAATAAAACCTTTTAGCTCAAAGAACTGTGCATTAAGTGTCATTAAAAGCTGCCTAAAATATGGAAGACTTACTTGCATAACAAAGATAAATCTCAATGGGACTTTATACTATATTAATGCTACAATTAATAACCCAGGGAAGCCAGTTCCGATTTGCTGTATAAAAACAAGCAAAGTAGTAATTCCTTTTAGTGAAGTTTTCGTCTTTTACAAAGGCTCGTATTACGGTGACGAAATACCGACAGGTACTCATGACATAATAATTGCATTTAACACTACGTGCTCCAATATCACGTCACTGACCATCCATCTAGAGAACGGACAGAGCCTACAGCTTAATCTTGCATAAATCATAAGATTTAATTATTTAAGGAAGATAAAGATTTTTATGGAATCAAAAAGAAAATTGGGTCTAGTTTTCGCATCTGGAGCGTCAAATAGGATATGTTGCGTAGCAATATATGGCGGAGCAGCTTTAGCGGCAGGATGGGATGTAACAGTGCATCTAGTCAATGAAGGAGTAATAGCCTTCAGAAAAGACGTTTTGCCAAGACTAAATACTCAAGGATTAGAAATGACGATAAGGCCAGAGTTTTACTCTCCTTACACGGAGCAATTCTTAAAAAACGTTGAAAGCGCAGTTAAAGCTGGACAACTTAAGGATTGGTATTCATTCTTAAAACAACTAAAGACGGACTACAAGGATTCTTTCAAAATTTATGCCTGTCCGGTAGCTTCAGCTTTTTATAATGTTAAAAAAGAAGATTTTGTGGACATAGTAGACGATATAAAAGGAGCGGAAACTTTCCTTGAGGAAGTTTACGGAGGAGTAGTGATGTATATTTAATCTATTTTAAAGTTAGATAATACATTTTTTCTATGAATGAACCTTTCAACATCCTTGTTTACGTGTACTACTCCTTGTCCCTTACCTAAAACTCTACCTATCTTTTCTGGCTTAAGTCCCTCTTTTTGTAAATCCTCCATTATTTCGTCTGAGATCTTCTTACTGCAGAATATTATCATACCTCCGTTAGTCCCCGCAGTGGAATTAGGTATTATGAACCCTTCAGTTGCAAACTCTGCAATATCCTCGTCTATAACGGGGATTTTCTCTAGCTTAACGTCTACTCCTGCCTTTTCTGCAAATTCCTTCACAACGAATATCCCTGGTCCAGTAACGTCTGTAGTCATAGTAATATGGTTATCTCTGTCAAACTCCTTACCAAACTCTGGCAAATAGTTATAGATAACTTTAGCTGTAGAGAAGTTTGGTTTCCTCATCTGCTCTATTACCTCAGCCTTTACTCTCTCTAGCCTACTGAATGAAATTCCTTTACTCTCCATTAAGTCCATAACTTCCGGAACTACTAAAATCCATAGATAAACATTAATTGGTGCAAGCTCACCTATGGGACGGGTAACTATAATTTCGTCTCCTTCTTCAACTTTGGAATAGTACGTTGGTAACTCGTGGTCTGATTCTCCTAAGACTGTTGCCCCCAACATTAAACTTCCAGTGTTTGGTTGAACTTCATTAATTAAGGTTAGGCCATATTCCTTGGAGTAGTTCTCGTAATTCTTCATTATCCTCTCCTTTAACTCCAGATCAGGAGCATCAAACAAAGGCATCATCCTTAAGTTCTTAAAAGCCCCCTTAGTAAATAAATCGTTAAGAGAATTTGATACTGCAACGTCTACCTGCATCTGTGATCCAGGGTCTTCTAGAGGGTCAACAATCTGTATTGTGTCGTTGTTTGCTAAGGTGTACGAATTTATATTCTCTCCGTCTAACCTCATCAAATCTAGGACTGCTACCTCTGCTTTAGGTATTGTGGTCACGATAGAATGCCCTTTACCTATTGTTATCTTCCTCTTGCTTCTTATTGAGGAATATGCCCTCAAGAGAAAGTCAGCAAACTTCTCTGGATTTCCCGCAGTTTCTTGGTTAACCTGAATTAAGCTTACTCCCCTATCAGCATCAAAAGCACCTTCGCCAATAACTCTCTTTAATTCTATCGTCTTCCTAGTGACAAAGATATCTGCATCTTCTCTTGGCATTATCTCAATATTTTGTAGTTTTTCCTTTATTTTCTCTATCGCAGGGTAAACAGTATCTATTAAATCTACTTTTACTGCACAGCCCGTAGCCAGCGAGAGCGGATTTAACCCCATCTTGTTATAAAGCTCGAGGTTTTTCCTAAATCTTTCAAATACCTCTTTCATATGATAGACTTATTTTTATAGATTTTAAAATTTACGATATATACATGAATTTTGTAAAAAAGTTTTGAATAATCATGTATTTTATTATATACATAATAAATAAACTACTCCCTAGACAGTTCGACAGCTATCATACTCACTCCAGGCCAAGGTACGGAATAATCTATTACGCTAGCTTTCTCTGGCTTTATTGCGCCCATAACTACATATAAAGGCCTCAAAAACCCTTCAGGTTGTGATGCTTTCCAATCTTTAGTATTTTCCAGTTTCATGATACCTTCAAAGTCGCCTCTAAGCAAGAGGTCCTTTAGTAATGCATCGAATTTGCTTTCTTTAGGAGTTACGTTAAAGTAGTATAGATCAAGCCTATGAGTAGGAGATCCAGTACCAATAATTATAGTCTTGTCGTCTATCACTTTACCTATAGCTTCCCCGATTTTATAATGTTCCTCAGGAGATTTATCCGTTATCGAGATTGTTACAACTTTTATTCCTTCTGGAAACATATAATAGAGCGGAATCCATGCACCGTGATCTAGACCCCAGTTATTGTCTGGAGTAAAAAGACCGGTAGAGAGTAATTTATTCACCATATTTAAGTCATTCTCTGCAGAATAACAATACTTGTATGTTTCTTCTGGAAATCCATAATAGTCTTGTATACATTCCAATTTTTCTTGAGTTTCTATTAAGAATTTCCCCGTCCAAGAAAAGAAATGTGGGCTTATCACTATTACAGTGCTAGGGTCTAGTTCTTCTCTTATCTTTTTCCCTATGTTGTGTAGTGTTTCCTTCCATTTATTATCTTCTATTAATAAGAGAGGAGATCCATGAGAAATGAAATAACCCTTCATAATAATCTATTGACTTTTAAAAATAAAAGTTGAAAAGTAGTGATGGATTAAAAAATGTTTTTCTTTATAAGCGTAGTGTTATTCTTCTTGTTCTTCTTCTTCGTCTTCTGTTTCTTCGTTAGTTACTTCGTAATATGGTTGTGTTATTGATGATGAGCATTCTATTACTCCCCACATTCCGCTTTCTGCGTGGTCTTCGTAACCGCACGCGAACCAGTAGTATCCTGGTGATAGAGTTATTGACCCAGTCGCTGATCCTCCTGACGATACTCCGGAATCGAAGTAGTCACTGGAAGTTACTCCCGCGAATAATAGAATTTCCTTTGCTGGTATTATGCTACAACTCGGTGTTGCAGTACTGTTCTTAACAATAATGAAGTTATGGTCTATAGGCTCATAATTAGTATAAACAACATCAACAGTCCACCCAGCAGGAATGTAGAGATGCAACTCACCACCACTAGTACCATTAAAATTATAAACCGTAGCATTATCCCAAGTAGAAATATACAAATACACAGTATGAGTAGAAGGATTATATGCTAACGGCTTTGCTCCAGGAGGCAGCTTAGACGTGGTTACTGGCGTAGTTGTTGTAACTGGAGTTGTAGTAGATTGTGTAACTGTTGAGATAGTACTTGGCGGTGCAGTAGTGGTTCCTACTTTGATAGGTGCCCTAGTAGCTAAATAGTATCCAGCCACTGCCACTAGAATTAATGCTATTGCTACTACTATTACCACGGAAGTAGATACGGCTTTGTTCATTAAGTACATTTAACATAGAAACGTATAATAAAATTTTTCATATGTTAATCTTCATAACTTTTCTTTTAAACAAACTTTTCATTATTTAACTTGACATTTCCTTTTACTCAGCTTTCGTAAAACCTTGTTCATCTCTATCAGATTCTCTAGAAGTAAAAACACTGAACCTATCGGTAATCCGTACCAAACGAAAGCGAAATAAACCGGAGATGCTAAGATAGGTAATACGGAAAATACTACTCCTAAATCTAATGCAACGAAGTATATAATTATACTAGGTAAGGAAAGGCAACATGAAGTTCCAGAAACGACACCTATTAATGGAGCGCCTATAAGTACAGCACTAGCCTTTCTCCTGCTTACTTCTCTTTTTAACTCTAAGATTTTCTCTATATTTGCAGCAAGCAACAAAGCTAATATTACTCCTATAAAAGTTATAAATGGGGAAATCACGTCCTCGTAACCTAGGAGGATTATGTTTATTGCAGGACTTAATGATTCCCAGTATGGAAAGAGTAGGATAGAAGACGGCGGTATTCCTACTCCATAGTTTACAGTAACTACGGGGATGAAAATGTCTAACCCTAAAATTATCCCGTAAAAGAAGCCGTAAAGCGTGACATGGAAGAACAAGTACAGTCCTAAAGATATCCAGTAGGCTTTAGCCCTCTTAACATTTAGGACGAGTTTGAAAAATCTGTTAGGTATTAGAAGTAACACTGCAAACCAAAATGAGAGGGAGGAAATTGCTGAAGTCGTGAAGATAAGGCTTCTGTTAAACGATGCATAGTAGGTAATGATTGATAATAGAAACAGTGCTATTGCGATAATGATTCTTGTCCTCATCATCATTATTATTATTTCGTTAATTAAGTGTTATATAGCTAACTTAAAAATGTTTCAAAATTAAAAAATTTTATATTTTTTATAAAAATAAATATGCGTACTTGAACATATATATGTAGACTTTTTACCATTTTTTTAACTAAATTGTACATGATAAAAGTGATTAACCATGTCGGGTGAGGAAAAGAAAAAGAATGAGGGCAAAGCACCGGATCCAGATAGAAGGGCTATAATAATTGGTGGAGGAGCAGCAGTAGCTGGTCTTGCTGCAGGAATTGTAATTGGAAGCCAAGCTTTTCCTAAATTATTAGAAAAGTCTGTAGTAAAACCTGAAGTAACAAAAGAAGTCGTTACAAAGACGGTAACACAAACGGTAACACAAGTAGAAAAATACATAAAGACTGCAATCGCAAGCGTTAGCGATTTCCCAACTGCAGGAACTACGAAATCGACTACTTACATGGGCTATCCTGTCATCTTAGTTAAAACGGGAGTACCTTCAATAGGAGGAGTAGGTCCTAATAATGATATAGTAGGCTTCAGCGGATACTGTGCTCATATGGGATATCCATTAATTTATGATTCAGCCACAAATTGTTTATTATGTCCAGAACACTTCTCACAGTATGATATAACTAAAGGAGGAATGCAAGTGATAGGACATCCTAACCAATACTTAGCACAGCTTATCTTAGAATATGAGGAAAGCACAGGAACAATTTACGCACTAGGCTTTAATAGGCTAGTTTACGGTGCATACAATAACGTATTACAAGGCACTACATCGGGTGGTAGCTCATGAGCAGTAGTTCCTCTACTCAATATAGTGCAGTACCAAATAGAAAAGTCCCATTACCTCCTACTTCTGCAGAGAGGTATTTCGCTACTTGTAGGTTCTGTAACGTAGGCTGTGGATACGACATATTTGTATTCCCAGTAGGACAGGAAGGTCAACCAAAAGGAGGACAGAACGGGATACAGTACAATTTCATAGACTACGTCTTCACAGTAAACGGTAAACCAAGGAGTCTACAATCATACCAGGCGGATTATACATCACCTCTCACATCACTATCTGCACTGACCGGGACTCCATGGATAGGAGAAGGAATGGTAACTAGGACTATGAGATATAATCCAAACACACAGACATGGGAAGAAGTATGGATAGAAGAAATTCCAAGCTCAGAATGCCCAGTAAACGAGGGCAATTACTCTACTAGAGGAGGAAGGAACGCACAGAGGAACTGGAGCCCATACAGTGACGTTGCTTCAGGATTTGCAGTATATCAATCTAGAATAAAAACTCCTATGATAAGATGGAACGGTAGCTTACAACCAGTAGGATGGAGTTATGCAATTAAAGTTGCAGCCAAAGTGCTTAAGTACTACATGGATAACGAGACTTTTCAGTATCCAGTAGGTCCTGCAGCAGTTCAAGTCCTAGCAATAAGAGCAGACCACGGAGGAGGACAGGGAGGAGGAGTCTTCAGCAACTTAATGCCGGGATTATTAATCCACATGGGATTAGCAACGCCTTTTGTGAGGTTCCACTATCAAGTTGCTTTCTCGTTTACGCAAGACGCCTTAGAAGAGGCAACTAACGGAAACGGTACTGACACTGCAAGCATGTTAGATATAACGATTGCTGACAACCTAATCCTATGGGGAATAAACGAGTATTCAACTTCTACTGTTAACTTAATCCAGCACATATTCGATAACATAACCGGGACAACTATAGATAGAAAACAAGCTTGGTTCGAGAGCGGTGAACCCGCATACCCAGCTAACATTATCATAGTAGAGGCAAGACCTTCAGAGACTGTCAAAGCGGTAACTGCTAAGTTAGGAGTTAGCGTACAGGACGCAATGCAGGGATATGACGTTACAGCTGGTACAGTATATAATGGACAGTATAATCCAGCTCATCAATACGTAGTGTTCGCTCAAGTTAATGCAGGAACCGACTCTGAATTAGCTAACGCGATTGCTGCTTATATTTATTATACTTACCCAGACGTAGTTAATAACTTCATTAATATGTACAAGAACGCGAGTCAATACGGCTTTAACTTTAATGACAATACTTACGAATACTATCTACAATACCTACAGTCAAAGTCACTAAGCGATTGGTTATCTGAAGCTTCTCAAATAACTGGAGTATCTCAAAGCGTTATACAGTTAATAGGAGATATTATTGCAGCACCCAAAACTAGCAGTAGTGGACAGACGTTCTATAAGAGGACTTTAGTGGAGTTTGAGAAGGGAGTAATATGGTCTGCTAATTATACTCCAATATACGCAATAGCTAACTTAGGGATAATCAGTGGAGCCTTATCTGGAAGGCCAGGTTGTGGAGTTTCAACAGGCTTCGGGCACCAGAGAGGTGCGGCATTCCCATTACCTCCACCTCCTCCGTGGTCTTCTAACCTTAATGCGTCTAGGAACTACTGGATTCAGATGCACGAATACGTCCCTCAGCAGTTGCAAGCACAAGGTCAAACAGTCACTGGACCAGCAATAGCTGAATACATAAAGAACTTCTATAGTCAATACACTTCGACTTTAGTACCTCAAGTATATCAAGACAATCCAGTAATAGACTACCTAATCTATAGCGGTTACGGTAAGGTACTATGGGTATTCACTACCAATCCTTATAAACTAACAATGAGTGGTGAGAAGTTGAGCCAAGTAATTGATAATAGAGCACATCTACTACAGGAATGCGTAGAGAACACAATCAACTTAGGAATACCTTCGTCAAATACTAATTCGCAGATACTCAGCGGGCAATTCAATACCCAGAATGTAGGAGCGCCATTACCTAACTTCCCAGACCCAGACACATATGCTAATGCAGTAATTTCATGTTTGAGTGGATCCAACGCAGTTCCTGGAGCATTATTCGTAGTAGGTAACGATATAATACTTAACCAAAACGGAATTTTTGAGAGAGCTGCTCACTTGCTATTACCTTCTGCATCAAACCACGGCGAGACTTATGAAATTAGGTGGGATGGTCACGATAGGAGACTCAGATTAGACCAAGTTTACCACTCTCCACCAGGTAGTGCAATGCCAGATCCTTGGATTTATGCAATGATAGCTTATGAGATTTACCAGTTATACACAGCAGAAGGAAACCAGAACTCTCAGCAGGCACAAAGGATATATCAAGCATTTAACCAGATATGGAATTCATTGAGTGCCAATATGAAGACACCGCCATCACAACCGTTGTCCTTAACAACGCTAAGTAGCTATTCGGAATTCTATTATGACTATAACTGGTTTAATATTTATAATGACCTATGGAACTATTATGTCGCTAACGGACCCACTAACTTCAAATCCTGGCCCTACGGATACGTAGTACCTCACTGGGCTCCAGGATGGGCTCAAATAGATCTGAATGATTTACAGGCCGCAAGAACTATAGGCGTACAATTACCAATCCTAGGAAAGACTACAAACTCCGACGGAAGCTTTACCCTTTACGGTCTGGTAAACTATGCAGAGCCCGCAATTAGCGGAAAATTGAGAGTTGAAGAAGTTACAATTAATCCGAACCAAGCAATTACTGTAGGTACTACTCCCTCTGGTCAGACAATAAGCTTACCGTTAATAACTAGAAACGTGGAGTACGTAAGTATTAACGACTTACAATCTATGTTCGGCTACAGCTGGAACGATCTATTACCTTACGTAATTAATGGCTTCAACCCGTTCCCGACGCCTTATGTAGGAATCTTCGGATACCCAGCTAGCCTAGTAGGTAAATACAAGTACTGGTTGAATAACGGAAGGTGGAACATAATATTCCAGTCTGGATGGATAGACTACCAAATACCGGAAATCTTACAGAGGCTTCCTTATCCAATAGTGATGATGAGTGAAACTGACGCACAGAACGAAGGCTTGGACAACGGAGATATTGTGGAATTGTATAACGATTACGGTTCTGTAGACGCAATAGTATGGAAGTCCGGTACAGTGCCTCCTGGTCAGTTATTCATAGCAATGGCTTTCGAAGTTAAGCCCGGAGCTAATAACACAACTACTCCAACAGTAGATCCAGTAACTGACAACCAGATGGTCAAGTGGAGCTGGGTAAATATAAAGAAGATAGGGACAGTATCAGATGAGACTAAAGCTAGACTAACGTTTGCCCCAATAAGCTTCCATCCACCTTCGTGAGCTTAAATGAAAGTTAATTATTTTTTTATTATTAGTAGATATCTTCTCCTTATGTTAGCTGGATTTTTCATAATTTATATTTCTCCTACTTCTCCAGACTATTTCTTATATTCCGTGGTAGGGAATATAATATTCTGGTCTTCCCTACTCTTGTTCTTATTAAAGACGATACTTAGGAGACCTCTCCACTATTTGAAGAAAGGTAAGTTAGCTTTAGCAATATTCTTTTCCTATTTGTCGGTGCATTATGTAGTTTACAGTATAGTGCTAGAGAGGTTACTTACAGGACTATACGGAATCTTATTCACAGTGACATCTCCTTTCATTACATTCTCTTTCACTCCGCTATATCCTGAAACTTTATACACTGCAGCAATGAATTTAGTATTCAACCCTGCAATAGCTGGAGGGTTTCCTCCAAATTACTACTTTGAGCTCTCATTATACGCAATGGTAATGGGCTTAATCATAGCTATCCTAGTTACGGGGAATATAATGAGGGTACTTGAAATCTCCTCAAGAATGAAAAGGGCTAAAGTAATACTCATTGCACCTCTTTTGGGGATAATAGGTGGAGGTAGTTGTTGCATATCGATACCTATTCTCTTGACTACTGTAATTCCTGCAGCGAACTCCTTATTATTTCTGCCTATAGGAGATACTGCACTCTTTCTAGCCTACATTTTACTACCCCCAATAACTGCAATAGGACTGAAGCTTAATTATGACGCTTTATTCCCTAAGCCTCCTAAGGAATTTAGGATAGTAAGTAATAATGTGATAAAGAGTAGAAAATGACTTAAGGTTTGGACTACCATTAATTTTTACATTTCTCTGTAAATTGTTATATTTTAGCTAATTTTGAATTGAAAAGATTTTAAGTCGTTCACGCTCAGTGTGAAATTTTTATTTCCTGCTTTGTTGTATACTTTAATTTTCCCAGCTATTAACTCCATTATACTTGGTCAGACTCTGAAGGTCAAGGGCATACGCAAAACACCTAACTTTGTGGGTAGGAATTATGCGTGCATACAGTGTTATTACATATAATGCACTACCTTGACCTTTAAGGTATAACCAAGTATAAATTCAAAATCTTGTTACATTAAAAGCAAGTTTTACGTCAATTTTGACAAAAATGAAGTATACTGCAAAGCATTTACTTTCTGTTTGTTATATGGAACTCCTAGAGGTTATACTATAAATTTTTTTATCCATAAAGTGATCATAATATATGCACATCCAAAAAGGGGACACAGAGGCGGAAATTCTAGAGAGAGGTGCTTACTTATATTCGTTCAAAGTTAACTCAAGAGACGTTTTACTGGAAGGGAGAGAAAGGCAGACAAGGGGAGGAATGGCTCTTTTAATTCCTTTTGCCAATAGGATAAAAGGAGGAGAGTACTGCTGGAGAGGTAAAAAATACGAGCTTCCTAAGAACTCTGAAGGAAACGCCATACATGGTCTAGTTAGGGATAAAGTCTGGGACATTGAAAGCTTAAAGAACGACGAAGTAACTCTCTCTTTATACCTTAAAGATCAAGGATATCCTTCTCCTTTATTCATAAAAGTCAGATATCTGCTAGATTCTTCCTCCTTAACTACAGCTATTAGTATAAAGAACGAAGGGAGCGATGCACCGCTTGTTGTGGGTGCACATCCATACTTCATAGTTAGGGGAAACTGGAGGATTTTTCCAGATAGAGCAAAGAGGCTAATAATGAAGGATAAGATACCTACCGGAGAAATGGAGGATTTCACAATAACCCAGAGAGAATACGATGACTGCTTTTTACTCAAGGGAAATGTAACCTTATTCTCTGAGTATTCTAAAGTTACAATAGAAAAGGAAAACATGGATTTCGTTCAAATATACACTGGACAACCGAGTGCTGTAGCAGTAGAGCCAATGAGCGGTGCTCCTGACGCATTTCATAACGAGATAGGACTTGCCACGCTTAAGGAAGGTGAAACTATGGACTTTACTTTCAGAATATCAGTAAGACTATGATGTGGGCGATCTTATGATGCTGATTGTGTTCCTCAGTGAATACACATAAAGCAGGATTATTGCTATTGAAAAAGCTATTGTTGTGAACTCAAAGACAGCTAAGGAAGTCTCTTGATATAGCATAAAGTCGGCAAATGAAGAAATTGCTAATGGGAATACGTAAGCCCATGTAGTAAGTGAAGGTCTGTCCTTTACATGTTTTACCGCAATTATTAGCGCAACTAATGAGTTCCAAATTTCAAACCCCCAGAGGAATATTGCTAAAGTTATTGCAAACTTTTGCGGGAAATAGAAGAAGTTTAAGTAGTTATATGATGGAAAGACAAGGATATTTATTGCCAAGACGCTTGCTGCTCCCACAGGTATCATTATAGTTGCAGAGCTTCCTTTGTATATAATGTGCGAAAGGAATGCTATGCTTCCTATGAATATAACCTGGAAGAATGTTATCCCTACGGAAAACAACATTATAAAATATGCTATTTTACTGAAGAACTCGTTTATATATGGGAATGAAGGAGGTAATAAAGGCGCACTTAATATTACATTAGCTGAAAGTGCTATTGAAGGAACCAAAAGTGCATAAGATATGTCACTTTGCTTCACATCCTTCGTGAAGAGTTTATACCCTAAGTATATATTAACGGAAAATACTATAGCATAACCTATAAAGTACACTACTAAAAGTGAATAAGCCACTTCGTAATTTATTTCCACATAAGTAAGGAAAAAGAACCCTGCAATGAACAGGATAACTCCTAGGAACGCTGTGAAACTTACCCTGTTAAGATTTTCCATATCTTCCCTCCAGTTCGTTATTTCTCTTGAAATCCAGCCTGTTAATATTACGATAAATAGTATTAATGCTATAAAGTAAATTACCTTACCTATGTTAAAGAGCAGTGGACTATTGAAAATTACAGAGTTCATCCAACTTATTAAGGATAAAGCGAAAGTACCTATTACCATGGGGAACCATTCAGAACCTAACTTCATATGGGTAACTTTGTTACATACTATATAAATTTTGACTAGAATTGAATTTTAACAGTTTTAACTTCAGCACTTTCCTCATAATAGATCCTTCTCATCTATCCTGAATTTGTTTACCTCAAGGTAAGCTAACAAATCGAGGACTTTCCTCATGTACATTTTCACGAAGTAATAAACATGATAAGACCGAAATTCATCCTCATCCTCACTTATTGCCTTTAGATATTCATCCGGAGAATAATGCTTGACTGAAAATTTGATCTCATCAACTTCTATTTCCCTTGGAACTTCCTTCTGTGATACAATGAGGAGCTCTTCTCCTTTAATTCCTGCAAGCTGGACGTACCATTTATCTACTTTTTCTAAGGCTTTGAGGACAATTTCCTTCTCTTCCATAATATTTTTAAATAAATAATTTACTAAAATATTTTTCTCCGTGTCCCATTTAGATACCTTTTTTTAAATTGAGTAACCTCTTTTTATATGGGATGAAGAATCTACAGCAATAATGAGCGGTGAAGAGAGGCCTGCGTTCTGACATTAAATTAAAAATGAGACAGCTAAGGAAAGAAAAGCCCCTCCTGAGAGAGTGAAAATTCCTAGCACTGGGGAAAACTTTACTGCAAGGCCTATACTCACTGGAGCCAATAGAGAACCTACTTGTGAAATTGTATTTGCAATGCCTATGGAACTGCTAGAGTTTTCTTTCCCGGCAAATTTTACTATCATTGAATCTGTGGGAGACCTAAAGGAAAATGAGAAAACTCCAAGGAAGAAGGATAACCAGACTATCCTAGATAGGAAGAGGAGAAAGAGTAAGAGAATGTAAAGGAACAGGGAAAGCTGAACTACTTTCTTTTCCCCTATTAAGCCTGGAAGTTTGCTTGAAACTGCTGTAGATGAAACTAGACCTAAGGAGAAAAGAAGGAAAATCAAGGAAGAACAACTAAAGTGGAAGTATAAAACTAGAAAGGGAAATAACCAAGCTGTAGTCCCCCATGAGATCCACATTTCTCCAGACCTTACTAGGATAGAAAGGATTATTGCCTTAGTGAACAGTAGTCTCATTTCCCTCCTTTTCCTGCTTGCGTATTCTTCTTCCATGAATAACGTTATGAAGAACACCGAGAGCAGACTTACGAAAAGTAGGAGGTAAAATATTCTCCAGTATTCATAAAGCAGACCGGAAATTAAGCTGAGTAAGAGTACTGCAAATGGTGCAGAGCTCTCAAGTATTCCTAGGTAAAAGTAAAGTGGAGAGAGTTTTACAGAAACGATTTTTACTGATGAAGGAAATAGTGCAGAGACCAGAAAGCCGGCTAACAAGTATGATATTAAAATTACGTCGTAAGAGGGGAAGAGGAATATGAGAAGAATTATGAATGATGAGGATAAGGAGGAAATGAGGATCGCATGTCTTACTCCGTGACTGTCGATAAATAATCCCCAAGGCGTTGAAGATATTACGTAACCTACGTAAAACAAGGTTAAGACTAAACCGATTTGTACTGAAGTTAAGTGGAATTCCATTGCCACCGGAACTGATATGATACCCCAGGCTGAGCGGAAGAGTAGTTGTAGGAAAGTTATTACCCAGCTGTAGGCGAAGATCTTAAACCTTTGCATTGAGATAAAGATTAGATCTTAATATATAAAATTAGGAGATTATGGATAATCCTCCACATCATCCCCCTGCATACACAGGAGGTTCCGCTTCATCGTCATCAACAATATATATCTTTATACTTAATAAAAGTTTTATGCACTTTCTAGGTATAGATACTTCCGGAGACCATGACGTTACATCACCTTATGTTATAGGTTACGTAATTTCAGACGATAGCTCTTCAATAGAGAAAAGTAATATAGGAAAAGCAGTTGATGAGGCTAGGAAAACCATTAATAAGCAAAATTACGTATTCCACGCTTATCATGACGATAAAAGAGTGAGGGAAGTATTTTTGGATTCTTTAATAAAATATAATGTTAAAGGAAGAGTTATAGTATTACTAGATAGAAATGAAATTAAGAGGAAATTGCTAGCCTTATTATCTAAAGTTGCGAGCAAGTCCTTTTATGTTACGATAATGAAATATTTGATAAAGTTCTAACAAAACTTGTTAAAAAGAACGTAAAAATTACTTCGTCTAGATCTTTAACTCCATTATATTCACCGTTACAAGTTGCAGATTACTTTTCACACATTTGGTGGGAGTTATTTTCTTACGGTTTAAAAGATGCTATTCTATTTGAAAAAGTTCTTCAAATAACTGAAAAGGTTATAATAAACGATTCTACAAGCGTAATTCTTCAATCTGTAATTACTAAAGCTTAAATATCACTTGCATTTTTAACTTTTTACACCTAACCGTAAATGGTAAACCCAAAATCTGATTGTAAAAATAATTTCTGTCGGCTAATAATGGTCTATAAAATTTAGTGTGATTGGGTAATTGATTTGAGTGTGGACAACAATTTCATTCATTTGTTAATTGAAACTAAATTTATAATTTGTATCCTAACAAAATTATTGTCCATACTCATTGATTTTATGAAAATTTTTAGAAATTTCTAAGCGTGATGTTAGATCTTTTATATTTCCACAAGTGAATTGAGGAATATCATCACGATATTAGAAAATAATATGATAAAAATAACGAAATCTGCTTTATTTACGCCGACTATCGATACATTATTCTTAACACTCTTTACTATGAGCATAATGACGTATATTCCTTATTTATAAAGAAAAATATGAAGACTTTTCATTGAATTTGCTGATTGATTTTGGGTTTACCGTAAACGGCAAAGTTTTCCGTCTCTTGAACCCCATTTTTATAAATATTTGAAGATTACTAAACTTCTCAGCAACTGTAGAACCTTTGCCTAGATAGGAAGTTAATGAGATGGAAAAGCTATGGAAAAGAGGAGAATAGTGAAAAAGAAGAGATGATTAAGGAAATTGAGAAGATTAAAAAGTAATTATGGTCTTATTTTTTATAAGACATTTGTGGGTTCTTTTAGATATTCCGGCTGTCTACAGTAGCAAATAGAAACCAAATGTGAACGTTAGATTAATAGTAAGTAATATCTTATTTAATCTTCTACTACGTAAGAGGCAATTATTTCAACGCCTTCCTTTTCTAACTCCTCCTTAACTTCCTTATCAATATAATTGGCGACAACGAAGACCTTTAGGGGTTTATTGTAAAGTGCAGAGAATAACTTCTTCCTAATAAATATCTGGTCTACAGTATCTTCGTCCGCATAGTTCTTTATTTCAAATACGTAAACGTAGTCGTCTGTTTCGTAAAAATCGACCTCAAATATTCTCCCTTTTTCTATTACCCCTTGTGTGTCTGTAACTTTGCCGTGTACTACCCTCTTAGGGTCTGCGCCGTGGAGTTGTAAAGCTTTCTTATAAAGGTTTAACATTGCCCTCTCCATTCCTCTTCCTGCCCTCCTCGTAAAGCTCCCTATTTCAATGGACAGCCTTTTCTGCTCTTTCCTAAGTCCTGCTACTGCCTCGCTTAATTTCTTTACAGCCTCCTGTAAAGCTATAATCGCTTGACCGTGCTTTTTAACCTCCTCTTGGAGTGATGCAATTGCTTCAGAGTGTTTATTTACAGTCTCCTGCAATGATTTTACTGCTTCTTGTAATGAAGCTATGGCCTCACCTTGCCTCTTCACTTCTTCTTGTAGTGATTTCACAGCCTCCTCCAAAGATGTGATTGACTAACCGTGTTTTTCATCTCCTCTTGTAACGACGTGATCGCCTCTGTGTGCTTCTTCACCTCTTCTTGTAACGACTTTATTGTCTCTTGTAAGAATTTTATGCTTGCAGTATTTTCCTCAAGCTTCTTTATTACAATCTCATCTTTTAGTTTCTCATATACTTTATCAGCTAGCATTGATAAGAGCTGTGGATTTTTTATAATGCTTTCTACGATGTTTTCACTGCTCACATGTTAGTTATTTTCTTACCAAATTTAAATTGTTTATGAGATTACCGGAAGTGAAAGGCCATAGACTGGACGATTCACGGATCCATTGCTAATTGGAATAATAGAGAATTATAAAAGAGATATTCAATTAAATTATTACACTAACGTTAGTATTTTGGAAAAGTTATTAGACTATGATTTAATGTTACATCCCTTTGTCTAAGGCTGTAAACTTTTTGAAAGCACTAGTGTTTAACGAGCATAGTAGTAATATTATCCCCTCGTTGTAGAAACAAAGCGAATTCGCAATGAAAACCTGAATTATACTAGGCTATATGACCTTAACTACAGAAGGCGGTTTCAAAAATATTATCATTTTATGTAAAATTAATTAGCGTTATTAATAATATTCATGTCGCAGTACAAGTTACCATTGCCTTAATACTACTTCCATTAGATAAATAAATTGTCAAGTAATAATTATTTCCTGGAATTAGTCCAGTTACTCCTATAAATCTCATGGTTACTTGATTATTTCCCACCATCAAAGTTTTAGGTGTAATATCCACTGTATTATATAATGTATTATCTATTGACGCGCTTACTATGCCTACAACAGTTGATGAGTAAAGGGTAATATTAGCAGTTCCGTCAACTCTTATTACTCCGATACCTACTTGATAAACTTGCGGTTGAAAGGTTGGAGCTTGAGGAATTACACCTCCTGCCCTCCTAATGGCATCATCGACTCCAACATATGTTAATATCCAACCAATAAAGGAGATGAACGGGATAATTATTAATATCCCGCCTATCTTAAGCATATCAATGTTGTAAAAGTTACCTAAACTGTAAATTACTAAACCTATGAGTAGGTAAGCTATAAATAGTATTACTGCTGCTATTAATGCAATTCCCCCACCTAGTAGTAGTAATCCAGGACTAACAGATAATAATCCCATAATTGCTATTAATCCTCCTAATAGTTCAATAATTATCGCAGGAATAATTAGATTTATTCCAGTAAGTCCTTTTGACACGTCCTTTCCGGTTGAGGCTAAAGTTCGGAAAGCATCTTTAAGTTTAGGTAATGCTACTGCAAAAAGGATTGCCAAATCAACTATTGCGAATACTAACGCAAGTGTACTATTAATTTCTCCTATAAAAGATAGTATGGTAACAACTATAAACCACAGAGAAGCATCCTTTAATTTCTGTAACCCAATTACGTCACTTTGAAAGCTCATATTAGTTTTCTACCTAAGCTAATAAAAAAATTATTCATAGTTATAAAGCCTTGTAAAGATATAAAATTTTATCAAGCTAGTGTTAAGCTATTCAAGACCAAACTTTTAACTGTAGTATGACCAGTTATTGTAGGGGATACAGTTTACTATTTGGTTTGCACCCTAAAGAAGAGAGGAAGGGGACTCTTCGGCGGGGATGAAGAACTTGACTACTTTTTAAATCAAATTCTTTCTGACAATTGGTTACTTATTGGTTGTCAGATAGAAATAGAGAAAACTAGTTTATTACGAGTATAAATGAATTAAGGAGAAAACATGTTTTAAAGGAATTTACATAAACCGTGAGAAGGAAAGAGTTTAAATTCCTTATTGAGCCTTATTATTTCTGAAATAAATAAGAAGAAAATCCAGTTTAATATCAAGTTTAATATAAATTTTACTGTTGATAGTACTTAAATTGAGATTAAAAAGAATACTAAAGTAGTTTATAGTTTAATAGAACTTTTAAACTCAATAGATGAAGATATTGTTATAGGCTTAGATAAGGTACAAGAATTGTATCAAGCTAGCAAATAGTGTTTGGATGTCCTTTGCACTATGTTTGCAACGAATCATAAGGTAAGGTTTGCGTTTACTGGTACTTACATAGGAGTTGCTAAAAATATAATAACCCTCCTTCGTCTTCTCCTCTCTACGGCAGACCTCCAGTAAAATTGGATTTAAAGCCAGTCAGTAAAAGAGAAATCTTTAGAGTTCCTAAGGAGGGGAATGGAGAAACCAGGGTTAATCTATGCAAAGACGTCGTGGAAAAACTTGACGGAATTATAGGTTGGCTTACACTTTTTGGGAATTTTTATGCTGTAAGAAAGATGAGCTTTAATGATGCACTTGGCTATAGATGAAGGTAAGGAGATAATGACCGAGGAGTACAGACATTTTCTAGAGGATAAGCAAAATAAACAGCTATATCTGACAGTTATGGAGATAGTTAAGTTAGATAACGAATGGAAAGATATTAAGAGTGGCGTAGAAATAAACCTGGCAAAGTTGATGATAAAGAACTAAGTAAAGCCCTTGAGTCATTAGTTAATAATTTTATAATGAAAGAAAACAAGGGTAAATATTCTATAATTGGCTCAATCTTAAGAGAAATAGATTATAACAGAATATGATTCTAAATATACGATTTTACTAGAGAATTCTCTGTTTTAAACATAAATTCCAACAAGATTGAGAATTAAGGATTTTATGTCTTTAAAGAATGTAGATAACTATTTTATTAAATTTATTTAGAAATATCCTAATCATTTTTAATTTGTAATAAGCAAATTAAAAGCTAACTATCATTTATTATTATTGGCCTGCATTTTACTCGTTCTAAATCCTTATAGTTTGTATATTTTAAATAAATTTCCTAAAAATTAATTAAGAAATATTTCATATATATTGGTATTTTACATGAATTACCTATTATAATTAGTACATAAACAAGCGAATTAACCTCTGAATTCCTATGTATTTGACATAGAGACCATTATACGCTTTGGATTTATGGAAAATCAGCCTGATTATGATCCAAATTTTTAATCTCGATACCACAAATTATTAACGTGAATGGCTATAATGATAATAAAGCAATTGCTAGCGCCCTTTTTGGGATATTCTTATATTTATGGACGGCTTCAATATCTTTAGCGTTACCCGTACACGATTCATCAAACTTACTCATTATCTATGCTATAACGTGGTTTGTTGCTTTGACGATGTTCTTTTTTATAGACATTTCACCTAGAATGTTTAAATCGCTTGTCTACATCTTTCTAATTACCTACCTCTATCCCATCATATACGTTTTCTTTACAGAGCCTGGATTAACATACTTCGCTGCCGTAGTGACTGCTTATTTCTCAATCCTCGGGATAATTCCTGGATTATTACTCATGTATAGCGGGAAGAGAGAAAGAATGATAACCAGACTGGGGATCTTACTGATTGTATTTAATATTGCAGTCAACTTAATTATTGAGATCGTTGCAGGGATTTCTATACAAGATTTTGTCATGCTTAATTCTTTGTATATTACCTCAGCCCTCCCGTTGAGTATGGAAACGCTACAATACACTGCCGGAAATGCCAATATTACTTCAGCCCCCAAATTAAGAAGAGTATCAGGTGGTATACAGCACAATATACAGTATAAATCCAATATAGCTACCATAATATTCAGATTACCTTCAAACTGCCAACCACCGACAGTATATGTGAATGGAAAGGCATATATTCCTAGTATTCATTCCGTTCTAGGTTACGTCCTAGAGTTAACTGCTAACTCGATGATAACTGTTAACGATACTGTATGCCGTGGTATAACTTATACTCCAGTCGTAAATACCATACAAGCCGAGGTAGGTAAAGTTAAGATAGTTAGCTTCATACCTATGTCGAATATGCTTCATACTCCATCCAAAGTCCTCATGAAGACAAATCTGAACGACTGGGACCCGAAAGTATGGGTAAATAGAACGCTTTCCATTTATAATATTAAAAAGGTAATAGGAGAAGGCGGAAACGGCTATGTACTAAAGGGTGAGGTAGAAGGTAAGGATGTAGCTATTAAGGTGTTTAAACTTTACGGCGGTAAGCCGGAAGAATACTTTAATGAACTCACAAGTGAGGCTTCAAGCTTAATAAATCTCTCTAACCATGATAATATCGTAAAGATTTATGCAATCAACGTTGACTCCTTCGTCATAAAAGAGATATTGAACGATAAGACTGACCTGTATTTAACTAACCCGCCTATGATAGTAATGGAGTTAATGGAAGGTGGAACTTTAAAGGATATATTGGAGGATGATACGTTCTTCTATAGCTCCAGATGGGAGAAGGCTGTAATGAAGGCTATTTGTGAAGTAGCAAATGCACTGGACTATATTCACTCTCAAGGTTTTGTACATATGGACGTAAAGCCTCAGAATATCTTCCTTGACGTTAAGCCTGAAGATCCATCAGATCTAGATTTCGTGAACTTTAAGCTAGGAGATTTGGGCAGTGCAGTTAAGGTAAACGGTAGGGTTAAGCAAATAACTCCTGAGTATGCTCCACCGGACGTGTTCGAAGGTAATGCAAGGCCTGACTTTGACATATTCGCACTAGGTATGACCGCTTACGTCCTCCTAACGCGTAAGATAGACAGACCAGACTTAAACGAGATGAATGAGGCTGTTGACTGTTATGTGAAGGGTGACATGGATTGCGTGAAAAAAGCTGTTAGAAAGGCTGAGCTAATGAGGTGGAACTTTAGTATAGATCCTGCAGTAGATAATACAATTAAATCTATGATCTCAATAAACCCTAGCAAAAGGCCTACAGCAAGAGATGTAGTACGTATGATAAGGGGATTTAACCCCACCATTTGTTAATTTAATGTTAATCTAAGACTATAATTATAAGTCTGACTAGATAAAATCTCTGTATGTAGCAATTGCTCTATTTTTCCAACGGAATTTCGATATTGTTAATAGAGTTTTTAGATAAACATCTAGATGAAAGTGCGAAGTCAAAGAGGAGTTGAGCTCCCTTAACCTGAGGAAACTCCTCAGAAATGTTTTATGAATTCGTTATATGAAAATCTTTAAGAACAACTCTCATATACGCTTAGAAATTTCTAAAAATTTTACATGAAATCG